>JBEELT010000086.1:0-8045 GCA_041167995.1 Verrucomicrobiota bacterium | reverse complement strand
CCGGCGCTATTGGTCGCCTGCGTGCGGGACTGGCTGCGATCCAGGCGGGAGAGTTTGCCGTAATCGGCGCAGGAGCAGACCTTGAAGTAGACGGAGCCGTCCTTAGCCACGTAGGCGTGGCCGCGGTCGACGAGCGACTTGATCATGGCGACCTGCTGCGGGATGTGCTCGACCGCACTGGGCTCGACCTGCGGGACGAGCAACCCCAAGGCGGCGCAATCGGCGTGGAACTTGTCGGTCCAGCCCTTGGTGAAAGCCGCCAGGGTCATCTTCGCCGCCACCGCGCCGCGGATCGTCTTGTCGTCCACGTCGGTGAGGTTGCGGACATGCTTCACCTTGAGGCCGGTGACCTCGAGGGTGCGACGCAGGACGTCCTGCAGGAGGAAGGTCCGGAAGTTGCCGATGTGGGCCGGGCCGTACACGGTCGGACCGCAGCAATACATGCCGAACGTGGAGCGGTCGGGTTTGAGGAGCAAGGGGCGCACCTTGCGGCTCATGGTATCGTGCAGGAAGACGGGCATACGGTGCGTCCAGATAGGAAAAAAGCCCGCCCGAGGGCGAGAAGGAAGCGTCATAGACCGGAAAACGGCTTGTGACCCGAGCCTCCGACGGGGATAAAGAGGTCCCCTCCCCTTCCCCATGAGCACACCCAAGAAGAAGCCCGGCCTCGGCACGCAGACGCTGCACGCCGGCCAGAAACCCGACCCGACCACCGGCTCCCGCGCCGTCCCGATCTACCAGACGACGAGCTACCAGTTCCGGGACACCGAGCACGCCGCCAACCTCTTCGGCCTGAAGGAACTCGGCAACATCTACACCCGCATCATGAACCCGACGACCGACGTGCTCGAGCAGCGGGTCGCGGCGCTCGAAGGCGGCTCGGCCGCGCTCGCCCATTCCTCCGGGCAGGCCGCCATCACCGCGGCCATCCTGAACCTCGCCGGCGCCGGCGACCACATCGTCTCGGTCTCGCAGCTCTACGGCGGCACCTACAACCTGTTCCACTACACCCTGCCCAAGCTCGGCATCGAGGTCTCGTTCGTCGACGGCGACGATCCCGAGAACTTCCGGAAGGCCGTGAAGAAGAACACCAAGGCCTTCTACGGCGAAGGCCTCGGCAATCCCCGCCTCAACATCCTCCCCTTCGCCGAGGTCGGCATGATCGCAAAGGAAGTCGGCGTCCCGCTGATCGTCGACAACACCGCCCTCTCGCCGTACCTGAACCGTCCGTTCGAGCATGGCGCCAACATCGTCGTCCACTCCGCGACCAAGCACATCGGCGGCCACGGCACCTCGATCGGCGGCATCGTCGTCGACGGCGGCAACTTCGACTGGAGTAACGGCAAGTTCCCCGGCTTCACCGAACCCGACCCTTCCTACCACGGCCTGCCGCACTGGGAAGCCTTCAAGGCCTTCCCGCCCGCCGGCGGCGCGAACATCGCCTTCGTCATGAAGATGCGCCTCCAGTTCCTGCGCGACGTCGGCAGCTGCCTCTCGCCCTTCAACGCCTTCCTGCTGCTCCAGGGCCTTGAGACCCTGCACCTGCGCATGGAGCGCCACTGCGCCAACGCAATGAAGGTCGCCCAGTTCCTCGAGGCGCACCCGAAGGTGAAGTGGACCAACTACCCCGGCCTCAAGTCCTCGAAGTACCACGACCTCGCCCGGAAGTACCTGACCAACGGCTACGGCGCCCTCGTCGGCTTCGGCCTGAAGTCGGGCCATGAGGGCGGCGCCAAGTTCATCGACGCGCTGCAGCTCCACAGCCATGTCGCCAACATCGGCGACGCCCGCTCGCTCGCCATCCACCCGGCCTCCACGACGCACTCGCAGCTCACCGCGGCGGAACGCGCCGCCGCCGGCGTGACCGACGATTACGTCCGCCTCTCCGTGGGTATCGAGGACGTCGAGGACATCCTCGCCGACCTCGAGCAGGCGCTGGCCAAGGCCTGAGGCGTGCATCCGCGTCCGAGCAGGGCGGGCCTTCGGGCCCGCCCTTTTTCATTCACAGGTCAGAACCCGAAGAACTCGCGGGCGTTGCGCGTCGCGACCTCGGCAACCTCATCCGCCGGCAGCCCCAGCAGCTCCGCGGCTTGGGCGCAGATCTCCGGAAGGTAAGCGGGCGTATTTTCCTTGCCGCGGACGGACTGCGGCGCGAGGTAGGGCGCGTCGGTCTCGAGCATGAGCCGCGCGAGTCCCTGCGCCTTCAGTGCCTGGCGAATGTCCTCGGACTTCGCGTACGTGATGATGCCGGTGAAGGAGGCCCGGCCGCCGCGCTGATTGATCTGGCGGACCTGTGCGGAACCCTCGACGAAACAATGGAAGACGACCTTGCACCAATCCACGCCGCTGTCGTCGATCAGGCGCACGCAATCGTCGAAGGCATGGCGGGAGTGGATTACCACCGGGCAACCGAACTGATAGGCCAGCGACAGCTGCCGGCGGAAGGCCGCCTGCTGCCAGCCCTTGATGCGCGCAGCTTCGGCGCCGTCGGCTGGCAGGCGGAAATAATCCAAGCCAATCTCCCCGAGCGCGGCCGGGTGGGTGCGGTCCGCGAAATAGGGTGAGATCGCGGCGACGGTCTCCTCCCAGCCTTCCTCGACATGGCAGGGATGGAGGCCGACGGTGTGGCGAAAGAAATCAGGCCGGGTGGCGGCGAGGTCGCGGTAGTCGGACCAATCCTTGAGGTCGGTCCCGATGGCGACCGCACCCTCGACGCCGGCGGCGCGGCATTCCTCGACCCAGGCGGCGAGACGTCCGGCTTTGACGGCGTATTCCGGGTGACAATGGGAGTCCAACAGGCGCACAGCCCGATTAGGGTCGGCCCCGCACAAAGGGCAAGACCGCAGCCCGACCTTGAAAAACCCGCCCTGCCCTGCACGTTGGCCGCATGCACCACTGGCTGATGAAGTCCGAACCCGACGAGTTCTCCTTCGCGGAACTCGAGCGCAAGGGCCAGGAACCCTGGACCGGGGTGCGCAACTACCAGGCGCGCAATTTCCTGCGCGCGGCGCAGGTCAGCGACCTGGTGCTCTTCTACCATTCCAATTGCGCCGCCCCGGGCATCGTCGGCGTCGCCAAAGTCTCGAAGGCGGCCTTCGACGACCCCACCCAGTTCGACGCAAAGTCGGACTACTTCGACCCCAAATCTACGAGGGACAACCCGCGCTGGAGCTGCCTCGAGGTGTCCTTCCACCAGACCTTTCGCCGCCTCGTCAGCCTGCCCGACCTACGCGAGTGTGCGGCGCTCAAGGACATGCTGATCCTGCGACCCGGCAACCGTCTCTCCGTGACGCCCGTGACCGCCGCCGAGTTCAAGGCGATTGCGACGCTGGGGCGCGGTTGACTTAGCGGTGCCCCCGCCCGTGCGACTCATGGACGCGAGGGGACTTCTCGATGAGCCACCAGACGGCCGCGGCCAGGGCGCCGCCCGCCAGATACCGGACCAGCATGAGCGGTAATTCCGCCGTCGCTTCACCCCAACCGTACTTCGTCCACTCGGTGGTGAACTCCATCACGAGGAAGAGGACGCTCCACTTGACAAAAGCCTGGCGCAGCCCACGGATCCGCTGGTCGACACGAAGGAAGAAAAGGCAGGTGCCGTAGAGCGGCAGCAGGATGAGCCAGCCTTCCGTCTGGAAGATCTGACCGACGCGACCCAACGTCTCCCCGAGGGTCGACGCGAAAGGCGGAGCCTCGTCGAGGTTCACGGCCCGTTGTTGCTCCTCCATCACCCGGCTCGCGGTATTTCGAAGGATGAAGCCCGTCCCGATGACGAACGCGACGGCCTGGATCTTCAGGAAAAGGGAGAGCCGCTTCTTGAGGAACACGTCGGGTAGTGTCGCCGGAATCGCGCCGGTTACAACGCCTAATCAACGCCCGGCGGGCTCGTCTTCGGCCAGCGGCAGCCGTAGGGCCAGCAACGCGGCTGGTGCGAAGAGCATCGCCGCCGCCAGCAGGACGGTGCCGTAGTCGGAGGGCTTGGCGAAGATGCCGAAGAAGACCGTGCCCGCCGCCGCGAAGACCCGGCCGATGTTGTAGCTGAAACCCGCCCCCGTCGTGCGTTGCAAAGTCGGGAACAACGGCGGCAACGCCATGGTGAAGAGGCCGAAGACGCCTTGGCAGAAGCCGATCCCGGCATAGAGGATGTAGGTCTCAGGGAGACTCCAGGGCCGCGCGAAGGTCAGCACCATCAGGACGAAATAAGCCGAGAAGAATGCCGCGAGCGCGGCGCGATAACCGAACCGCTGCGCCGCCCAACCCGAGGCGAAGTTGCCGAGCACCGAAGCCGCGATGACGCAGAATAACGCCTTGGCCGTGACGGCGGCCTTGATCGCGACCGCGGCCTCCGCGACGGCGGGATGCGTCCGGATGAAGGCCTGCTGCCAGAACATGAAGCACCAGTGGCCGGTCAGGGCGATGGCGCAGAGGGCCGAGGCAATCAAGGTCGTGCGCCGGAGACCCGGGGCGAAGAGGTCGGCCAGACGCGGGCGCGGCCCGCGGCCCTGCTCGGCCGCCCACTCGGCGGTCTCGGGGACTTCCTTGCGAATCCAAAGGGTCACGAAGGCCGGCAAGACGCCGATGAGGAAGACCCAGCGGGACTCGAAACCAGGGATGAGCTGCAGCAGCGTGACGGCGGCGATGGCGGCGAGGATACCGAAGTTGACGGCGCACTGGAGCACGGCGGCGATCCACGGGCGCCATTTCCGGGGCCAAGTCTCCGAGAGCAGGGACGCGCCCACGGCCCACTCCCCGCCGATCCCGAGCGCAGCGAGGAACCGGCAGATCATCAGCTGCCACCAGGTCTGGGCGAAGAAGGATAGCCCGGTGAAAAGCGCGTAGGTGAGGATGGTCAGCACCAAGGTGCGGCTCCGGCCAAGCCGGTCCCCGACCAACCCGAAAAGGGCCCCGCCGAAAGCCCACCCGAGCAGGAAAGCCGCCTGGATGATCGACCCGTACCAACCGACGGCGGAATCGCCCTCGCTGGTGCCGAGCAGTTCCGCCACGAAGACCGCCGCGACCAGGGTGTAGAGGTGGAGATCCAGCCCGTCGAAGAACCAACCTAGCCAGGCGGCTAGGCCGGACTTCTTCTGCTGGACCGAGAGCTCGCTCCACTTCGTCGCTTCCACGGGGGGCGTAATCATGGGAGCGGGGGCCGGGGGCCGCGCAGGTTCACTTCTTGGCCTCGGCCTTCTTCGGAGCGGCCTTGGCGGGGGCCGACGGGGTGTACGGCTGGTTGGTCATCGCGCCCGGGGCGACCTTCAGGAGGTTGGGCGAAAGGTCCGGGGCCACGGCATCGCCATTGGCCCACTTCAGGGCACCCACGAGGATTTGGCGAAAGGTCTCGTTGGTCCAGACGTCCTCACGGTGACCCATGGCGGTATAGAAAACGCGGCCCTTGCCCTCCGGCCTGGCCCAGCAATTCGGGTAGGCCGGACGCTTGTAGTCGTCGCCCTCGAGCGCCGGGTCGTTGAAGGTGGTGAGCACGTGGATCTCCGGTCGGAAGTCCTTCAGGGTGTACCACTCCTCCACGAAGGAGAAAGTGGCGCCGACCTTCTCGAAGCCGGGGAAGGTCGGGTCGATGACCTTGTTCACGCCAGCCTGCTGCTTGCCGTGGCGGATGAACTCGGCGCCGAGGAAGCAGACGTAGGCGTCGGCCTGGTCGCCATGGTTCTTGAAACGCTCCGGACCCTTCTGGGATTCGTTGTCGGTATGGAAGGTGTCAGCCGCGGAGTGCGTCCCGACGAAACCTTTGCCGCCCTTGACGAAGTCGAAGAGGGCCTGCTTGCCGGCCGGGGTCATCGGCGGATTCTTGTCGGTGCCCGCGGAGCAGAGGTCGCCCGTCGTGTAGAACATCACGGAGTCGAACTGCGCCAGGTACTCCGGCGAGAACCTCGAGCCATCCTTGGAGAAGGTGAAGGTCCAGTGGTTGGCCTTGCCGATTTCCAGCAGCTGCTTCTCGGCGAAGCTCGGCATCCCCTTCTTGTAGGAGATCACCTCGTGCTCGTAGCCAGAGGACTTCGTGAAGAACAGGATCTTGCGGGCCGGGGCGTCGGCGGCGAACGCGGGGACGGCCAAGGAGGCCAGGAGGAGCAGTCGGGTAATCATGGGGAAGGACAAGGGATAGGCCCGGGAGACGGGGGCGGGCAAGCGGATTGGCTCAACGCGGTGCCGCGAGACGCGGCGGGGGCAGGACCCGGGCGATCTCGGCGCCGGCATAGCCGAACCCTGGGCCGCGCAGGCCGGCGCAATCAACCCGCCCACCCTGGCGCCGGTAGGCTCCGGGATGGAGGCGGGCTTCCGGCTCCGAAGCGGCCGGGTAGAACTGCATGCCGTTGGTCTCGACCCCCGCGAGCGTCGGGGTGTGCGCCGCGAGCAGTAGGTGCGTCAGCTGCGCGAGCATCGGGTTCGTGAGGTCCTGGACCATCAGTTGCATCCCATGCGCCCGCGCCCAGCACAAGCTAAGCAGCGCGCCGGTCTGCGTCTTGCAGGTCTTCAGGGCCACGCCGTTCCAGCCGAGGCTGCGCCCCAGCCGCACGAGGCGCCAGTCATGGGCGCTCTCGTCAAGGAAGAGCGGACAGCGGGCGCTCACGGCGCGGACGTCGATCGGATGCTCGGCGAGCTCGTACGGGAAAGGCTGCTCGACGTAGCTCAGGCGCGCCCAAAGCGCGGGAAGCTCGGCCTTCACGCGGTCCAGCACATCGGTCACGTAGGCGGGGTCGGTCACCGTGCAGTTGAAATCCGCCGTGAAGAGCTCGACGCCCCGCGGCAGGCCGATCGCCGCGACCGCGCGCAGTCGCTCGAAATCCCAGGACGCGTCGTTCCCGCGCAACTTCACTTTCAGCGCCTTCAGGCCGTCGCGCTCGATCCACTCGTCGAGCGAGGTCGGATGCCCATCGGTCAAACGGGCCAGGCCGGCCTCGGCCACCGTCAGGAAATCCAGGCCGCCGACAAGGTGCCAGGCGAGCAGGCTCGTCGCCACCGGTTGGCGGAAGAAATCGGCCGGATACTTACCGGCGAAGGAAACCTCCGGGGCGTCCGCGGCGGGCGTCACGTAGGCCGCGAGGTCATGGTTCATCCACGGGCGTTCGTACGTCAGGTAGGTCGGAACCTGGTTGGCGACGCCGTAGGCGTCATGCAGCGCGAGGTCGAAGGCCGAGGCGCAGACCAGCGCGGCGAGTTTCGGGATACGTACGCCCGCCGGCAGGCTCGCGTTGAAAGAGTCCAGCAGGCGGGGCAGGACGGCCTCCAGGAAGTCGTGTCCGATCTCCATGGCATGGCCGGAGGCCGGGAACTGGGCGTAAGCCTCGGTCAACAGGTCGCAGAACTCCTCAAGCGCCCGCAGGCGCATCGCATAGGATAACGACGACGGCCAGACCCATTGGACGCTCAACGGGGTCTCGCCCCACCCTTCGCCACGCTGGCCGTCCGCGCGCGCGACGGTCAGACGCACGCGGGCGCAGACGACCTCGGTGAGCGTGTCGTGGCCGAACTTGAGGGGCACCCGGGTCCGCACCGGCAAGGCGTACCAGCTGACCGCGCGAATCCGGACGTCATGGGGATTCATGACGCTCAATCCTGGAGGGCTTGACCCGAGGTCTCCTTGGCGAAGAACGCGACGAATAAGCCGGCGGCGTAGACCAAGGTGATCGCCGCGGCGGCCGGCTGGAAGCCGCCGAGGGTCTCGACTAGCTTGCCGCTGAGGAGCACGAAAGGTACCGCGACGAGTCGGCCGGTATTATAGCAGACCCCCTGCCCCGTGGCGCGAACGCGGGTCGGGAACAGTTCCGGCAGGTACAAGGGGAAAAAGCCGAAGAAGGCGGTCGCCGCCATGCCGAGCACGAAGATCTTCGCGGCCATCAGCCCAGGCATCAGCCCGAGGAAGAGCTCGCCGGACCACTCCGCGGGCGTGCGGTAAATCCACGCCGTGGCCGCGAGGGCCAGCAGGCAGAGCAACTGATAGCCGAGTCGACGCGGCAGCGAGGCCAGGAGCAAGGGCGCGAGCACCGTGCTGAGGCAGGCACCGGTCGAGACAATGACCATCGCCA
>JBEELT010000085.1:0-8066 GCA_041167995.1 Verrucomicrobiota bacterium | reverse complement strand
AGACCTTGGGCACCGTGCCGAGCACCGGAATACTGAGGCCGCCCTCGAGGTCGCGGACGGACTTCAGACGGTCGTCGAGCGTGCCCAGCAGCAGGACGAGGCCGACACCCGCGAAGAACCCAAGGGCGAGCCCCGCAAGCGCGTTGACGCTGAAGCTCTTGTTGACCGGCTTGTCGGACACGGAGGGCTTATCCATCACGCGGATGGAGGTGCTGATGCCGGAGGTGGCGGTGCGCAGCTTGGCCTCCTCGTAGTTCAGCTTCATGCGGCCGAGGAACTCCTCGTTGGCGCGGATGTCCTTGTCAATCTTCTCGAGCTCGACGGCGGCGGCCTGGAGGCGGTTGATGGCCTCGTCCTTCTGACGGAGAATCTCGACGGCGTTGTCCAGCTTGGCGCGGAGGTCGACTTGGGCCGCGGCGAGGGAGTCCGCCTTGGTCTTCACCGCCCGCTGGAATTCGGCCGACAGCTGGGCGAGCGCCTGCCGCTCGGCGATCATCTTGGGGTGCAGGTCCGTGTAAATCTCCTCCATCGCGCGCACGCGGGTCTGCGCGTCGGTCGACTTGGACCGGGCCGCGGCGACGTCGGCGTCGGACCGGACGAGGGGGATCTCGGAGAGGTCGCGGCCGGCGGCGCGGTACTGCTTGACCAAGGCGACCACGATGCCGATTTCGTCGAGCTGCTTGCGGTAATCCTCGCGGTCTTGGATGAGCTTGGAGCGCTGCGCGGCGATGCTGTTGGTGGTGCCCGCGATATCCAGCAGGTCGCCCGACTTCACGAGACCGTTCTTCTTCTCGTAGAGGCGGCGGACCTTGTCCTCGAGGGATTCGATCTCGATGCGGGCCTTCTCGACCAGCGGGTGGGTGATGGTGAGGCGCTCGTCCTCGCTGGACTTCTGGATGACATCGCAGAAACGCTGCGCCACGAGGCGAGCCAGCTCGCGGTTGGGGTGGGTGAAGTCGACGTTCACCACGAAGGTCTGGCGGGTCGGGTTGACCCCGCGCTGGCGGGCGAAGACTTCCTGCTCGGTCAGGGGACCGGTGAAGATGTTGCCCTGCTGGTAGGGCTCGAGGACAAGCTTGCGCTCGGCGGGGGTGAGCAGGCGGGAGACCCCTTCGATCACCGCCGTGCTCTTCATGGATTCGATGGCGGTCAGGAAGTCGTCGTTGGAGCCGATCCGCTGCGTCTCGTCGACGCCGGTGTTGCCGGTGCCGATGGTCGGCGTGAGCCGGTAGACGCGCAGCCTCCCGGCGGCGCGGTATTCCGGGACGATCGTCGAGGTGTACACCACCGCGATGGTCACGAAGACCAGGACCGACAGAAGCACCCACCACCAGCGCTCGCGGAGCATGGTAAGGTAGGCGGCGAAAGGTCCGCCTTTACCGCCGGGCCCGCCGGCGGCGGCGCCGTAGTTGCCGTAGTTGCCGTAACCCGCGGCACCATAACCCGCAGGGCCGCCGTAGGAGCCGTAACCGCGTGGGCCGCGCGAAGGGTCCTCCGGGGATTGACCGGGCTTGGGGGAAGGCGTGTCCATGGGTTCAGAAGGTACGGTCGCGGACGTAGATCTGGTCCTCGTCCTCGAGGGTGAAGTCGGGCTCCTCCCCCTTGTCGATTTTGGACATGTCCTTTTGGATCGGCGTCGGGACGCCGTTCAGGCTGCGGGTCACGGTGACATCCGTGCGGCTGCCGCGGGCGAGGATGCCCCCCGCCATCGAGAGCGCCCGGCCGAGCGTTAGGGTTTCCTCCGGCGGTACGAGGACCGAGCCGGGCTTGCCGACAAAGCCGTTCACGTAGATACGGCGCTCCGCGTAGGTGACGATGCTCAGGACCACCTGGGGCCGCTTGAAGTACCTGAGGTAGAGTTTCTCCAACACGGCCTGGGCCTCGCTCACCGTGAGCCCGCCGACCTTGACGACCTCCTTGAGGAAGGGGATATCCACCGTGCCGTCGGGGTTAATCCGGCGCTCGACCAAGGTGTCCGCCTCGTTGATCACGCCCGCTCGGATGGTATCGCGCGCCCGCAGGCGGTAGCTGGGGCGAAGCGGGGCCGGCTCCCCGGCAGGGGGGGCGGCCGGCTCGGCGGCCGGCAAGCCAGGGCCTACCAGGCAAGCCCAGACCAGGCCGAGCCGCAGAAGGTCACGGAGGTTAAGGAGCATGGGATAAAGCATGAACGGAAAGGGGCGGGAGGTCAACGAGACCCTCCGCCCCTGCGTTCGACCGAGGCCCCGGCGCCGCTTAGTAGCGGAAAGCCCCTGAAATCGTCAGGGCGTTGGCCTGGAAGTTGGCCGCGGCGTTACCGGGGAGTTTCGAGTCGGTGGAACTGTAGGCCAAGGTGAAGCTCAGGTGGGGATTATATTTATAATCAGCCCCCAGGTTGTAGACCATGGTGTTGACGACGGTCGGACCGGCGAGGACGTCGCTCTTGGTGGCCCCGAGATTGAAGCTGAGGTCCTCGGCCGCGGTGAAGTTCACCGTGTAGGTGTAGGACTTGCTGTCGATCTGGCCGCCCGTGTTGTTCGCGTTGATATCGCGGGAAAGGGTCAGCGAGTGGTTGACCTTCTCCGTCAGGGTGTGCTGCAGGTTGATCGAAAAGGAGGGGATCTGCTGGTCGGCCGCGCCGTCCACGGAGGAGGTGGCGTAACCGGCCCGGGCGGTCACGTTGAGCTTGCCGGCCCCCGTCGGGTCGCCTTTGGCGGTCAGACCATAGAAATGCTTGCGCATCTGCAAGGGGAAGGACCCCGCGGGACGCTCGGTGGTGATCAGCCCCGGGGTGGCGGTGGAGGTGTTCTGGGAAAAGTACGGCGCGGGGGAGTAGTCCGTGATGTCGTGCTGGTAGCGCAGGCCGAAGGAGAGCTTCTCGAAGGCCTGGTAGATGACTTCGAGGGGAATCGCCTTGGTGTTCAGCTCCGTCAGGCCGTTGGTGTTGTAGGAGGTCTTGATGCCGTTGAGGCCAGTACCGAGCGGCGGAGCGGCGTCGGTCACCTGCTCCTCGTACTTCACCGGATTCAGGTAATGGTTGTAGGTATTGGTGAAACCCAACGTCACGTTGATC
Source organism: Verrucomicrobiota bacterium (assembly GCA_041167995.1). Classification (GTDB taxonomy): domain Bacteria; phylum Verrucomicrobiota; class Verrucomicrobiia; order Opitutales; family UBA953; genus UBA953. Next base: position 5,017 of record JBEELT010000085.1, on the reverse strand, counting down.
TTCTCGGTGAGCTTATACTTGGCCTCGAAGGCGTGGGAGTAGTTGGACTGCCGCAGCAGGTTGGCGCCCAGCGGGATGACGGTGCCGACGCCCTGTTGGGCCAGGTCGTCATTACGGACGGTGATGCGGTAGGAACTATCTAGGCTCAGGCTGAGCGGGCCACCATCATTGGAGCGGATGCTCGCGGAGAGGGCGTCGCGGTCGTCCTCGAGGTCGGCCAAGGAAGCCTTGTTGTAGCGGACGATGTTGCGGCGGGCCGAAAAGTTGACCGCGAAAGCGGAGTCCTTGCCGTATTCCAAGGCCAAGCCGGGGGTCACCGTCCAGGACGTGGCGGAGACGGCGTTGGCCGTGGTGTAGAGGTTGTCCGTGATATCGAGGGCGAACGAGGAATCGAAGAAGATGTCCGTGTCGTTGCCGAGCTGGATCAGCGGCGAGGTCGGGAAGAGATTGGCGGCGCCCAAGGAAGGACCAAGGGCCATGCAGGCGGCGGCGATAAGGAAACGAACCGAGGTCATACGGTGAGGGGGGGTGTGCGCAGACTAGGTATCCCCCACCCCCTATCAACCCCCAAAAGGAAGGCATTCCCCCTAGTTAAAAGAAAAATCCCGCCTTTCGGCGGGATTTACTGAGGAAAACCCTGCTTTCTGATTAGGCCTTCGGGGCCGTGGGCAGGACGCGGATCTTGCGGTAGGCGGGAAGACCCGTACCAGCCGGGACCAAGTGGCCCATGATCACGTTCTCCTTGAAGCCGGTCAGCAAATCGCGCTTGGCCATGGTAGCGGCGTCGGTCAGCACGCGGGTGGTCTCCTGGAAGGAGGCTGCGGAGATGAACGATTCCGTCTCGAGGGAGGCCTTGGTGATGCCGAGGAGGATCGGTTCGGACTCGGCGATCTGGCCGCCGCGCTCGTGGATCGAGCGGTTGGCATTGGCCAGCAGCGTGCGGTCGACGTGCTCTCCCCAGAGATGGTCGGAGTCGCCCGGCTCGGCCACGCGCACCTTGCGGAGCATGCGGGCCACGATGATCTCGATGTGCTTGTCGTTGATCACGACGCCTTGCGAGCGGTAGACCTTCTGGATCTCGGTGATGAGGTAGTCCTGCACCTTGGACTGGCCCAGGATGTCGAGGATGTCGTGCGGGTCGACGGCGCCTTCGGTGAGGGCCTGGCCCTGCTTCACCTTCTCGCCAGCGGCGACGATGATGTGCTTGCCGTGCGGGATGAGGTGCTCCTCTTCGCGGCCGATGGAGTCGGCGATGATGAGGCGCTTCTTGCCGCGGATGGAGGGCTCGAAGCGGACGGTACCGTCGATCTTGGCGATCTCGGCCGCGTCCTTCGGCGGGCGGGCCTCGAAGAGCTCGGAAATGCGCGGCAGACCGGCGGTGATGTCCTGGGTCTTGGCGGCCTGGCGGGGAATCTTGGCGAGGACGGCGCCACGGGTGACGACGTCGCCGTCATCGACCTCGACGCGGGCACCCGCGGGAATGGTGAACGCGCCGAGCTCCTTGCCCGCGGCGTCGACGATCTGGACCTGCGGATTCTGCTCGTCCGAGTACTCGATGACGTACTTGAAGAACGTGTTGCTGGAGGCATCGCGCTCCTCGGTGAAGGTCACGCCGGAGATCATGTCGACGAGGCGGACCTTGCCGTCATGGTTGGCGAGGATCGGGGTGAAGTTCGGGTCCCATGCGGCGATCGGCTCGCCCTTGGCGACCTTCTTGCCGTCCTTCACGTTGATGACGGAACCGGCCACGATGCGGTACTCCTCTACGGGCTGGTCGGCCTCGTTGAGGATGCGGATCGAGCCGTTGCCGTTGACCGCGACCTGGGTGCCGCCCTTGATCTCGACGCAGGTGAGGTCGACGAAGGAGACCTTGCCGCCCTGCTTCGCCTTGACCTCGGGGGACTTTAGCTGCGCGACGCCACCGATGTGGAACGTGCGCATGGTGAGCTGGGTGCCGGGCTCGCCGATGGACTGGGCGGCGATGATGCCGACGGCGGTGCCGCGCTCGACCATGCGACCAGTCGACGGGTCGAGGCCGTAGGAGCGGGCCGGGATCGCGTTCACGTTCATGTGCGTGAGCGGCGAGAGCACCTTGACGCGGTCGATGCCGACCGTCTCGATGTGCTTGGCGGAAGCCTCGTCGATGAGCACGCCAGCCTTCACGATGACCTCGGAGGGATTCAGCGGGTTGACCACGTCGTCGGACGGGCAGCGGCCGATGATACGCTCGGCGAGGGAGACGAGGAGCTCGTCGCCGTCGTAGATGGCGGACTTCCACACACCGTTCGGCAGGCGGACGTTGACGCGGTCGACGCCGGCGTCGCGCAGCTTGGCGAGGAGCTCCTCCGTGAGGGAGGTCTCGGCCTTGGCGAGCGCCTTGGCGGCGCCGGAGGGGTTCGGGACGTCGGAGGCCAGGTGGCGGCCGAGCGCGGCGTCGGAGAGGGTGATGATCTCGGAACCGGTCACGACCTCGGCGTTGTCCGTGACGATGACGTCCATGGCCACGTCGCAGAGCTTACGGGTCATGTAGCCGGCGTCGGCGGTCTTGAGCGCCGTGTCGGAGAGACCCTTGCGGGCGCCGTGGGTCGAGATGAAGTACTCGAGGACGGACAGGCCCTCGCGGAACGAGGACATGATCGGGCGCTCGATGATCTCGCCGGAAGGCTTGGCCATCAGGCCGCGGGCGCCGCAGAGCTGCTTCACCTGGGCCTTGTTACCGCGCGCGCCGGAGTCCATGAGGACGTAGACCGGGTTGATCAGCATGCGGTGCTCATGGCGCGGGTCGCCCTTGCGGACGCCGGCGACCTTGGCGGATTCGGAGAGGGTCTTGTACACCGACTGGGCGATGGTGTCCGTCGCGGAGGACCAGGTGTCGACGACCTTGTTACGACGCTCGTCGTTGGTGATCGTGCCGGCCTCGTTCTGGCGCTGGAACTCGCGGACCTTGACCGTGGCGTCGCGGACGATGCCGTCCTTCTCCTTCGGGTAGATCATGTCGCTGACGCCAATCGAGATACCGGCCTTCGTGGCGACACGGAAACCGGTCTCCTTGAGGGCATCCAGCACCGGGATGGAAGCCTCGCGGCCGCAGTGCTTGTAAGTGTTCAGGATGAGGTCGCCGAGCTGGCCCTTCTTCACCGTGAAGTTGACGAAGCCGATTTCGGCGGGCCAAATCGTGTTGAAGAGGATGCGACCGACGGTGGTGACGATGGTGCGGGCCGCCTTGTCGCCGTAGACGGTGTCGCGACCCTGGTCGGGGTTGGCGAAGCGGACCCAGTCGTGGAAGTGCAGGGCGCCCTCGGCCTCGGCGAAGGTCGCCTCGGAGACGGAACCGAGCACCGGGAGGTGCTTCTCGTCGGCCGGCTTATCGGCCGGCTCGAGCGTCAGGTAGTAGGCGCCGAGCACGATGTCCTGGGACGGCGTGAGGATCGGCTTGCCGCTCGACGGCGAGAAGATGTTGTTCGTGGACATCATCAGGAGCTTGCACTCCATGATGGCTTCCAGGGACAGCGGGACGTGGACGGCCATCTGGTCACCGTCGAAGTCCGCGTTGTAAGCGGTACAGACGAGCGGGTGCAGGCGGATAGCGTCGCCCTCGATAAGGACGGGCTCGAAGGCCTGGATGGAGAGACGGTGGAGCGTCGGGGCACGGTTCAGGAAAACCGGGTGGCCCTTGGTGACTTCTTCCAGGATGTCCCAGACCTCGGGCTTCTTCTGCTCGATATGCTTGCGGGCGCCGCGGACGGTGTGCGCGAAGCCGAGCTCCTTGAGGCGACGGATGATGAAGGGCTCGAAGAGGACGAGCGCCATCTTCTTGGGCAGGCCGCACTGGTTGAGCTTGAGCTCGGGACCGATGACGATGACGGAGCGGCCGGAGTAGTCGACGCGCTTGCCGAGGAGGTTCTGGCGGAAACGGCCGTGCTTGCCCTTCAGCATGTCCGAGATGGACTTGAGCTGACGGTCGCGGTCCTTGACCGGCTTGCCGTGGCGGCCGTTGTCGAGGAGGGCGTCGACGGCTTCCTGGAGCATGCGCATCTCGTTGTGGATGATGACGTCGGGCGTCTTCATCTGGATGAGCTGCTTCAGGCGGTTGTTGCGGTTGATGACGCGACGGTAGAGGTCGTTCAGGTCGGAGGTGGCGAAGCGGCCGCCTTCGAGGGGGACGAGCGGGCGGAGGTCCGGGGGAATCACCGGCAGGATCGTCAGGATCATGTGCTCGGGGCGCTTCCCGGAAGCCAGGAAGCCCTGGATGATCTTCATGCGGCGGGCGATCTTCTTCTTGATCTGCTTGGAGCGGGTGGAGCGGAGCTGGTCGCGCAGGTTCTCGACCGTGGAGGCGAGATCCATCTTCTTGAGCAGTTGCTGGAGGGCTTCGGCGCCCATGCGGGCCTTGAAGGCGTCGGGACCGTGCTGTTCGACGGCCTTGCGGTAGGACTCCTCATCGAGGAGGTCCTTCTCGGCGAGGCCGGTCTGGCCGGGGTCGACCACCAGGTACTTCTGGTAGTAGATGACCTGCTCGAGCTGGCGGGTGGTCATGTCGAGCATCAGCGACAGGCGGCTGGGCATGCTCTTCAGGAACCAGATGTGGGAGACCGGGATCGCCAGGCGGATGTAGCCCATGCGCTCGCGGCGGACGCGGGAGACGGTGACCTCGACGCCGCACTTGTCGCAGACGACGTCCTTGTACTTCACCTTCTTGTACTTGCCGCAGTAGCACTCGTAGTCGCGGACCGGGCCGAAGATGCGCTGGCAGAACAGGCCGTTCGGCTCGGGCTTGAACGAGCGGTAGTTGATGGTCTCGGGGCTCTTGACCTCCTTGAGGCCCTTGACCTTGCGGTTGCCGTGCTCGTCGAGCTCGGCGAGGAACTGCTCGCCCGTCCAGGCGACGATTTCCTCGGGGGAGGCGATCGAGATGGAGACGAAGTCGAAGGACTGCTCCTTGGACTCGTTCGGCGTGAACTCGGGGGTGTGCTCCGGGTGGATCATGTCGGTAAGTGCTGGGGATTAGCTGCGTTCG
>JBEELT010000084.1:0-8095 GCA_041167995.1 Verrucomicrobiota bacterium | reverse complement strand
ACTCTCGGTCGGGAACATCCTTTCCGCAAGCCCGCATGCGTTTCCTCCGGCAACTCCCCAACCTCCTGACGGCCGCCCGGCTCCCCGCGGTCTTCCTGATCGCCCTTTGGACCTATTGGCAGGGGGTCTGGGCCAGCGCCGCCCTCGCCTTGTTCATCTTCGCGGCCCTGACGGACATTTTCGACGGGTGGATTGCCCGCAAACTGGGGGCGGTCTCGGACTTCGGTCGCTTGATGGATGCCTTGGTCGACAAGATCTTCATCCTCGGCTTGCTGGTCGCGCTGATGGCGACGGATTGCCTGCCGGTGCGTGGTTGGGATGATCAAGGTCAGTTGGTGGCGCCGACGGCGGCCGCCACGCTCTGGGCGGCGTTCGGCGTGGTGCTCATCCTGATGCGGGAATTCCTTATCACCGGTCTCCGGCTCGTGGCGGCGGCCTCGGGTCAGGTCCTCGAGGCCGAGCGGCTCGGCAAGATCAAGACGTTCCTCCAGATCCTTGCGCTCGGCCACCTCATCGGGCTGCGTGCCTATGAGTCCCACTGGAAACTTTCCGCCCTCTGGCACCAGCGCTGGGAAGTCATCATCATGGGGCTTTTCTGGCTCTCAGTGGCCTTGACGGTCGTCTCGGGCCTCAACTACCTGGTCCGCCATCGTCGGCATCTTCCGGGTCTCTCCTCGTGATCGTCCAGCTCGCCACGCTCGGACCGCTCGGTCGGCTGAAGGCGCCCGGCACGTGGGGTTCGGCCGCGGGGGTGCTTTGGTGGGCGTTGGTGGTGCGTCTGGCGCATAACAAAGGTTGGTACCACGAGCTCATCTTCGACGCGCTCGTCGTATTGATGGGCATCCTGCTTTGCGGCGTCGCCGCGGCCATCATCGGCAAGAAGGACCCGCAGGAAGTGAACATGGACGAGTTCGTCGCCATGCCGCTGGTCTACCTATTCAATCCCATGGGGACGGCGATGCACGGCGGGACCAAGACAGGCCTATTGTTCATTCTGCTGGGTTTCCTGCTCTTTCGGCTCTTCGACATCACGAAGCCTTTCGGCATCAAGGCGCTGGAGAAGTTGCCGGGCGGTTTCGGCATCGTGCTCGATGACGTGATGGCCGCTTTCTACGCGAACCTCGTCCTGCACGGTATCGCCCGGCTTTGGGCGATCCTCTGATGTCCTGCCGCCACGCCCCAGTCGACACCACGGTCGTCCGGGTGACCGGCGAGGATGCGGAGGCCTTCCTGCAAGGGCAGTGCACCGCGGACTTGCGGGGCGTCGCCCTCACCGACGCGCTCTGGCTCAATCGTAAGGGTCGCGTGCTCGCCCACACGGTGGTCGTCCGGGAAGCCGACGGTTCGTTCCTGCTGTTGTGCCCGCACCTCCGGCCCGCGGAATTGATCGCGGTCGTCACGGCCAACGTCATTGCCGATGACGTCGTCGCGACGGATGAGACCGCGCACTGGAATCGCGGGGTCGTCTGGGGTGGGACGCCGGACTTCGCGGGCGCCAAGGTGTTCGCGACGCGGCGTTATGGCGTCGCCGCCTGGGACGTGCTTGTCCCGGTCGGCGTGCCCTTGCCCGGGGTGCCGGAGGCGTTAGCCGAACTCGAAGTGGGGCGCCTCGCCGCCGGGGTGCCTGCCGTGCCGGCCGACTGCGGTTCCGGCGAGTTCCCGCAGGAATGCGGTCTCGACGCTTGGGTGAGTTACACCAAAGGCTGCTTCCTCGGGCAGGAGGTCATGGCCCGCATCCAGTCGATGGGCTCGCTCCGCCGCATCCTGCGTCGCGTCGAGGGGCCGGTCGCCGTCGGTCAGGAGTTGCGGACGCCGGAAGGCAAGGTCGCGGGGGTCGTGCGTTCCGCCGCTGGCACGGTCGGGCTGGCCTTGGTCTCGGTCGACCTAGCGGAAGGGTCGTTCGTCGCCGCGGTGCGTCTCGGCGCGGCGGCCCGGATGCCCGCGCGCTGACCTATTTCCGTTTGCGGGCGAGGGCGGGGTCCGTATGATGGTCGCCGATGGCTGCCTCTTTCCATTACCAGGACCCTTTTCCGTTGGGCGCGGACACCACGAAGTACCGCCTGCTGACGAAGGAGCATATCTCCGTCGCCGAGTTCGCCGGCCAGCCCGTGCTCAAGGTCGCCCCGGAAGCGCTCACGCTCCTCGCCAACCAGGCGTTGCACGACATTAACTTCTACCTCCGCACCGAGCACCTCGAGCAGGTCGCCGCGATCCTCGCGGACAAGGAAGCCAGTGATAACGATCGCGCCGTCGCGCTTGCCATGCTGCGTAATGCCGAGGTCGCCGCCAAGGGCGTGCTGCCTTTCTGTCAGGACACCGGAACCGCGGCCATCACCGCCAAGAAGGGTCAGCAGGTCTGGACCGGGGGCGATGACGCTGAAGCGCTTTCGCTCGGCGTCTACCAGGCCTACGCGCAGAACAACCTGCGCTACTCGCAACTCGCCCCGCTCGACCTCTACACCGAGAAGAACACCGGCACCAACCTGCCGGCGCAGATCGACATCGCCGCGACCAAGGGACAGAAGTTCGAATTCCTTTTTGTCGCCAAGGGCGGCGGCTCCGCGAACAAGTGCTACCTCTACCAGGAGACCAAGGCCGTCCTCAATCCGAAGTCCCTCGTCAAGTTCCTGACCGAGAAGATGCAGTCGCTCGGCACTGCCGCCTGCCCGCCTTACCACCTCGCGTTCGTCATCGGCGGCACGTCCGCCGAGGCGACCATGAAGGCCGTCAAGCTGGCTTCGACCCATTACTACGACGCGCTCCCGACCTCGGGCAATGAGCACGGCCGAGCCTTTCGCGACCTCGCCCTCGAGGCCGAGCTCCTCAAGGTCGCGCACACGCTCGGCATTGGCGCGCAATTCGGCGGCAAGTGGTTCGCCCTCGACGTCCGCGTCGTCCGGCTGCCACGCCACGGCGCCTCGTGCCCGATCGGCCTCGCCGTCTCCTGTTCCGCGGACCGTAATGCGAAGGCCAAGATCGATGCCGATGGCATCTGGATCGAGCAGCTCGAGACGAACCCGGGCCGCTTCATCCCCGCCGCGGCCCGCCAGCACGCCGACGCCACCAAGGTCGTGAAGATCGACCTCAATCGCCCCATGGCGGACATCCGCGCCGAGCTCGCTAAGCACCCCGTCACCACGCGACTGGCGCTCACCGGCACGCTCGTCGTCGCCCGCGACATCGCCCACGCCAAGATCCGCGAACGCCTCGAGCAGGGCGAAGGCCTCCCGCAATACCTCAAGGACCATCCCGTCTACTACGCCGGCCCCGCCAAGACCCCCGTCGGCATGGCCTCCGGCTCGTTCGGCCCGACCACCGCCGGCCGTATGGACAGCTACGTCGAGCTCTTCCAGCAGCATGGCGGCTCGCTCGTCATGATCGCCAAGGGCAACCGCGGCGAGGCCGTCACCAAGGCCTGCCAGGCGCACGGCGGCTTCTACCTCGGGTCGATCGGCGGCCCCGCCGCGATCCTCGCGCAGGAGAACATCCGCAAGGTCGAGGTCATCGACTACCCGGAACTCGGTATGGAGGCCGTCTGGAAGATCGAGGTCGTCGACTTCCCCGCCTTCATCCTCGTCGACGATAAGGGCCACGACTTCTTCCGCGAGCTGCCCGGCGGCTGCGGCATCTGCGGGCCGTGAACGTCGGATTGAGCCACGAAGAAGGGCGCCCTTTTTCATGGCCGGCGGCCGCGGTAGTTTACTTGTCCCAGTCCAGCGCGCCGCGCTTGAACTCGTAGACGAGGCCGAGCACGAGCACGCCGAGGAAGACGGCGGTCGCCGCCGTGATGGCGATGCCCGCCGCGAGGAACTCGCGATACACCAGCGCCCACGGCACAAGGAACACCACTTCGATGTCGAAGAGGATGAAGAGCATCGCGGTGAGGTAGAACTTCACGGCGAATTTCGGGTGGGGCTTGCCCTCCATCGGGAGGCCGCACTCGTAGGCCTTGTCCTTGATGTAGTTGCCCTTGGCGCGCTGGCCGAAGAGGTGGCTGGCGGCGAGGATGCCGGCCGGGATCGCGAGACCGAGGGCAACCTGCACGAGGACCGGCAGGTAGGTCGAGAGGGACTGGGTTTCGGCGAGGACCATCGGAGACGGACACGAAAAAGCCCTCGCCCCGGGAGGCAAGGGCTTTTGCGGGCCGGGCGGCTTATTTGAGGCCGGGCGGTGCCGAAATCGGGCCCAGCCCGGGGATGTTGAAGGTGGGTCCGGCGCCGGGGGCCGGACCCGCGGGCGGCGGTTCGACGGCTTTGCGGAAGTCGGCCAGCGTGGCCGGCAACTGCTCAGCGAGCCAGGGCGGGGCGATGAACTCGGCCTTCGCCGTCATCCCGTTGGCCTTGTGCTTGGGGTCGGAGTGCGCGACGCGCATCCAGAGTTTCGGGCTCTCGTTCGGGCTGGTCGCGGCCGTCTGCGCGAGGGTCAGCGTGACCTTGGCGCCGTCGAAGAGCTCCAGCTGGATCGACCACGGCTTGGCGAAGGCGGCGGCCGCGTCCTTGTCGCCCTTGGCGACGGCATCGTTGGCGCGCAGGGTCATGAGCACGTTGCTCATCTCCTCCAGCACGGCGCCTTCCTTGCCGGCGAACGGCTTGCCCTTCTCGGTGCGGGCGAACGTCCGGGTCCCCTCCGGCCAGGTGAATGTCAGCGCGCGCAGCTCCTCGCCCTTGGCGGTGAAGAGGACCGGATCGAACCAGTTGACCGGGTCCGCTTCGAGGAAGCCCGTGAAGCTGGTGCGCACGGCCTGCGTGCCGCCCTGGCCGTCGGCCACGGTCGCCGCGGCGCCGAGCCCGTCATCGGTCGTCTTGCCGAAGGTGAGTTCGGTGACCTTGCCGTCGGCGGCCGTCAGGCGCAGCGCCGAGTCGAGGTTGAGTTTCTCGATGCGCTTCGGGTTGGCCGTCAGCACGCCGAAGTTCTCGGCCTTCTGCAGCGCGCGGAACAGCGGGACGAGTCGGTTCTCCAGGTCCGCCGGGAGACCGTGCTTCTCCTTGACCGTCCAGACGTTGTCGGCGCCTTTCTCCACGGTGACAGCTTTGCCGGTGGGCTTGAGGGTGATGGTGAAGGCGCGGGCGCCGTCGAGCAGCGCGGTCGGGACGAGGGCGGCCTTCGTCTCGGCGGTGGCATCGTCCGTCCGACGGAGCTGCCGGGAGACGAGTGCGGCGGCGCCCAGGGCGAGGGCGAGGAGGAGGAGCTTGGTCGGTCGCATGGCTTAGTTGGACGAGCGGCGGCGGAGGAGGAAGTAGGCCAGGCCCACGAGGGCGGCCAGCAAGGGACCAGCCAGCAGGTTGAGGAGCTGCAGGCGGCGGCCGAGCGAGGTGACCTCCTCGGTGGCTTGGCGGCGAATCTCACGGCGGTCATCCATGAACTTCTCGGCCTGCTTCTGCGCCTTCTCGAGTTCGCGCTGGATCTCGGGGGTCACGATCAGGCCTTTGGAGAGGTCGCCGCCCTGGCTGCGGCCCAGCTCGGCGATGCGACCGTTGGCGGCCTCCAGCTGCTTCTCGATCTCGTCGAGCTTGGCCTGGTAGTCGATCTGCGCCTTGCGGTTGAGGTCTTCGACGACCTTGAACGGGCGCAGCGCGGTGCCCTTGGTCCGGAGCGAGCCGAGGTCGTCGTTGCCGACGAGGGCCTCGACGGAGTTGAGCACGAAGGCTAGGTTGTCGTTGGCCGGTTCGGCGACGGTCTGGCCGCCCGCCTGGCGCTGGCGCACCGAGAACGGGTCGAGCAGGAAGTCGGCGTCGGCGACCACAAGCAGGCGGCCGGGCTTGGCCGAGACCGCCAGGTGCGGGGTCGCGGGCGCCTTCGGCGCGGCCGGGGTGGCGGGCTTGCCGTCGGCCGGCTTGGTTTCCTCGGCCGGTGCGCCCTTGGGGAAGGCGGAGGTGAAGGAGCCGCTCGCGAGCGCCGCGACCACGCGGGGCTTGCCGTCGGCGCGGAAGGCGAGGGAGACCTTCTCGAAGGGACCGGCGTTGGCCGCGGTGGTGGTGATCGCGCCGACGGCGGCGCCTTGGAGGGTGATCAGCGGCTCGAAGCGGAGGCCTTTCTCGGCACCCGAGATCAGGGAGACGGCGCCGGCCTCCATCAGCTGAAGCTCATGCAGCTCGCTCGTCAGCGGGGAGCCGGGGTTGAGGGCGTCGGGCCCGACGGCGATGGCCGGCGGGTATTGCACCGGCTCGCCGCGGGCGCCGCGGATCGGCAGGTTGCGGTTCAGGTCGCCGGTGACGGCGTCGAGCTCCACGTTGACGCCCCAGCCGCGCAGGAGGGCGGCGTCGCTGGAGGCGCCCATCGCCATCGGGGCCATCATGAAGGGCATGCCGCCCTGCTGGAACTTCTGGAAGCGGGAGAGCGGGTCGACCGCCGCGAACACCTGGCCGCCGCCGAGCAGGAACTGGTCGACCGCGTAGGCGAGCTTGTCGGCGAGGTGGTGCGGGTGTAGCAGCACGACGACCGCGACGCCGGCCGGCAGCTCGGTCGCCTGGTTGCTCAAGGTCACGACCTGGAAGGTCTGGCCGAGCTCGGCGAGCAGCACGTCGGCCGGTCCGGCCTGCTGGTCCTGGCCGGGTGGCACCTCGTTCGAGATGTTGAGCGTGTTGATCAGGGCGAGCTTCGGGCGTTCGAGACGCGTCACGGAGGCGACCAACTTTGACAGGTCGTACTCGAGGAACTTCTCGCGCATCGGGTCGAGGTAGCCGATCCCCTTCACGGTGTCGGCCTGCTGGGCGGTGAGGCCGAGGTAGCCCGTGCCCTGCGGTGTCCGGATCCCGTTGAGGCCATGACGTTGGGCCCGCTGCTCATCCTTCGTGTCGGGTTTCGGGTCGGTGACGATCAGGCGGAGTTTGCCGCCCGAGGCCGCGACGTACTGGCGCAGCAAGGTCTCCACGCGGCGGGCGTAGCTCTCGCGGTAGGCCCCCAGTTTGACGTCGGTCCGGCTGACGAAGAGCTCGAACTTCACCGGCTCGTCGAGCTTGCCGACGAGGCGGCGCGAGGCGGGGGAGAGGGTGAACGTGCGGTCCTCGGTGAGGTCGACGCGGCCGCCGAACAGGGTGAGGAGGAGGTTCGCGAAGAACGCCGCGGCCACGAGGGCGAGGGCGGCGAGCAGGGCTTGGGAGCGGGACATGGCGGAAGGCGGCGGGGGTTCAGCGGCGGTCGACGACGAGGGTGCTCAGGCCGAGGCCGGCGAAGGCCAGCGACAGGAAATAGCCGGCGGCCGGGACGTCGAAGATCCCCAGCGTGAAGGGCTCGAGGTTACGCCACAGGCCGAGCCGGCGCACGGCGTCGACCGTCTCGTCGGACAGGACGCCGACGAGCAGGCCGTCGAAGACGCCGTAACCCAGGAGCACCAGGACGAAGCAGGCGAGGAAACCGGTGACGAAGGCGATAACTTGGCTGCGCGTCACGGCCGAGGCGAGGGCCGCCAGGCCGAGGCACGCGCCGGCGCAGAGCAGCGAGCCGACGTAACCGCAGGCGATCACGCCCCAGTCCGGGCGGCCGAGGTAGCCCACCGTGAAGGCGATGGGCAGCGTGACGAGCAACGCGCAGGCGAGGAAGAGCCAGGCGGCGAGGAACTTGCCGAGCGCGGCCTGCCAGACGGTGACCGGCCACGTCAGCAGTAGCTCGAGCGTGCCTTGGCGGCGCTCCTCGGCCCAGAGGCGGGCGCCTGCCGCCGGGGCGAGGAAGGCCCACAGCCAAGGATGGTAGAGGAAGAAGCGGTCGAGGTTGGCGGTGCCGGCCTCGTACAGGTTGCCCACGAAGAATGCGAGCGACATGGCGAACGCGTTGAAGACGGCGAGGAAGACGTAGGCCAGCGGCGTCCGGAAGTAGCCGGCGAATTCGCGGCGCACGATGGCGGCGAACGCGGCGCGACCGGCGGGGCGGGCAGAGGGGGTGGCTTCGGCGGGGGAGGACATGGGGAGAGGGCTTAGGCGGTGAGGCTGCGGAACACCTGGTTGAGGTCGGCGCCGCGTGCGAGGAAGCGGTCGCGCGGCTCGTCGCAGCGCAGCTCACCCTTGGCGATGACGATGACGCGGGTGCAGAGCTCGCCGACCTCCTCGAGGAGGTGGGTCGAGACGATGACGGCCTTGCGGCTGGCCATCTCCTTGAGGAT
>JBEELT010000083.1:0-8163 GCA_041167995.1 Verrucomicrobiota bacterium | reverse complement strand
GGGAACCCCACACCCCGCCCCAAGGTCACCTCCCCATGGCTTCCCTCCCTGTCCGCTCCCTTTCCCTGCTCGCCGCCGCCGTGCTGGCGCTCGCGCCATCCGCCCGGGCCGCCGAGGCCCCGGAGGACATCCGCTTCAAGGTCGAGAAGCTGCTCGAAGGGATGCCGCAGCCCATGCACCTCGAGTTCGGTCCCGACGGCCGCATCTGGCTGAACGAATACACCGGGGCGCTCAAGGTCTACGACCCGAAGACGAAGCGCGTCACGCTCGTCGCCGAGATTGAAGCCTTCAAGCAGCAGGAGAACGGTTTCCTGGCCTTCGCGCTCGACCCGAAGTTCGCCCAGAACGGCTGGATCTACCTCATCTACTCGCCGCTCGGTTTCGACGGCCAGCACCTCTCCCGCTTCACGATCAAGGACGACAAGCTGGTGGCGGGGAGCGAGAAACTCATCCTCAAGTACGAGGAACAGCGCCTGCAGTGCTGCCACCACGGCGCCACGCTGAAGTTCGGTCCCGATGGTTGCCTGTATTTCTCGACCGGCGACAACACCAGTCCCTTCGGCGACAGCCAAGGTTTCGCGCCGCTCGACCAGCGTGCCGGCAAGGAAGCGTTCGATGGCCAGCGCACCTCGGCCAACACCAACACCCTCGTGGGCAAGGTGAACCGCATCCGCGTGCATGCCGACGGCACCTACTCGATCCCCGAGGGTAACCTCTTCAAGCCCGGTACGCCGAAGACCCGGCCCGAAATCTTCGCGATGGGCACCCGTAATCCCTGGCGCCTGAGCATCGATCCGAAGACGGGCTACGTCTACTGGGGCGAGGTCGGCCCGGACGCGCGCAACGACGGACCGCGCGGCTCCCGCGGTTACGATGAAATCAACCAGGCGAAGAAGGCCGGCAACCACGGCTACCCCCACTTCGTCGGCAATAACTCGCCCTACGCCGAGTACGACTACGAGACGAAGAAGGCCGGCGCCCTCTTCGACCCCAAAGCCCCCCTGAACAAGAGCCGCAACAACACCGGGCTCGTCGAGCTGCCGTCCGCCGTGCCGGCCTTCATCTACTGGCCCTACGCGGTCTCGGACAAATGGCCGGAGCTGGGCGAGGGCGGTCGCACCGCCTGCGCGGGCCCGGTCTTCCACTGGCAGGAATCCTTCGAGAAGACCGAAGGTTTCCCCCAGCACTTTGACCGCTGCCTGCTGTTCTGGGACTGGCAACGTCCCTTCATCAAGTGGGCCCGCCTCGACGCCAACTCCGACCTGGCCGGCCTCGAGGGCTTCGCGCCCACCGCGTTCGTGCTCGGCAACACCGATGACCAGCGCAAGAAGCAGAAGGCGGCGCTCGACAACGGCGCGACGGTGCTGCGCCGCCCGGTCGACGCGACCTTCGGTCCCGACGGCTGCCTCTACCTGCTCGACTACGGCGAGACCTGGGGCGCCAACCGCGACTCCGCGCTCTACAAGATCTCCTACGTGCGCGGCAACCTACCGCCGATCGCCAAGCTCGCGGTGGGCACGACGAACGGACCGACCCCGCTCAAGACCACCCTTTCCGCCAAGGGCTCGCGCGACCTGGATGGCGGCAAACTCGCCTACGTCTGGAAACTGCAGCCGGGCGACCGGAAACTCGGCGAAGGGGAAGAGCTCCCCGTCGAGCTGACCACCGCCGGCAACTTCACCGTCGAGCTGACGGTGAGCGACGGTCAGGGCGCCACGGTCACGCGCGGCATCCCGGTGATAGTCGGCAACCACGCGCCGACGGTGCGCTTCGTGGCGCCCCAGGACGGCGACTTCTTCACGCCGGGCGCCAAGGTCGACTTCAAGGTCGCGGTGCAGGACAACGAGGACGGCTCGTCCGACGGCAAGTCGGCCGAGTTCGGCGCCCGCACGCTGGTGACCTCGAGCTTCCTCGCCGCCGACGGCAAGGTCGCCGCGGTGGATCCGGGCCTCTCGCTGATGCGCCAGAGCGATTGCTTCAACTGCCACGCGATGGAGACCCCGCTGATCGGTCCGGCCTTCCTCGCGATCGCCGACCGTTACCGCAAGCAGCCTGGCGCCGACGATCTCCTGAACAAGAAGGTCCGCCTCGGCGGTAGCGGCGTGTGGGGCCAGATCCCGATGCTCGCCCATCCGCAGCATACCGAAGACGAAGTGGCCATCATGCTCCGCTGGATGCTCGCGCTCGAAAAGGGTAAGGGCGGCCCGACGCTGGCGCGCGGTCTCGACGGTCAGGTGACCGCGCCGAAGGACGGCAAGCCTGGCACACTCTTACTGGAAGCCTCCTACACCGACCTTGGGGCCGGCCCGGCCGGGGCCCTCGCCGGCAAGGGCGCGGTGACGCTGCGCCACCGCCGCCTCGAAGCCGAGACGGCCGAGGTGACGGGAGCCAAGAAGGCCGGCAAAGTGGTCGGCTCAACCAACCATGGCGCGACCCTCAAGTTCACCGACCTAAACCTGGCCGACAGCAAGGGCGTCACCATCGCCGCCTCCGTCGGCAGCAGCGCCAAGGACAGCCAGGTGGAGGTCCGCCTGGACAGCCCGACCGGCCCGCTGGTGGCGACCGTGGGCATCACCCATACCGGGGACTGGGCGAAGTCGGCCGAGAACAAGGCCAAGCTCGCCCCCGTCACCGGCCGGCACGACGTCTTCCTGGTGTTGACCAACCCGAAGAAGGGCGGCGGCCTCATGAACATCGACTGGGTGCAGTTCGACCGCTGAACGATGCCCCGCCTGCTGTCGGCCTGCCTGCTTGCCTGGACGCTGCTCGGGTGCTCCGCCCCGACCGCAGCCCCGGCGGACTCAGCGATCGCGACCCACGAGCGACCCCGGATCCTCGCGGCGGCGGAACGTGCCCTCAACGCCACCCCCCTGACGATCACGTCGTTCCCCGCCAAGCTCAGCGAAGGGGGCCGGAACGACTTCTATTCCAACGGGGACTACTGGTGGCCAGATCCCACGAAACCCAACGGGCTGCCTTACCTCCGGCGCGACGGCCAGACCAACCCGGAGAACTTCGGCGCGCACCGCAACGCCCTCAACACCTTCCGCGACCAGGTGGCTGCGCTCGCCGCCGCCTACCGGTTGACGCACGAGGAGAAGTATGCGGCCCACGCGGTCCGGTTCCTCGACACCTTCCTGCTCGACCCGTCGACGCGGATGAACCCCCACCTCAAGTTCGCCCAGGCCATCCCCGGCCGCAACCCTGGCCGCGGCATCGGCATCATCGACACGCTCCACTTGATCGAAATCCCCAAGGCCATCGCCGCCCTGCGCGGCTCGCGGGCGCTCACCGCGGAACGCGCGGCCGGGCTGCGCCGATGGTTCAGCGATTACAAGGACTGGATGCTGGCCAGCGACAACGGCAAGGAGGAGGCCAATGAGAAAAACAACCATGCCGTCGCCTTCTGGCTCCAGGTCGCGGTCTTCGCCGAGTTCACCGGCGACCCCGCCGCGCTCCGGGAATGCCAGGCCCGCTTCACGCAGAAATTCATCGGCATGCAGATGGCGCTGGACGGCGGCTTCCCGCTCGAGCTCGCCCGAACCAAGCCCTACGCCTACTCGCTCTTTCAATTGGACAACCTATCGACCTTGGCCTGGGTGCTCTCCACCGACGGTGGCACCAACTACTGGCGCTACACCCTCCCGGATGGTCGCGGCCTAGCCAAGGGTGCCAAGTTCATGACGCCTTACGTGCAGGACAAATCCCGGTGGACGCGCCCGCCGGATGTCCAAGCCTGGGAAGGTTGGCCCGCCCGGCCGGTCTTTCTGCTCTTCGCGGGCCTCGCTTTGGATCGCCCGGCTTCGGTCGACCTCTGGCGCCGCCTCGACGGCGACCCGACGGACCCGGAAGTGCGCCGCAATCGGGCAATTACCCAACCGTTGCTTTGGCTGAAGTGAAGGAAGTTTCGCTTTGCCGACCGGCGGCACCCCTGCAGGCTTGACCCTCCGTCCCGTCCCACGTGTCCGACTCCGACCCGAAACCTTTCGATCCTTACGACCCCGAGGTCCTCGCCCGCGCCAACCGGGCCATCCTCGTCGGACTGCAACGCCAAGGGGAGACCGCCCAAGAGGCGCAGTCGCTCCTCGCCGAGCTCCATGAGCTCGTCGGCAACTTGGGCGTGGAGATCCGTGGCTCCCTCATCGCCAAACTCCGCGAGGAAAGCCCCCGCCACCTCGTCGGCTCGGGCAAGATGGAGGAGATTGCCGCCCTCGCCCGCGCCAAGGAATGCGGTCTGGTGATCTTCGACGACGAACTCACGCCGGCGCAGCAACGCAATTGGGAGAAGGACTCGAACGGTCTCAAGGCCATCGACCGCCAGGAGGTCATCCTCGACATCTTCGTCTCCCGCGCGAAGACCCGCGAGGCCGTGCTGCAGGTCGAACTCGCGCAGCTCGAGCAGATGCTGCCGCGCCTGAAGCGGCTCTGGTCCCACCTCGACCGTCAGCGCGGTGGCGGCGCCATGCAGCGCGACGCGGGCGAGACCCAGATGGAAATGGATCAACGCAAGATCCGAGATAAAATCGCCAAGGTCCGCCGCGAGTTGGCGTCCGTCGTGGCCCAGCGCGCCACGCAGCGCAAACAGCGCCAGCGCGTCCCGCTACCCACCCTTTCGATCGTCGGCTACACCAACGCGGGCAAATCCTCCCTGCTCAACCGCCTGACCGGCGCCGACGTCCTGGCCGCCAACCAGCTCTTCGCGACGCTTGACCCAACGACCCGACGGCTCGAGCTACCCTCGGGCCGGGCGTTGCTGCTGACCGACACGGTGGGCTTCGTGCGCCGCCTGCCCCACCGCCTCGTCGAGGCGTTCAAGGCCACGCTCGAGGAGGCGATCCAAGCCGACTTCCTCCTGCACGTCGTGGATCTGTCCTCCCCGGAACGGATGAAGCATGCGGAGACGACCTTGCAGGTCCTCCAGGAGATCGGCGCGGGCGACCGGCCGGTCATCACCGTGCTCAACAAGGCCGACCTGCTGGCCGACGAGGCGGAACGCGCTGAGGCCCTGGCGGCCCACCCGGACGCCTTCCTGATCAGCACCCACACCGGGGAAGGCCTGCCAGCCCTGCTGGAGATGCTGGAGAAGTGCGCGGCCGACCGGGACCACCGGATGACCCTCCTCATCCCCCACGACCAATACCCCCTCCTGGGCAAGATTCATAGCGGAGCCACGGTCCTCTCCGCCAAGGCCGAGGATACCGGCACTCGGGTCGAGGCCATCATCCCGGAACGGCTCCGGGCCCTCTGCCTCCCCTGGGCGGCCCCCGCCAGCCCCTGAAAAGTTAAACTTTCCTTTCTTTCGGGGGTTACTTATTAACGAACTAACCAATCCCATGCGTATCCTCGCTCTCCTCACCCTCGTTTCTGCCACCTCGGCCTTCGCCGCCTCCGACGCCGACCGCGAGAAGGCCTTCAAGGCCGACATCGCCCCGATGCTCGAGAAGAGCTGCATCGGCTGCCACGGCAAGGACAAGGCCAAGAAGCCCAAGGGCGGCTTCGACGCCACCTCCCTGGCCTCCGTCGTCAAGGGCGGCAAGGAAAGCGGCGCCGGCATCACCTGGGGCGACGCCTCCAAGAGTTCGCTCTTCAAGACTGCCGAACTCGGCATCTCCAGCCCGGACGACGACCTCGCCATGCCCCCCAAGAAGGCCAAGGAGCGTCACCCGCTGACCAAGGAACAGCTCGAGAAGGTCAAGGCCTTCATCGAGTCCAACAAGTAAGCCGCGCTCTCGAGCGCCCCGAAAGCCCGCGGCTCAACCCCGCGGGCTTTTTTGCGCCCGAACCATTCCGGACCGATGCTGTCCCATAAGATGAAGGCCTTCGCTTGCGTTTGACCAAGTCGCGGAGCCGCCCGATGCTCCCCCAACTCCGCCATGACCACGCACCACCCCTTGACTAAGTACGCCCGGCTCTGGCTCGCGCTCGGGCCCAACCTCCTGCTCGTGGCCCTCGCGCTTTTCTGGCCGCACGACGGCGAAGACCGCGGCCCGGCACTGCTCTCCATCGCCGGCCACCAGCACTTCATCCTCCTGCACTTCCCGGTCGCTATCCTGATGCTCGTGCCGTTCTTCGAGATCTGGGACCGCCACACCGAGGCGAGCCTGCTCATCCGCCGGCTCAGCCTGCTCGGGACCGTCAGCATCTGGGCCACCTGCCTATTCGGCCTCCTCGAGGCCCGCTTCAACGGCGGCGACTACACTGGCCTCGATCAGCACCTCTGGCTCGGCATCGCGGCCTCCTTCACGGCGGCCGGCGCCTGGCTCCTGATCTTCCAGAGCTGGCGCGTCCGCGTGATCGCGCAGCTCGCCGCGGTGGTCGTGATGACGATCGCCGCGCACATCGGCGGGGCCAAGGTGCACGGCGACCTCTTCAAGCCGAACGATGAAGCCGTGAAGGCGGCCGAACCCAAGGCCGCGGCGGACCGCCCGAGCGTTCCGCTCGGCTGAGCTGGTGGACCGGTCTCCTCCGGACGGAGTTTGCGCCCGGCCCGCCCCTCGTCTCGCCCCACCCACCGACCACCGATGCATCCCTCCCTGTTGCTCACCATCGGTGCGCTGGCGGCAACGCCCTCCGCCCCGAAGAAGGCCGAGTCCGCCGCGCCGCTCAGCCCGGCGCAGAAGGCCGACTACGCCAAAGTGATCCAACCGCTGTTCGATGCGCACTGCGTGTCGTGCCACGGCCCGAAGAAGGAGAAGGGCAAACTGCGCCTCGACTCCCTCGAGGCCACGCTCAAGGGCGGCAAGAATCCGACCTTCACGCTCGGGCGGCCCAACAGCAGCATGCTGCTCGCCCGCGTCTTCCTGGAGCGCGGCGCCGGCGACATCATGCCGCCCAAGGCGGAGCGCCCGCTGAGCGAAAAGCAGAAGGAAGCGCTCTACACCTTCATCGAAGGACAGCCGATCCCCGCCGACCTCGCGAAGGCCGCCAACGCCGACACCCAGGCCGCCCTAGCCGCGGCCAAGCCCGCCGCGCAGACCGATTCCCCGACCCGGAAGTAAGTTTGGTTTGCCCACCCCCCGCCCCCCGCCCTTTATCCCAACACCCCCTATGAAACTCCGCCCCACCCTCGCCCTGGCGCTCCTGGCCAGCCTGGCCTCCCCGCTCTTCGCCGAAGACGTCAAGCCGCTCCGCGTGCTCATCGTCGCCGGCGGTTGCTGCCATGACTACGCCAACCAGAAGGAAATCCTGAAGAAGGGCCTCGAGGCCCGCCTCAACGTCAAGGTCGAGATGGCCTACGACGCCACCAAGGGCACCAAGCCGGTCTTCGAGATCTACAAGAAGGCTGATTGGCACAAGGACTTCGACGTGGTCGTGCACGACGAGTGCGCCGCCGACATCACCGACGCCGCCTACGTGGAGAACATCCTCAAGGCCCATCGCGAAGGCGTCCCCGCCGTCAACCTGCACTGCGCCATGCACAGCTACCGCTGGGGCAAGTTCCAGCAGCCCGTGAAGGCCGGCGACGACAACGCCCACTGGTACGAGATGCTCGGCCTCCAGTCCACCGGCCACGGCCCGCAGCTCCCGATCGCCATCAAGTTCACCGACAAGGAACACCCCGTGACCAAGGGCCTCGCCGACTGGACCACCATCAACGAGGAACTCTACAACAACGTCCAGGTCCTGACCGGCAAGAGCCTCGCGACCGGCACCCAGACCTCGCCCGAGAAA
Organism: Verrucomicrobiota bacterium; assembly: GCA_041167995.1. GTDB lineage: Bacteria > Verrucomicrobiota > Verrucomicrobiia > Opitutales > UBA953 > UBA953. Next base: position 492 of record JBEELT010000083.1, on the reverse strand, counting down.
AAGGACAAGGCCGGCAAGGTCGTCCCGGCCAAGGAGACCACCAACATCGTCGCCTGGACCAACGAGTACGGCCCCAAGAAGACCCGCATCTTCTCGACCACCATCGGCCACAATAACAAGACCGTGGAAGACGAACGCTACCTCGACCTCGTCGCCCGCGCCGTCCTCTGGTCGGTCGACAAGATCGACGCCGAAGGCAAGCCGGCCGCCGGCTACGGCGCCAAGAAGTAAACGGCTCCGCCGCCCTTCGAGACCCCGGTGCCCCCGGGGTTTTTTGTGGGCGGGTGGCACGAACCGCCGTCTGCCTTTGCCTTTCCGGCGTTCTTCCGCTGTCTTCGGGGCATGGAAATCATCATCATGGGCTGCGGCACGTCCCAAGGGGTCCCCTTGGTCGCCCATGACAACCCCGGGCTGGACCTGCGCAACCGCCGCAACTGGCGGACGCGCACCAGCGTGCACGTCGTCATCGAAGGCCACCACGTGCAGGTCGAC
>JBEELT010000082.1:0-8285 GCA_041167995.1 Verrucomicrobiota bacterium | reverse complement strand
TACGGGCCAGCGCGGCGGCCCCGGCCTCGCCGTGGGCGGCGGCATGCTTTTCGACCTGCTTGACGAAGACAGCGGGCGGGAGCTGGAGGTGGTCTCCCAGCGACAAGCGCTGCCCGAGGACCTCGAGGCGCTCCTGGCAGATGCCGATCGCGGTGGCGCGGAAGAGACCGAGGGCGCGCGTGGTGACCTCCGCGGTCACCAAGGGATGACCGTCGCGGTCGCCGCCGACCCAGGTGCCGAGCGCCACGACGGGCAAGGCGTCCGGGTGCTCGATGCGGGCGACGTCGAAACCGGCCTCCTCCCAGGCCTGGCGGAGGCGCAGGTCCATGCTCACGATGGCGTCGGGGAAGACCTTCGAAAGGAAGTAGTTGATGTTCCGCAGCTCCGACTGGACGTCGGGCTTCTGCTGGTAGAACTCGCCGGTGCGCCACAGGCGCTCGAGGGCGACCTTAATTTCGTCGCGGATGGCGCGCTGCTCGGCCGCGGTCCACATGTTATTCTCGCGGCGGACCAGGAGCTTGTAGATCTCGCGGTGGATCTCGAGGACGGTCGCGCGCTTGGCCTCGGTCGGGTGGGCGGTGAGCACGGGCTCGACGCGGATGCGCCCGAGCCGCTTGGCGATCTGCTTGTCCGTGATATCCGCGGAGCGTAGCGTCTGGAAGGCGCGCCCCCAGGACCCGGGGTCGGAAGCCAGGCCGTGCTTATCCTCCCGCAGCCGTTTGGACTGCGCGGAAGCGTTCTCCTCCACCATGTTGAGGAGCTGGAAGGCGATGGAGTAGGCCTGCACCCCGCGATAGGAGAAGATCTGCACGCCGCGCAGCTTGCGCTTGCCCATCCACGGCAGGGTGCCGGCGAGGTCCTTATGTTCGAGCTGCTCGAGCACATCGACGAAGCACCTCATCATGAAGTCGAGGTCCTTGTCGACTTTCTTCAAGCCGCGGGCGAGGTCGGTGCTGATGGCCATGCGGACGCAGTCATAGCATGGACCGCGGAAAACTCGCAACCGCAAACCCCGGCGGCTTGCGTTCGGGACGGTCCGTCCTTTGCTGGAAAGTCGCCATGGCGGACCAACGGCTCATCCTCCCCGACCTCTGGCAACAGGAAGCGCTGCGGGCCCTCCGCCAAGGCGAGGATGTGGTCGTACAGGCTCCGACCGGCGCAGGGAAGACCTATATCTTCGAGCTGCTCATGCGTCATGGCCACCGCGGTCAGGCGGTCTACGCCGTGCCGACCCGGGCGTTGGCCAACGACAAGCTGGCGGAGTGGCGGGCGTTGGGTTGGGACGTCGGGATCGCCACCGGCGACGTGAGCGAGAACCTCGGCGCCCCGGTGGTCGTGGCGACCCTCGAGACCCAACGCCACCGTTTCCTGGCCGGCCGGCGACCGGACCTGCTCGTCATCGACGAATACCAGATGCTCGCCGATGAGCGGCGGGGGCCGGCTTATGAGACGGTCCTGGCCCTGGCCCCGCCGGAGACCCGGCTCTTGTTGCTCAGCGGCAGCGTCGCCAACCCCCAGACGGTCGCCGAATGGCTGCGGCACCTCGGTCGGACGGTGACCCTGATCCAAGAGCATACCCGCCCGATCCCCTTGGAGGAGGTGGCCCTCGATGCGATGGAAAGCCGCGAGCCCGGGGGCATCAAGGGGCACGCGGCCCGGGCCGTGGTCCGGGCGGTGCTGGCCGACCTGGGTCCCGTGCTGGTGTTCGCCCCCCGTCGACGGGCGGCCGAACAGATCGCCCGCGAGATCGCCCATGCCCTCCCCTTGGGCAACGGACCACAGCTGACCCCCGCCCAGCGCGCCATCGCCGGGGACGACCTCAACCGCCTGCTCCGCCAAGGCGTGGGCCTGCACCACAGCGGCCTGACCTACGAGCAGCGGAGCGAGCTGGTCGAGCCCTGGGCGAAGGCGGGTCGCCTCAACGTGGTCGTGGCCACGACCGGTCTGGCGGCGGGCATCAACTTCTCCCTGCGGTCCGTGCTCGTGACCGACCGGCGTTATGCCGCCGACCACGCCGAGCGCGAGGTGCGGCCCGACGAATTGCTGCAGATGTTCGGCCGGGCCGGACGACGCGGCCTGGACGAACGCGGCTACGCCCTCTGGACGGGCTACTCCCCGCGACTGGGCGAGGCGCGCCCGCTCCAGTTGCAGCGCAGCGGCGGCCTCGACTGGCCCGCTTTCCTCTGCGTGATGAAGCAGTCGCCCGAGCCGCTGGCCGCCGCCGAGAGATTGGCGCAGACCCTCTTCACCAAGGAGCCGATCGACCTCGCGTTGGATCGTCTGGACGAGCCGGAGCCGCCGACGCCCCCGCCGGCGCCCGGCTCGCTCCGGCTCATCCATGAGATCCGCGGGCGGAACGGCACTTGGCAGCGGGAGCGGCCGCACAAGCGGGTGCCACTCACCCAAGCCCTGATTCGGGTCAAAGGCGTCTGGTACCCGGCCCTCGCCAAGCCGGACTCCCTGCGCGCCATCCCGGTCGGCACGCCCTGCAAACTCGAGCTACCCGAAAGCGGGTTCCGCTATGGCCGATCCGTCCCGCTCGCGCGCTTCCCGAAAGCCGACGCACGCGACCAGCTCGAGCCCGCGGAATGGCTCCGCAAGGCCCTGCGCCAACTGACGCCCGGCCAGACCCGACCGCGGACGTGGCGCCTCGAGTCGCTCGAGAAGGAAATCCTCCCGCTCCTGCCCCGCCTGACCCAAGGCGGAGTCCCTTACGGGCCGCTCTTCATCGCGCAGGATACCGTGCAGGTGAAGTTGGACTACTCCCGCGCGGAGGTGAAGGCCATTCCCGACGCCGACGACCAATGGTTGATCAACCCGGAGACGCGCACCTCGGAGGTGGCCGACATCAACCTGCGCGAGGTGCTCGGCGGCGGCACCTTGCACGCAAGCCGGCCGGGCCGGCTCTGGCGCAAGCTGGGCCTCATCGACCGCCAAGGACGGCCGACGGAACGCGGGGAGATCGCCTCGCTCTTCCAGCATGGCGAAGGCCTCGCGGTCGCCGCGGCCCTGGAGGATCCGACCTACGACGCCGAGGCCTTGGCCTGGGACCTGGCCGAGTTGCGCGCCGGGGAACGCGTCTCCGCCTCGGCCCGCAGTTCGAGCCGCCTCGGCGCTTGCTGCCGCCTGACTTATCGTTCGCTGACGGCACCGGGTTACCTGCGCGACGGGCTTCCCGCCGGCTTTGGGGAAGGGTGCGCCGAGACGATGCGGGCCTTCGCCTTGCACGGCAAGCTGCCCGACGACGACCAGGACGGGCACGGGCCGGGGGGCGGCGACCTGGAGCGCGCGGTACTGGAATGGCGCAGCACGCTGCAGTTGATCGCCTATGGACCCGACCACCCGACGGAGCGCTGGCAAGCGTTACGTCAGGCGGCGACCAAGGTCCTGGCCTTACTGGGCGGCCCCCGGCCGGCCAGGCGCTGAAAGCTTACTTGCCGGCGATCGCCTTGGCCGCGGCCTTGGCCATCTCGGCCGCGCCTTCGTTGTTCGGATGGACGCGGTCGGGCAGCATCTCCGGGTGCGCCGCGAGCGCGGCATGCATGTCGATCACCTCGCAGCCCAGCTCCTTGGCCAAGGCATCGATGCGCGGGATTTCCTTCTGCACATTGGCCTCGTTGATGCCGTAGTTGCCGGTGCCGGGCACGGGGACCGGGCGGCAGACGAAGACCTTCGGCTTCGTGGAAAGTTTCTGGAAGGACTTCACCAGGTCCTTGTAGTCGGCCTCGAAGTCGGCCTCGTGCTTCCAGTTCTGGGGCTTGGTGTCATTGGTGCCGAGCATGATGACGACGACGTTCGGGGCGAACTGGAGCGCGTCCTGGTAACGCTTCTCCTTGGTGTAAGGGAAGTCGCCCTTCTTGAGGAGCGTGCGACCGCTCACACCGAAATTGCCAACCTTGTACTTGTCGCCCAAGAGCGCCTGCAGCTGATCCGGGTAGGACATCCCCTTGCCCTTGGTGCCGGCGCCTTGGGTGATGCTGTCGCCCACGCAAGCGACCTTGGTCACGGCGGGAGCATCGGCGGCCTGAGCGACGGAAAGCAGGGCGAGGAAGGCGGCGGAGAGGGAGAGAATTCGGCGCATGGGGATGGGGGTGGGGTGAAGAGGCAATAAGGGGAAGAGGGGTGGATTGGAAGATAAAGGGGTGGAATCAACAGGGCCAGGGCCCGGGTCAGGGAAAGGAGTAGAATCGCATCATGAGAGTTTGGCCTGTCCCTGGCCCTGACCCTGGCCCTAGCCCTATCATTCGCCGCCTCCCTCACGACCTATCCTTGCCCTCCCCTCCCTTTCGCCCCAACCTGTCTAGACAGTCATACACGCGCATCCGCACGGAGTCATCCGTGAGGAAAGTCCGGACATCACCGGGCAGGATTCCCGCCGCAAGTCGGGGCACGACGCAAGTCGTGACGGACAGTGCCACAGAGAATAAACCGCCTCCCCCGCAAGGACGGAGGTAAGGGTGAAAAGGTGGGGTAAGAGCCCACCGCTCCGAGGGTAACCGAGGAGGCATGGTAAACCCAATCCGATGCAAGACGAACAGGGACCGTTCGAGGCCGCCCACCAAGGTCCCGGGTTGTCGCACCGCCGCAAGGCGGGTCCGCAAGGTCAGAGAAATGGATGCGCAGGGGGTCGGCGAGAGCCGCCCCGGACAGAATCCGGCTTACAGTGCATGGCTCAAAAGACGGAGGGTCGGACGGAAACGTCCGACCCTCCCCCTTTGGCGGCCCGTCGCCGGACCTCAGCCGCGCTGCGCGATGCCGACGTACTTGCGCTCGGTCGAGCCGACGTAGATCTGGCGCGGGCGGTGGATCTTCTGCTTCGGGGTCTCGGCGATCTCCTTCCAGTGGGAGATCCAGCCGGGCATGCGGCCGATGGCGAAGATGACGGTGAACATCTCCGTCGGGATGCCGATGGCCTTGAGGATGATGCCCGAGTAGAAGTCGACGTTCGGGTAGAGGTTGCGCTGCTTGAAATAAGGGTCGTTGAGCGCGGCCTCCTCGAGGCGCATAGCGATGGCGAGGAGCGGGTCGTTGATGCCGAGCACCTTGAGGACCTTGTCGCACTGGGCCTTGATGATCTTGGCGCGAGGGTCGTAGTTCTTGTAGACGCGGTGGCCGAAGCCCATCAGGCGGACGCTCTTGGTCTTGTCCTTGGCGTCGGCGATGAAACGGGAGCCGTCGTCGCCCGAGGCGTGAATCTCCTGGAGCATCTCGATGACGGCCTGGTTGGCCCCGCCGTGGAGCGGACCCCAGAGCGCACAGACACCGGCGGAGACGGACGGGAAGAGGTTGGCGCCACCCGAGGCGACCATGCGGACCGTGGAGGTCGAGCAGTTCTGCTCGTGGTCGGCGTGCAGCAGCAGGATCAGATCGAGGGCGCGCGCGACCTCGGGGTGCACGGCGTAGTCGGCGTTGGGCTGCGAGAAGAGCAGGTGCAGGAAGTTCGAGCAGTAGTCGAGACCCGGCTTCGGGTAGACCGGCGGCTCGCCCTCCTTGGACCGATGGGCCAGGGCCGCGAGCGTGCGGACCTTGGAGATCAGCACGGCGGCGGTCGCGTCGAACTTCGCGAGGTCATGCGCGCGCTCGTTGGTGCCGAGCTCCGGGTAGTAGCAGCCCAGGGTATTGAGCGTGGCGGAAAGCACCGCCATCGGGTGGGCGTTGCCGGGGAAGCCGCTGAGCGCGATGCGCAGGCCTTCATGGACCTGGGAGTTGTCGAGGATGCGGGCCTTGAAGGCGCTCAGCTGGGCGGACGTCGGCAGCTCGCCGTAGATGAGCAGATAGGCCGTCTCGATGAAGTTGGACTTCTCCGCCAGGTCCTCGATCGCGTAGCCGCGGTAGCGGAGGATGCCCTTCTCGCCGTCGATGAAGGTGACCTTGGACTCGCAGGCGCCGGTGTTGGCGTAGCCGTCATCGAAGGTGATGTAGCCCGTCTCGTCGCGGAGCTTGCGGACGTCGATGCCGCGCTCCTGCTCGGAGCCGACGACGATGGGGAGGATGATTTCCTTGTCGTCCAGTTTCAGGGTGGCGGTTTGGGCGGTCATGGCGGGTGGGGTGTCCGCCGGGCCCTCGGAGCGCCTCAGCGGTCCATCAAAGTCAGGAAATTGCGGTAGAGTTGCAAGCCTTTGACCTGACTTTTCTCGGGGTGGAACTGGGTGGCGAGCACCCTCCCCCGCCGGACCCCGCTGACGAAACGGCCCGCGTAGTCGGTTTCGCACCAAACCAGCGACGGATCCGTGGCGACCACCCGATAACTATGGACAAAATAGAAAGGTTCCCCGGCGGTAGCCAAGCCGGCGGTGAGCGGACTGGCCTCCCGGAAAATCGCCTCATTCCAACCCATGTGCGGAATCCGCAGACCGGGCTGGGAGGGAAAGCGCGTCACGAGGCCGGGGAACACGCCGAGCCCCGGGACGTCGGCCTCCTCGGAGCGCTCGAACAGCACCTGGAGACCCATGCACACGCCGAGGAACGGCCGATCCGCCGCGATCCAAGCCTTGATGAAGACCTCGAAATCGTTGCGGCGGATGCAACCCATGCAGTCGGCCATCGCGCCCTGCCCGGGGAAGACGACCGCCTCCGCCTTCTCGGCGGCCTGCGGCGTCGCCGCGAGGAACGCATCGGCGCCGGCGGCCACCATCGCGCGACTCACGCTGCGCAGGTTGCCCATGCCGTAATCGATGACGGCGACCCGGGGACGGCGGGAGTGACCGGCGGCTTCCACGTTCAGGCGAGCGTGCCCTTGGTGCTGGGTACCCGGCCGCCTTGGCGCGGGTCGACCTCGAGCGCGACGCGCAGGGAACGGGCAAAGGCCTTGAAAAGGGCCTCGGCCACGTGGTGCGGCTCCTCGCCATACTCGAGCTTGAGATGCACGTTCGCGGCCAGCGAGTTGGCGAGCCCTTGGAAGAACTCGCGGACCAGGCAGATGTTGAAATCGCGCACCATGTAGTTCGTGACCTCGACTTGGTAGACCAGCATGGCGCGGTTGCTCAGGTCGATGGCGCAGCGCGCGAGCGTCTCATCCATCGGCAGGAGGAAGAAACCATAGCGGCGGATGCCGGCCTTGTCGCCGAGCGCTTCCTTGATCGCCGCGCCCAGCACGATGCCGACATCCTCGACGGTGTGGTGGTAATCGACGGCAGTGTCGCCGCGGGCCTTGACCGTGAGGTCGATGAGCGCGTGACGCGCCAGCAAGGTCAGCATGTGGTCGAAGAACGGCACGCCCGTGTCGACCTCGGAGGCGCCGCTCCCGTCCAGGTTGACGGCGAGGTCAATCTGGGTCTCGGCCGTGTTACGGCGGATGGTGGCCTGGCGGACTCCGGCGGTCATACCCCAGAAATCCCCGCGGAGCGGCGGGTTGTCAACCTCACCCTTCCGTCCAGGCCTTGGCTGCGGCAAGGAAAACCTCGGCTTCCGCCTCGGTCCCGACGCTGATGCGCAGCGACTTCTCCGTCAGCGGGTGGTGCGGGAAACGGCGGACCAGGATCTTGCGGCCCCGGAGGAACTCGAAGGCGTGCTCGGCCGCGGCCGGCGAGGTCGGCCGACGCGGCGAAGCGGGCGCGGCGAGGAGGAAATTACCCGACGAGGGGACGACGGACCAACCGAGCCCGGCGAGCTCGCGGGTGAGCCGGTCGCGCGTGGCGCGCACCTGCCCGGAGGTGACGCGGAGCCACTCCGCATCGTCGAGCGCCGCGGCGGCGGCCACCTGCGCGAGGCGGTCGACGTTGTAGCTGTCGCGCACGCGGTGGAGCACCTCCGCGACGCCGGGCGGGCAGAGCGCGTAGCCCGCGCGGAGCCCTGCGAGAGCGTGCCCCTTGGAGAGCGTGCGCGTGACGACGACGTTCGGGAGACGCTTGGCGAGCTCGACGCAATCGCCTTCGGCGAAGGCCGCGTAGGCCTCGTCGACCACGAGGAGACCGGCGAAGGCCCGCGCGAGGGCCTCGACTTGGGCGACCGGAAAGGCGACGCCGAGCGGAGCGTTCGGGTTGGTCAGGAAGAAGACGGCGGCGCCGCACCCGGCGACCGCGGCGACCTCGAACGACAACTCCGGCGTCACCGGCACCTTGACCACGGGGGCCCCCTGCGCCGCGGCGAGCACGGGATACAAGGAGTAGCTCGGGTCGAGCATGCCGATCGGGCGACCAGGGCCGGCGTAGGCGCGGATCAGCAGGTTGAGGATGTCGTCCGAACCGTTCCCGGCGACGATACGCTCGGCCTTGAAATCATGGAAGCGCGCGGCGGCCTCGCGCAACGGGGTGGAGTCCGGCGCCGGGTAGAGCCGCAAGGCCGCG
>JBEELT010000081.1:0-8296 GCA_041167995.1 Verrucomicrobiota bacterium | reverse complement strand
AAAGCCTCGCGGGAGCCATCGCCCAGCGTCAACTGGAAGGCCGCGCCCTCCTTGCGGGCGGAGCGGACGGGCGTGGAGGTGCGGATGGTGACGCTGGAGCGGACGGCGGCGGACATCAGGCAGTCGATGATCGAGGTGGAGTCGTCGGTGGTCGGAAACATCCGCCCATCCTCCTCGGTCTTCGTCGCCACGCCGCGGGCGGCGAACCATTCGATAGTATCCCGGGGCTGGAAGCGGTGGAAGGCACCGAGGAGTTCGCGACCGCCGCGCGGGTACTTCTTGACGAGTTCCTTCGGCTCGAAGCAGGCATGGGTCACGTTGCAACGGCCCCCGCCGGAAACCCGGACTTTGGCGAGGAGGTGGGGCGTGGCTTCAAAAAGGGTGACCTCGCCGGCGGGACCTAGCTGCTCCGCCGAGGTGATCGCCGCGAAGAAGCCAGCGGCACCTCCGCCGAGGACGGCGATGCGACGTCGTTCGGGCATCAGGCGGACATGGTCGTCTTGGGCTTAGTTTGCCAGCACGGACTTCAGGAACGCTCGCAACTCGGCGGTCGAAGGGTCGGAGTCCAGGCCGAGGTCCGCATTGATCTTACCGTGATTGGTGCTCTGGGCGCCGAACGCTTTCGCCGGGATGCCCTTCGCAGCGAGCGCACCCTCGAGTCGCTTGGCCTGGTCGGGCGTGAGGGCGGCCGCCGCGTCGTAGAGGATGAGGAAGGGTGGGATACCTTTGCCCGCGGCGACGTGCGTGACGGCGGAGTAGTCGGTCCATCGTTCGGCCTGGCCACCGAAGATCTCGCGATGTCCGTATTTCGGCTCAGGCTTGCTGGCGGCTTTTCGATTTGCCGTGGCCAGGGCGATGACCGCCGGGATATCGAACGTGTCGGCGTCGACCGGAACGCAGCCCTTGAACATCTTCAGGGAGAGTCCCTCGCTCTTCAGCGGGCGTTCATCGATGGCCAGATAGGCGGCGAGCTGGGCGCCGGAGGAGTGGCCCATGATCACGACCCGAGCGGGGTCGCCGCCGAATTCCGCCGCATGCTCGTGGGTCCAGCGGAGCGACTTCGCGAGGTCGGCGAAGATTTCGCTCATCGGGACGGCTTTCACGTAGCGGTGGTTGGTCGAGATGAAGACGTAACCCAGGTCGGTGAAGAACTTCGGCTTCAACTGGACGTTGGTCTTCTCGCCGCCCTGCCAGCCGCCACCATGAATCCAGAAGATGACCGGGGCGGGCTTGGCCGGCTTGGTCGCCGGCGCGTAGACGTCGAGTGTCTGCCGGAAATCCGTCGTGCCGGCGTAAGGGACGTCCGCCTTGGTCGGCGCGAGCGGGGTGGGGGCGTCGGCCGCCCAGGCGGCGAACGGGGCGAGCAGGAACAGGACGGGCTTCATGGACTGAGGATGGGCGCGGACGGTGCCGGAATGAAGGAAAAACGGCCAAGCGGGTGGCCGGTGGTAACAAACCCCTTCCCATGGGTTGATATTCTCCTTACCAAGGGACATGCCCCTGTCGCGCCTGCTCGCGTTCCTCAGTCTGGGACTCTCCGCCCACGCGGCCCAGCCGGGCATGGTCCGTTCGGAGTTCATCTTCGCGACCAACCCTGTGCCGAGCTGTCACGCGACGACGATCGTCGAGGCGAAGGATGGCACGCTGGTCGCGGCTTGGTTCGCCGGAGAAGCCGAGGGAAAACCGGACGTATCAATCTGGTCGGCTCGCTGCCTCGACGGCAAGTGGTCGGCGCCCGTCAAGCTCGCCGAAGGCGCGCAGCCGGATGGCCGGCGTTTCCCGTGTTGGAATCCCGTGCTGTTCCAGCCCAAGGAAGGCCCGCTACAACTCTATTACAAGGTCGGGCCGAATCCGGTCGAGTGGTGGGGCGTGCAGCGTCTCAGCCATGACAACGGCCGGACGTGGGGTGAGCCGCGCCGGCTGCCCGACGGCATCCTGGGACCCATCAAGAACAAGCCTGTGCAGTTGAAGAATGGGTCCATCCTTTCGGGCAGCAGCGCCGAAGGATGCAAGGTCGGCCCATCGTGGCGGATCCATTTTGAGCGTAGTCGCGATAACGGCGTCACCTGGGAGAAGATTGCGGTCGAGCAGCCGGCGACTGGACCGGCTTCGATCCAGCCGAGTATCCTGTTCTTGCGCGATGGCGGCCTGATGTCGGTAGGACGCACCAAGAACGCCAAGGTCTTCAGCACGGTTTCCAACGACCAAGGCTCAACCTGGTCGAAGGTGGACCTTACCGACCTACCCAATCCTAATTCCGGTACCGATGCCGTGACCTTGATGGATGGACGTCATCTCCTGATTTATAACCACACCGCCAAGGGACGCAGCCCGCTCAATCTTGCGATCAGTAAGGACGGTATTGTCTGGGAGGCCGCTTTGGTGCTCGAAGATGAGCCTAAGGCCGAATTCAGCTACCCTGCGATCATCCAGTCCGCCGACGGGCTCGTGCATGTCACGTATACCTGGAAGCGTAAGCTCGCGAAGCATGCCGTCATCGATCCGTCAAAGATTGTCGCCCGCCCGATGGAGGGGGCCGCTTGGCCCAAGGCGCCGGCTGGGCAGGCCGAGAGCGGTGGCCTCGAGCGCCTGAAATACAACCACCCAGGCTTAGTCGTGGATCTGGGCGTCGGCCTCTGGGCTTGGCCGCTGCCGATGGATATCGATGGCGACGGTAAACTCGATCTGGTCGTGAACTGCCCCGACAAGCCCTCGAACGGGGTCTATGTGTTCAAGTCGGGGGTCGACACCGCCCGAGACCCTCTGCCGATTTTTGCGCCCGGCGTACGGATCAGCAAAGGTCTGCAGAACGTGCAGTTCAGCGAGGGCGCGGACGGTAAGCCGCACGTACTTTCGCCCGGGGTCGAGTACCCGGACTTCGCGCGCACCGGGCTCGAGGTCGGCCAGAAACTGCCGCTGCCGGCGAACGTGCACCCGCGCAAGGTGAGGGCGAACATGTGGAAGGTCGTCGACTATGACGGCGACGGGAAGACCGACGTGATCGTGGGCGTCGGCGATTGGACCGATTACGGCTGGGATAATGGCTATGACTCCCAGGGTATCTGGACCAAGGGCCCGCTGCGCGGCTTCGTCTATTGGCTCCGTAATGAAGGTTCGAACGAGGTGCCGAAGTATCGGCCCGCTGAGCGAGTGCCGGCGGCCGGCAAGGAGCTTGAGGTCTTCGGCTGGCCGTCCCCGAACTTCGCGGACTTCGATGGCGATGGGGATCTCGACCTACTCTGCGGCGAGTTCCTCGATGGGTTCACTTATTTCGAGAATATCGGCACGCGTGTGGCACCCCGCTATGCCGCCGGTCGGCGTCTGACGGTTCCCCCCGAGCAGCAGGCCGCTGCCCGACCCGCCGCCTGGAAGGCGGTGCGCGAAACGTCCCCGGGCGCGACGCCCTTGACGATGGATCTCGAGATGATCACCCCGGTGGTCTGCGATTGGAACAAGGATGGTAAGCCGGACCTCATCGTGGGCGACGAGGACGGCCGCGTGGCGTTTCTGGAGAACACCGGGCGATTCACGCCTGAGCATACGCCGGTCTTCCTGCCTCCCAGGTATTTCCAGCAGCAGGCCGACGACTTGAAGTTCGGCGCGTTGGCCACGCCGGTGGGTTTCGATTGGGATGGGGATGGCGACATCGACCTGCTGAGCGGGAATACCGCGGGCTACGTGGGCTTCTTCGAGAATCTCAGTGGTGCCGGGGTGGCTAAGCCGAAGTTCGCGGCGCCGGTGTTGCTTGAGGTCGCGGGCAAGCCGCTCCGCATCATGGCCGGCGAGAACGGCAGCATCCAGGGGCCCGCCGAGGCGAAGTGGGGCTACACGACCTTCACGGTGGCGGATTGGGACGGCGATGGCCGGCCGGACCTCGTGCTGAATTCGATCCTCGGTGAGGTCGTCTGGTACCGGAACACTGGCACCCGCCGCGCGCCCAAACTCACCGCCGCCCAGTCGATCGAGGTCGAGTGGGACGGTGCGCAACCGACGCTCGCCTGGGGCTGGAAGCAGCCTTCGGGCAAGGCCTTGCTGACGCAGTGGCGCACGACCCCGCTCGCCGTCGACTGGAACAAGGACGGGCTCACCGACCTGGTGATGCTCGACCAGCAAGGCTACCTTGCGTATTTCGAGCGCGCCCAAGTGGACGGAAGTCTCGTGCTGAAGTCGCCCCGTCGGGCGTTTTGCGACGAGCAGGGGCAGCCTCTGCAGCTGAGCAAGGGCAAGGCCGGCGCGAGCGGTCGGCGCAAACTCTGCGTGGTCGACTGGGATGGCGACGGCAAACTCGACCTGCTCCTGAACTCCACCAGTGCCAATCTCCTGCGGCAGGTCGAGGGGCCGGCGGGTAGCTGGCGTTTCCAGGACGAAGGCCCGCTCGTGAAGCAGAACATCGAAGGCCACGACGTCAGTCCGGCCGTGGTCGATTTCGACGCCGACGGCGTGCCGGATTTCCTCGGTGGGGCCGAGGACGGCAAATTCTATTTCCTGAAGAACCCTCGCTCCGCCCGCTGACATGCATCGCCGCGACTTCCTCGGAGCCTCCGCGCTCGCCCTGACCGCGGCGCTCCTGCGCGCGGAGCCCGCCGGCCGCCGACTGACCGTCGCGGTCATCGGGCATACGGGGCAGGGTAATTATGGCCACGGGGAAGACCTGGTCTGGCTCAAGGTGCCGCGGACGACGGTGGTCGCCGTCGCCGACGCGGATTCCGCGGGGCGGGCGGCCGAGGCCCGGAAACTGGGTGGGGTGCGGGCCTTCGAGGATTATCGGACGATGCTGACGGAGGTCCGGCCCGACTTGGTCGCGATCTGCCCCCGCCACGTCCATGAGCATCACGCGATGATCTTGGCGGCCATCGCGGCCGGGGTGCAGGGCATCTATGTCGAGAAGCCCTTCGTCCGAACCTTGGCGGAAGCCGACGAGGTGGTAAAGCTCTGCGCCGATCACGGCGTGAAAATCGCCATCGCGCACCGCAACCGTTATCACCCCGTCCTCGACGTCGTGAAGCAGTTGGTCGCGTCGGGTGAGATCGGTGAACTCAAGGAGGTCCGTGTGCGCGGCAAGCAGGACCAGCGCGGCGGCGGACTTGATCTCTGGGTCCTGGGCGGCCACGGCTTCAACCTGGCGACCCTCTTCACCGGTCCCGCCATCTCCTGCGAGGCGACCATCCTCCTCGAGGGACGTCCCGCGACGAAGGCCGACGTCCACCCGGGCGACGAGGGGGTGGGGCCGATCGTCGGCGACGAGATTCATGCGCGTTATGAGACGAAGAGCGGTGTCCCTTTGTATTTTGATTCCAAGAAAGGCAGTTGGACCAAGGGTATGCCTTTCGGCGCGCGGTTGATCGGCGCCAAGGGGGTGATCTCCCTGCAAGTGGACGAGGAGCCGTTGGCGATCCTCGAACGCGATGGCCTGAAGACCCCGATCACCAGCGCCGGACTCGGTCAGCCCGAGCCGATGACGGACATCAAGCTTCTCAACGGCGGGCACCTCGGCGCGGTGCGGGACCTGCTGGCGGCGATCGACGAAAAACGGGAGCCGCTTTGCGGACCCCTCGCCGGACGGGAGACCGTCGAGCTGACCCTCGCTGTGTTCGCCTCCTTTGCCGCGGGCGGCCGGAAGGTCGCGTTGCCGCTCGCCGACCGCGGGCACCCGCTACGCTGAGGTCAGCGCACCGTCGCTCCACACACCAGCTCGAGGATGCGTGGGATGCTGTAGTTCTCGTAAGCGCCGTTCTTGGGCGCGACGGGCGGGGTCGTGTGCGTGCCGAAGTTATCGGCCGGCTGCGGGAGGCGCGTCAGGTCGGGGTTCCACTGCCCATCCTTGCCGCCCAACTTGTAGATCACTAGGTCGAGGGAGGGCACGATGTAGAGGCAGAAGCCATTAGCGCCCGTCTTGTAGAACGCGTCGCGCGGCGCCCCGAGGATCTGGCCGGCCTGGTTATGCTCGAACTGCAGACTGAAGGGGAAGTGCGGGTTGTAGGGCGAGGCCTGCCGGCAAAGCTTGAGGTAGTCGGCCGGGACCAGTTGCCGGTCCTGCCACCGGCCGCCTTGGGCGAGGCAGTAGCCGAAGCGCAAGGTGTCCGTGGCCCGGAGCGCGATCGAGCCGGCGCCGTTCGCATGCGCCATCGTGACCTCGCCGCGGTAGAGGCAGTAGCCCCACGGTCCCCAGCCCATCGGTTGCGCGAACTTCTCGTCGATGTAGGCCGGCAGTTCCTTGCCGGTGACGCGACGCAGCACCATCGAGGCGATGTGCGGGGCGGGGGATGAGTAGGAATAACCTTCGCCGGGGCCCGCCCAGAGCGGCGTGCGCAAGGAGGAGCCGTCGACGTCGCGGATGTCCTGGCCCTTGGACGGTTTCAGCGGCTGCGTCGCGCCGCGGACAACCGCGGAGGGCGTGCCGCCCTCGCCGTTGTGCCCGGAGGTCATGCAAAGCAGGTGCCCGAGGCGGATATCGGCCTCGCGCGGGTCGCGCAGCGGGAAGGCTTCGGGCAGGAATTCCTGGGTGTAGACCTTGGTGTCGAGTCCTTCGGGAAGCTTGGCCTTGAACTCCTGCAGCATGACCCCGCAGGCGATGCTCGTGAATGCCTTGCCCGTGGAGGCCATATCCGGGTTGGCGTTGCGGTGGGCCTTGCCGTAGTAGCGTTCGAGGACCAGGTAGCCCTTGCTCACCACAAGCAACCCGCCGTTATCCGCATTGGAACGTTCCGCCGCGCGGGCGGCCAGTTCCAGGCGCTCCAGGTCGATGCCCGCAAGCGCCCGGGCCTCGGCGGCGTCCTTGGTCGTCCGCCAGCCCCCTTGGCTGTCGGGCGGAGGGAAGTAAGTCGCGGCGGGGAGGGCGAGGGGGAGGAGGAGAAGGGAAAGGAGGCGCATGGTGAATCAAGAGGGCTAGGGCTTGGGCTGGGGCTGGGAGCAGTATTAAAGATAAATGAATCGCCGAGATGAGTCTAAAGTCGAGTCCAAGCCCTGGCCCGGGCCCTAGCCCTCGCTTTAGCCTAGCCCAATACTCTGGCAACTTGGCCGGCCCTGGTTTGTCTACGGGTGACCCCGATGCGTGCGCTCATCGTCTTTTTTCTGACCTGGCTGGCCTTACCGGCGGCCGGGCCGTTGTTCGAGCGGGACAACCTGGTGGCGTGGTGCATCGTGCCGTTCGACGCCAAGAAGCGCGGGCCGGAGGAGCGGGCGGCGATGCTCGCGCGTCTGGGGCTCCGCCGTTTCGTCTACGACTACCGCGCCGAGCATGTGCCACAGTGGGACGTCGAACTGGCGGCCTTGAAGAAGCATGAGATCAAACTCGAAGGTTGGTGGTTCCCGACGGTCTTGAATGACGAGGCGAAAGCCGCGCTCGCGCTCTTCCGGCGGCATGACGTCCACCCGCAGCTTTGGGTGATGGGGCAGGGTGGTCCAGGGCCAGCCAAGGATGCGGCCGAGCAACGGACCCGCGTCGCCGCCGAGGTCGCCCGGCTCAAGCCGATCTGCGAGGCGGGCGCCGCCCAGGGGTGCCAGGTCGCCCTCTACAACCATGGCGGCTGGTTCGGTCGGCCGGAGAACCTCGTCGCCGTGGTCGAGGCATTGCGCGCCGCAGGGGTGCGTAACGTGGGGATCGTCTATAACCTGCACCACGCCCATGATGTCATCGAGCGGTTCGACAAGTTCCTGCCGCAACTGCTGCCCTACCTGCTCTGCCTCAACCTCAACGGGATGGACGCCGATGGCGAGGCCGCGGGACGGAAGATCAAGCCCTTGGGCTCGGGGCACCTGGACCTGGCCCTGCTGCGGCAGATCCGCGCGAGCGGTTACCGCGGGCCGATCGGAATCCTCAACCACACGGACGCCGATGCGGAAGGTCGGTTGCAGGATAATCTCGATGGGCTGGCTTGGTTGACGGCGCAGCTGGACGAGCCGGTCGCTCCGCCCGCGCCGTCTTACCGGACCTGGAGGGAGCCAGCCGCGAAACGTCTACCCGTCGGCGCCCATGCCGTGCCTTCGCTATCGCCGGAGTTCGGCTCAGCCCTGGCGGGTGGTCGGTTATTGCCGGGCAAGCCTGAGTTCCATGCGTGGCCGATCACGGCCGAATGCCGGGCGCGTCTCGACGGTAAGGCGGGCTACAACGTGCTCATCGCCTGCAATCATAAACCCGAGCTCGGGCACTGGGAGTTCAAGACCGACCCCCGCACCGGCGCTTTCGGCTTGTACATTCCCGGTCGGGGTGGCGAGTTTCCGACGGCGCGTCCGGTGGTCGATGGCAAGTGGCACGACTACGCCGCGACGATCGGGGTCGACCGGGTACGCGTTTGGA
>JBEELT010000080.1:0-8333 GCA_041167995.1 Verrucomicrobiota bacterium | reverse complement strand
CCCATCCGCGGTGGGCGGGACATAGTGACCGCGATGGCCACCCGCAGCGCCCTGGAGCGAGCCCGCTCCGCCCTCCACCTCCGCCTCCTGGCGGCGCAGCGTCGGTTGACGACGGAGCAGCGCGGGGCCGTCCTCGTGCTCGGCGGCAACGACCGCCTCGCGGCCTCCGAACTCGCGAACCAGCTGACCGAGTGGTTCGACGCCCGCACGGTCCGGATCTGCGCCCCGACCGAGGACGCCGGCGCCGGCCGCCCCTTCCTCTGGCCGTATTGGCAGGAGATGCCGGCGAAGGGTCGCATCACCATCGTGGTCGGCGATTGGCTGACCCGCACGGCGACCGCGGCGGTCCGCGAGGAACTCGACGGCGACGCCCTCCGCGCGCGCCAGAAGTCGCTCCGCGCCTTCGAGGAACTCCTCGCGGCCGACGGGACCTCCGTGGTGAAGGTCTGGCTGGAGACGCCGGAGAAGAGCCTGCGGAAACGCCTGCGCGAAACCGAGGACACCGACGCCGAGGGCTGGGTCGTCACGGAAGACGACCTGCTGCTCGCGAAGAAGGCCGGCCAGAACCTGACGCGCATGCTACGCACCCAAGGTAGCGGCAAGAACCTTGCCTGGAAGGTCGTCAGCGGCGCCGCCGAGACGAAACTCCGCGACCTCCATGCCGGCCTCGCGATCGCCGACCAGCTCAACCAGGCCTCGCGGCGCCGGGCCGCCGTCGCCGCGAAGAAGCCGGGCAGCCGCCCCCGCGGACTACTCGAGAGCGCCGCGGCGCACCCGACCCTCGACAAGAAAGGCTACAGCCAGCAGATGGCGAAATTGCAGCCGCGCCTCGGACGGCTCACCCGGCTCGCGGCGCAGAAGGGCCTCGCGACGGTCGTCGTCCTCGAAGGTCCCGACGCCGCCGGCAAGGGCGGCGCGATCCGCCGCCTCTGCGGGATGATCGACGCCGCGCACTACCAGGTCTACCCGACGCCGGCGCCCACGCCCGAGGAGAAGGCCCGTCACTACCTCTGGCGCTTCTGGAACAAGGTGCCCGCGCCCGGCCACCTCGCGGTCTTCGACCGCTCCTGGTTCGGACGCGTGATGGTCGAGCGCGTGGAGGGGTTCGCGCAGGACGCCGAGTGGGCCCGCGCCTACGCCGAGATCAACGACTTCGAGGCGCGGCTCGCCGAGACCGGCATGGTGGTGGTGAAACTGTGGATCAATCTTTCCAAGGAAGAACAGCTCCGGCGCTTCCAGGCGCGCGAGGAGTCGCCGCATAAGCGCCACAAGATGACGGCGGAGGATTACCGTAACCGGAAGAAGTGGGACGACAACCTGCGGGCGGCCGAGGACATGATTGCCCGCACGGACACGCCGCACGCGCCTTGGATCGTGATCTCGGGCGACGACAAGCGTCACGCGCGCGTGGCGGCCCTCAAGGCCGTCAGCCGCGCGCTGTCCGACCGGCTGGACTGAGCCACTCGCCCAGCCAGCGGCGGTGCGGACCGGTCAGGGCGGCCGCGTCCAGGGCGGCCTCGGCGACCCACTCAAGCACCGGGTCGCGCGTCCAGCGGCGGACGTCCGCCGCCGCGACCGGCAAGGCGTGGAGCCGCTCCTCGTAGGTGACGTTGCCGATCGTGCGGCGGCGGACCAGCGTCGGCTCGCCGCGGGCCGCCACGCCGAGCACGGTGAGCGCGGGGAGCTCGGCCATGCCGGCCAGCCGGCGCGCATCCCGCGGGAGTCGGTGCAGCAGGACCCGCCCACGGTGACGGACCAAGCCACGAGAGACCTCATCGGTCCGGCGGGCCTTGGGCACGAAGCGCGGGAGCTCCGCCGCGTCGCCGCGGGCGCGCGCCGCGCACCACCGCGCGACCGGGCAGCGGTCGCAGGCCGGCGCGGCCTTGCGGCAGACGGTGGCGCCGAGTTCCATCATGGCCTGGTTGAAGTCGCCGGGACGGCGCGGATCGACCAAGCTGGCTGCCGGACCGGCGAAGCGTTTCGCGGCGGCGGCGCCGTCCTTGAAACGTTCCCGGACGCCGGCGACGCGGGCGAGCACCCGGATGACATTGCCGTCGACGACCGCCACCGGCTCGCGAAAGACGATACTGGCGATGGCGGCGGCGGTGTAGGGACCGACGCCTTTGAAGGCCTGCCAAGCGGCGGTGGTGCGCGGCTCCGGCCGACCGGCGACCTGCTGCGCCAGGGCGAGGAGGTTCCGGGCGCGGGTGTAGTAACCCAAACCCGCCCAAGCGGCGAGGACCTCGGCTTCCCGCGCCCGCGCCAGGGCGTCGAAGTCGGGCCAGCGAGCCACCCACCGCTCGAAATACGGGAGGACCGTCGCCACCTGGGTCTGCTGGCACATGAGTTCCGAGACGACGGTGCGGTAGGCCGACACTTCCGTCCGCCAAGGCAACGGGCGCTGGTGCCGGGCGAACCACGCCAACAAGGCCTTCCGGAACGCCGGGGCGGCCGCAAAAGGGTGGGGTTCAGGGTTCGGCATGGGATGGGGCTGGATTTGGTCCTGCGGCTCGGTAGACCTTGAAGGACATGGCACGAAAGGCAAAGCAGGACTCGGACGACGAACCGAAGAAGGTGGCGATGCACACCCTCAAGCTCGACTCCGTCCAGGCCGCCAAGCTGCGGGGTATCCTCGTTGCGAAGGGTTGGGTCTCCTTCCCCGTCGAGCACTCGGCCTTCGCCTTCAAGGGCGAGAACCTGAACATCGTGCACTACAAGTCAGGCAAGTGCGTGATCTCCGGCAAGGGCACCGAGGACTTCGTGAAGTTCACGCTGGAGCCCGACGTCACCGGCCAGGCAGTTCTGGGCTACGACGCGGAGCTCAACCCCGAGTGGTTCGACGAACATGCGGGCCTCGACGAGTCCGGCAAGGGCGACCTCTTCGGCCCAGTGGTCTCAGCCTGCGTGATTGCCTCGGGTGACGTGGTCAGCGAGTGGATCAAGGCGGGCATCAAGGATTCCAAGAAGCTGACCGACCCGACCATCGCCGAACTGGACCGTATGATTCGCTCGACGCCGGGCGTGGCGGTGAAGACGACCTTCGCCCGGATGGCGAAGTACAACGAACTGCACTCGCGCTTCGGCAAGAACCTAAACCGCCTGCTGGGCTGGATGCACGCGACCTCCTGCGAGGAGGCCCTGAAGAACTACGAGGAGATGAACGGCCGCCGGCCGGCCTGGGGCCTGCTCGACCAGTTCTCCGAGGAACCGATCGTCCAGAAGGAGCTCGCCCGCAAGAACATCGCCTTCGACCTGCGCATGCGCACCAAGGCGGAATCCGACCCGGTCGTCGCCGCCGCCTCGATCGTCGCCCGCGCGGCGTTCGTCCGCGAGCTCGACCGCCTGTCGGCCGACGGCGGCGTGCACCTGCCCAAGGGCTCCGGCGCCGAGGCCAAGCGCGCCGCGGTCGAATTGATCGAACGGCTGGGTCCGGCGATCCTGATCAATTTCGCGAAGATGCATTTCAAGACGGCCTACGAAGCCCGCGGACTCGAGCCGCCGGAACCGAAGCCCTTCTTCCGCCGCAAGAAGGCGGAGTGAACCGATGGCGTCGCTGGCCTCCTTCGACCGTAAACGCGGCGCCGGACGTCCGGGCATCGCGGGGGTCGACGAGGCCGGCCGCGGGCCGCTCTGCGGGCCGGTCGTCGCCGGCGCGGTGCTGCTCGACGCCGGGTTCTACGGCGAGGCGGCCTGGCTGCGGCGGCTCGCGGGTGCGAACGATTCGAAGAAGCTGACCGCGGAGAAGCGGGCCGAACTGCGTGGTCGGATCGGGGAGATGGTCGCCGAGGGCAAGCTGCGTGCCGTCTGGTCGGAGGCGTCGGTGCTGGAGATCTCGGCCCACAACATCCTGGGCGCGACGCGCCTGGCGATGGCCCGTTGCATCGCGCAACTGGCCCAAGGCCCGCTGGCCGGACTCTTCCCCGCGGCGGGCACGGAAGGCGAACTCTTCGGCCGCACCGAGGAACGCAACGTGCTCGTGCTCGTCGACGGCCTCCCGCTCAGGCCGTTCGCCTGGGCCCATGAGTCCGTCAAGGGCGGCGACGGCAAGAGCCTCGCCATCGCGCTCGCCTCGATCGTCGCGAAGGTCGAGCGGGACCGCCTGCTCGTGGAGCTGGATGCGCGTTACCCCGCCTACGGCTTCGCGCGGCACAAGGGTTACGGCACCCCAGACCACATCGAGGCCCTGCGCCGGCTCGGCCCTTGCCCCGAACACCGCGAACTCTTCGTCCGCGGCATCCTCGCCGGCGAGGAACCCCCGCCGGAGTCCCAGGACGAGTTCAGTTTTGAGTGAGGAAAGGGAAGGAGTGCAGATTACGGAGTACGGAGTACGGAGAGTTGAGTATAGGTTGCCGATGAGAGGCTTGGAGCTGAAACCGTATCCACCCTACCCTTCCTCATTCTACTCTCCGCACCCTGTACTCTGTACTGTGTACTCCGTACTCTGCACTCAGAACTCTGTACTCCGTACTCAGCACTCTATCCTCCCCAACCCCTACCTCGCCGTCGCGTCGACGACGAGCCAGGCCCAGGTGGCGACGACGCCGTCCTTATGGGCATGGAGGCGGTCGTAGTCGCGGAGGAGCGAGCGTAGTTCGGTGGGCGAGAAGCGCGGGTCGCCGGTGACGCCGCTGCGATGCAGCGTGCGGAAGAAATCCAAGGCGTTCGGGTAGACCTCCTCGGCCTCGAGCACCCCGTGGGCATGGACGTCGAACTTCGCCCCCTTGAGCAGCGCCAGCCACTGGGACTCGTCGCGCCAGCGGACCGGACCTTCGCCGATGAGGTCGCGCAGTTCGTTCAAGCAGGGGTCGCAAGGGACGCCCAGCAGCAGTCGGCCGCCTTCCGGCAAAACCGCCCTCCAATGACGGAGCACGGCGGCGGGGTCGCCGGCCCAATGGAGCAAGCCGGAGGAGGCGAGGGCCTTGGCCGGCTCGATGGGGCCGAAGGCGTTGTGGACGGACCAGTTGGCGGCGGGCACCGCCTGGCGGCCGAGCTCGACCATCGCGGGGGAGGCGTCGGTGGCGTCGACGTTCACGCCCTGCGCCAGCAAAGCGGCGGTGAGGAAGCCCGTGCCGGCACCCAGCTCGCTGACGCGGGCGCCGCGGCGGAACGGCGCGAACGCCGCGAGGGCCTCCGCAAAGCGCTTCTGGGGCGCGGCGTGGGCCTCGTAACTATCAGCTCTTTCGTCGAAACGCATGGTCAGGGGGTGAGGAAAGTCCGGAGGTCGTGGCCAAGCCCTTCGACCGTCTGGCAGCCGACGATCGCTTCGCCAACGCCCGTGGGATTGAGCAGCTTGTCCTGCTCCCCGACGTAGGCCTCCCAGCCCGCGGGGAGACCTTGGCGGCCGAAGGTGACGAGCGAGATGCCGGCAGGTTGGGCAAGCAGGTCGAGGCCAGCCCGCAGATACTCGATTTCGTACGGGAGGTCGGCCGACGGCGCGGGGGCAAGGCCGGCGCGACGGCGGAAATCCGCGAGCGCGGCCGCCGGGTCGGTATCGAGCCAGCGGCGCAGCCACTTGACCTGCGTCTCGGAGGCACGTCCGCCTGAGCCATGCTCGGCGCAGAACGATGTGAACGGGGCGAACAGCAGGGCCTTCGCTGGGAGCTTCACGCCGCGCGCGCCGGCCTCGAGCAAGAGGTGCGCGCCGAGGGACCAGCCCACCACCGCATCGCACCCGCCGAGGTTCTCGGCGGCACCGACGACGGGCGGGTAAAGGACATGCTCGGCGTCAGGCGCATGCGCGACGGCGAGGTCGCGCATCTCCGCGAGAGACACGCCCCAGCCGCCGATCCAGCCGATCTTCATGCGGAGACCCCTTTCAGCACGGAGAGGAAACTCGCGAGGCTCTCCGCGGGCATGCCGCGACGGAGGGAGATCCGGATGCGGCCGGTCCGGACCGGGACGGTGGGCGGACGGATCGCCGAAACGAGGAAGCCCGCGCCGCGCAAAGCCTCGGCATAGCGCAGGGTGACGTCGGAGTCTCCGAGGATGAGCGGGATGATGGGGGAGTCGCCGGAGGGGACGGCGAAGCCGGCGGCGCAGAGGCCGTCGCGCCATTCGACCGAGAGGGCGTGGAGCGAAGGGCGTTCGGACGCGAGTGCGCGGACTCGATCGATCGCAGCCAGGGCGGCGGCGGCGCTGGCGGGGGCGAGGTACGTGGAGTAGATGAACTCGCCGGCGAAATTGATGAGCGCGTCGCGGACCTCGGGCGCGTGGGCGAGGACGTAGGCGCCGTGCGACCCGAGGCCTTTGCCGAGGGTGCCAACGACGATGTCGGCGGCGGCGGGGACGCCCTGCCCTTCCTGCAGGCCGGAGCCGGTCGCGCCGTACCAGCCGGTCGCGTGGGCTTCGTCGAGCACCCAGCAGAAACCGAAGCGCTGGCGCAAGGAGGCCAGGCGGCGCAGGTCGGGGCTATCGCCGTCCATCGAGTACACGCTCTCTGTCACGACGAAGATGACGCCGTCGAGGGCGGGCTCCTCGTGGAGCATCAATTCCAAGGCGTCGAGGTCGTTATGGGCGAAGCGCCGCAGGCGCGCACCGGACTTCAGGATGCCGTCCAGCATGCTCGCGTGGACGAGGCGGTCGGCCAGAATCAGGTCGCCCTTCCGCGGCAGGCCGCCGAGCACGGCAGAGTTGGCGGAGAAACCGGTGTTCATCACCAGGCCATGTTCGTAACCCTGCCAAGCGGCCAAGGTCTGCTCGAGCTTCTGGTGGATCTCGGTGTAGCCGGTGACGAGCGGCGAAGCGGACGAAGAAGCACCCCATTCGTGGAGCGCGCCCACGCCGGCGGCGATGACGGCCGGGTCGCGGGAGAGGCCGAGGTAATCGTTGTCCGCGAGGTTGACGCGCTTGTCCGACGAGGCCCGGGCGCTCAGCTTGCGGCGTAGCGACGACCCTTCGCGCTGGGCGAGGGACTGGCGCAGGCGCTGCAGCAGGGCTTCGTTCACCGCGGCAGGAAGTGGAAACGGACGGACTTCGGACCCCGGCCGGATTCGCCGAGCAACGGGATGCCCGCGGCGACCAGCCCGGCGCGGTTGCTCGCGGCGACCTCCTTCGACGGCTTCTTCGTCGCGTTGAGCCAGACGCCGACGGACCCGTCGTAGCGCCGACGCAGGTAAGCGATCGCGAGGCGGGACTGGTTGATCGCGCCGAGACGGTCTTCGACGACCACGATGGCGACGGTCGGCTTGATCGCCGCGGCGAAGTCCGCCCAGTCCTTGCCCTTGGCGTCGAGCGGCACGGCCACGCCGCCGGCGCCTTCGACGACGCGGCAGGGCGCGGCGGGCAGCGCCCGGTAGAGTTTCAGGAGCGTCGTCAGGTCGACCTTCTTGCGCGCCTGCTTCGCGGCGGCGAGCGGTGCGATAGGCCGCGGCAGGGAGACCAGCGTGTGCGCCTCGGCCCAATCGCCCGCGGCCTTGTCGGCGTCGGCCGGACGACCAGCGCCCGCGCCCGACTCCACCGGCTTGATGACCTGGGTGAAGCCGTCACGGGCGAGGCGACGCGCGAGCAGACCCGCGACGTGGGTCTTACCCACGCCCGTGTCGCTGCCGGTGACGAAGATGACGGCCATGTTACTTGCAGCCGCAACCGCCGGTACCGCAGGACTCTTCGGCCGCGTTGGCGGCGGCGAACTCGGCGACGCTCGGCCATTCGGCCGGCTGGGCGTCGACCGGGGCGATCTCGCCGCGGTGGATACGGCGGGCCTCGTCCGGATGCATCGGGTGCAGGCCCAGGCGCTTCATCAGGTTCATGTCCTCCTCGATGTCGGGGTTGCCGGTGGTGAGGAGCTTCTCGCCGAGGAAGATCGAGTTGGCGCCGGCCAGGTAGCAGAGGGCCTGGGTCTCGTCGTTCATGCTGGCGCGGCCGGCGGAGAGGCGGACCATCGCCTTCGGCATCAGGATGCGGGCGACGGCGACGGTGCGGACGAACTCGATCGTGTCGACGAACTTGCGGCCGGCGAGGGGCGTACCTTCGACGGCCACGAGGGCGTTGATCGGCACGGAGTCCGGCTGGGGGTCGAGCTGCGCGAGCTCGACGAGCATCTTCAGGCGGTCATCGACCGTCTCGCCCATGCCGATGATGCCGCCGGAGCAAACCTCGAGGCCGGCCTTGCGGACGTTGGAGAGGGTCTGGAGTCGGTCGTCATACGTGCGCGTGGTGATGATTTTTGAGTAGTGTTCGCGCGAGGTGTCGAGGTTGTGATTGTACACGTCGCAACCGGCCTGCTTGAGGCGGGCGGCCTGCGCTTCGCTGACCATCCCGAGGGTGCAGCAGACTTCGAGACCGAGTTCCTTCACGCCGGAGACGGTGTTCAGGACGCTGTCGAACTGCTTGCC
>JBEELT010000079.1:0-8456 GCA_041167995.1 Verrucomicrobiota bacterium | reverse complement strand
CTCCGCGGGATCGTTCGCACCGCGCGCGGAGCGGTAGCGCCGCAGGGTCGCGAGCATCTCCATGCGCTCAAGGAAGGCCTCGACGCCGGCCGCATCCTCGGTGACCGGCTCGCCGGGCTCGAAGGCGAAATCCGTGCGGAAGGTGACCAGCCCGAGGTTCGCGCGGATACGCTCAGCCTCGGCCTGCACCTGTTCGCGGAAGCGCTCGGGTTGCAAGCGGTCGGCGGCGGCCAGGACCCCGGCGAGGTCGCCGTGTTCCTGCAACCACTTGACCGCGGTCTTGGGACCGACGCCGCGCAGGCCAGGGATGTTGTCGGAGGTGTCGCCGACGAGCGCCAGGTAATCGGCGATGAGCCGGGGCGGCACCCCGAACTTTTCCTCGACCGCGGCGGCGTCGAGCCGTCGCCATCCGGCCGCGGGGTTGGCGGTGGGTGGCGGGGCGAGCTGCAGGACGGGACCGCCCACGCATTGACCGAAATCCTTGTCGGCGCTGACGATCAGACACGCATGGCCTTCGGCCGAGAGGCGACGCACCGCCGTAGCGATCAGGTCATCGGCCTCGACCCCGCGACGCTCGAAGACCTGGAAACCCAGTAAGGACGTGAGGACCTTGATCTCGGGTAACTGGAGCACGATGTCCTCCGGCGTGTCGTCGCGCTGGGCCTTGTACTCGGGCAGGACGGCGAGGTGACGGTCCGAGCCGCCGAGGTCGAAGAACACCGCGCAACGATCCGGCTGCTCGGCGGCGCGCAGGTCGAGCAGGGCCTTCATCCAGCCATGTAGGGCGCCGGTCGGGAACTGGTCGGAAGGACGCCGCAGATTGGACCGCTCCATCGCGAAGTGGCTGCGGAAGACCAGGTTGAAGCCGTCGATGAGCAGCCAGCGCATGCGAGGAGTTTCCCCACCCCGCCGAGGGCATCGAGTCAAAAGGCGTCCGGGATCATGGCCAAAGAAGCGGGCCCGCCATGAGGCGGGCCCGGGTCGGCGGCTTGCGCTGCGCGCGCTTACTTGGCATCGCCGCCGGTAGCGGCGGGGGCGGTGTTGACGGCTCCCGGAGCCAGGGCCGGCTCGATCGGCTCGCGGTAGACGGCACCACCCGGGGAGATGATCACCGGATTAGAGAAGGTGCTGCCGGCCTTCATGCCGGGGAAATTGCTGCGCAGGGTCGAACCCCCGGGAGACACGAGGTTGGCCGTGACGAAAATCATCAGATTACGCTTGGTCGTGGTCTTGCCGGTAGACCGGAAGGCGTTGCCTAAGAACGGGATATCTCCGAGGACCGGAACCTTGTCGTTGACGGTCTTCACTTCCTCGCGTGTCAGGCCACCGATGACCACCGTGGCGCCGTCGAAGACGGTGACATCGGTGGAGACTTCGCGGGTGGTGAAGATAGGCTGGAAGAAGCCCGACGGGATGGTGACGGTCGTGGCGCCGGAAATGGCGACGGAGGTACCGCCGTATTCGACAAAGCCTTCGAACTCGACGACCTTGGGTTTGAGGTTGAGCTCGATGGAGTCGTCGGTGTTCACCTTGGGGGTCACTTCGAGCGTCACGCCGACTTCTTGGACGGTGAAGTCCTGGGGCGTGCCGGCCGTGATCGTGACGCCGGCGCCACCGCCACCTTGCTGGCCACCGCCACCCTGGTTGCCGACGTTGGACTGGGTGTCGCCATAGGACTCGGGGTAACGGAGCAGCTGGGCGATCTTGATGATGGCCGTCTTGCCGTCGAGGACGGTCAGGCTCGGGGCCGACATCAGGTCTGTGCCACTGTTCTGCTCGAGGGCGCGCAGGAAGATGCTCAGGTCGTATTGTCCCATGGTGCCGATCTTGCCGTCATAGATACCGGGACCAGGGCGGTTGGCGGTGTTGTCAAAGCCGCCAAAGCTGGCGCCGGAGCCGCCGTAATTGCCCGTGTTGATACGGGGCGGGTTGTTCGGGACGACCGTGTTGACGGAAGTCGTGGAGACGACAGGAATACCGCCAATGACCGTGGTCTGGGTGGTCTGGCTGGCGATGTTGCCGTTGTTTGTGACGGAGGTGGAACCGAATACGTCATTGATCGAACGAAGGCCGGACTGGGCGCGGATGATGGTCTGGTTATTGACGACCTGGGAGAGGCGCCAGTTGGTCGAAAGCTCGTTCAGCGAGGCTTCCGAGACCTCCATGAACTTGGCCTCGATGTGGACCTGCTTGATGTCGGAGTAGCGACGCAGGATGTTCTTCACGCGGTCCAGGTTCTTCCGGTTCTGCGTGACGATGAGGTAGGTGCCGTCGTAGGAGAGGTTGGCGCCCTGTATCTCGAAGGAGACGCCCGAGCGGTTCAGGAAGTTCTTGATCGCGACCTCCTCGGGACGGCCACCCTCGGCGCCGCCGGCGGATGCGCCAGTCGGGAAGGGATTGGCGGCCGCCGGGGCGGCGGAGTTGGCGGCGCTACCCACGCCGGTCATCTTCATGACGGCACCGCTGGCCAGGGAGAAGAATTCCGTCTCGGTGTCGTTGGAGCCGACGTCGGGTCGGAACTCGAGGACCTGCTGGTTGATGATGTAGGAGAAGTTCGCCTGCTTCATGATGAGGTCGATCGCCTTCTCGAGGGAGACCTTCTTTAACGTCATCGAAATGGAGGGGTTCTTGCGGTCCGGGTCGACGGTGATCATGTTCACGCCTTCGCCGCTCTTGTCGTAGGACTGGGAGATGATCTGGAGCTGCTGGACGACCTTGTCGAAGGGCAGGTCGCGGAAATTGATTTCCGGGATGATCATGTTGCGCATCTTCTCGACGATCGGGTCGACGTCGCTGCGGGTGCGATCGGAAATGGGCTCCTTGCTGAAGACCTCAGGGAGCTTCCAGCTCTCGTCGAGCAGCTCGAGCAGCTTACCCTTGGTCACGCCGCGGTTCAACTGGCCGGAATTCTCGGAGAGAATCTGGCGGATGCGGACTTGGTAGGCCTTGGCTTCGGCGTTGGTAGGCTGGTACTGGAGCACCTCGCGGTAGGTCTCGAGGGCGCCCTGGTAATCGCCGTAAAGGTAGCGGGCCCGCCCCTTGACGAGGAGGTCCTCGACCTTGGCGTCGCGGGCGCGCAGGCCAGGGGAGTTCTCGTCGACGCTCTTATAGGAGGGGTCCGACTTCTTCTTCGTGAACTCGAGGCGGAGCTTCTTGGCGGAAGGATCGTCGGCCCCGAACAGGCGCTCGTAGTCGCGGATGTGGGAGTCGGCGCGGTTCATCTCGCGGTCGTCGATGGCGTCGAAAGCTCGCTTTTGGAAAATGTACCCCTTGACCTGCTTGATGCGATCGCGGAAGGGCTTCGCGGCGACGTTGACGGGCAGCTCCTTGGAGGCTTCGTCGAGCTGCTTGACGGCCTCATCAAGCTCGGCGGCGGAACCCTTGCGGGCGAGACTTTCGGCTTGGTCGATGAGTTCGGATGCCTTGTTGATCTTGAACTGATTTACCTTGGCCAGGCCGACGACCTCTTCGCGGGCGATCTGGTCAGGGCTCTGGGTGCCGGCTTCCTTGTGAAGGTTGATTTCCTGACGGGCGATGGTGATGTCATCGCGCACCTTCTGGGCTGCGGTGTTATTGGGAAGGTAGCCGTTGGCGCCCTCGAGGATCTCCAGCGCGCGCTTGTGGTTGCCGGCGGCGGCTTCCTGGCGGGCGTTGACGATCGCGCGCTCGACCTCGGCGAAGATATTCTGGTGCTCGGCGGCGACGGCGTCCAGGAGGGTGGCCGGTTTGGCGGCGGCGAGCGCGCGGGCCTTGATGGCTTCGGCCTCGGCTAGGGCGGCCTTGATGCTCAGCTTGCCTTCGTTGGCGGCTTCATCCGCCGCGTCCAGCACGAGGATCTGCTCATACTTCTCGAGGGCCTCCTTCAGGTTGCCTTCCTCGCGGGCCTTGATGGCCTCCCCGAGCAGACGGGTCTTCTGGACGACCGGATCATTATCCTGGGCGACCAAGGAGCCGGCCACGAGGGCGACGGCGAGGACGGCCCAAGCGAGCCGGTTACGGGTGAGGGTCTTCATACGTTTCAGTCGGCTGGAAAGTTATTTCTTGATGGGGGTTTTCTCAGGGGAAGCAGGCTTCATCTCGACCGGGAGGCCAAGGACCTCGGTGAAGGTCTTCTTGGACTTCTTGGGGTCGGGCGCAAAGGTCTTGTCTACGGTCACGGTCTTGGAAGCCAAGTCAATGCCTTTGACTACGTACTGGGCTCCCTGGTAGGTGAAACGATCGCCGGGGGCGGCCACCGGCCAGCTCTTGCCGGGCTCCAAGGTCGAGACCAGCAGGATGTCGACCTGGTTCTTGAACTCGATCACGCCGAGGTCGTCGATCTCGATGGTCTTGTCCTTGGAGGTCAGGCTCTTGTCCTCGAGCTTGAGGACGTTGCGGGTGACCGGGAAGCCATCCTTGTCCTTGGCGTTCTTGTCGATGCGGAAGGCAATCAGGGTGATGGGGGACTTGTCCTCCAGGGACTGCTTCAGCTTCAGCTTCTCAAAATACTGCTTGGTCTCGACGTTCTCGATGAAGAACAGGCGGTCTTCCTCCTTCTTGGACGCCGCCGGCAGGGTGGAACGGAGGACGTAGGGGTAGGTCGGGTGGCCGATTCGCTCCAGTTTGACGCCAAAGGGTGGCAGCGGGCGAATCGTCTTACGGCGGGGGAAGTACTCCTTCTGGACCGGGTCCCAGACGATGTCGATCGTGGTGAACAGGTCGTAGTCCCAATTGTCGTCGGACTCCTCCGGGTTGCGCCAGTCCTCCGGATCGGCCTTGGCCAGCGCCTTGGGGGTTGACGGGTACTCGATACCGCGGGGAGGGGCCAGCAACTCGGGGATGTGCAAGGCGCGCTGGTCATCCTGGGGGACGGTGGGTGGGGTCAGCCCAGGGATGACACCGAGGGATATCGCGACGCCGAGCACGAGGAAGAGCGCGGAGCCGAGGAGGAGAAAGATGTCCTTGCGAGGATTCATGGCCTGGGGGAGCGGGGGTTACTTCTTGGACTCGCCTTCGGCGGCGGCCGGCTTGGGCTCAAGCACGACGAGGTAGTCGACCTGGACCGTGAACTCGGAGGGCTGTTCGGCGATGACCAGCTTGCGCTCCTCCTTCGGGACCACGGCCGCCTTGGTTTTGGAGCCGTTATCCCCGAAACCGGAGAGGTCGAAGGCCGGACCGGGGGCCGCGGGCGTGACCACGGCCGACGGAGCCTGAAAGTTCTTCAGGGTCTCGGCGGACGTCGGCGCCACTTCGACGGAGGTGATGGCGAAGGGCTTGCCCGAGTTGCGTAGCCGGTTAACGAAGGTACGCAAGGTCACCGTGTTGGAGATGAATTTCAGACGGAAGGAGACGGTATCGACCAACTGGACCGGGCGACCTTCCTTGTCCTTGATGTTCCGGCGGAAGGTGCGGGAGGGGGTGAATTCCTCGGTTTCGTAGCGGGCCGTGTCGCCGCCGTCGATGACGTAGGTGCCGGCGCCGGGCTTGCCTTCCGGGACCAGGGTGCCGACCTCGATCGGCTCGCGGGCGAGCGACAGCAGGATCAGGGGGACCTTGTACTCGGCGGTCGGGGCCGGGCGGGACTCGACGAGCTCCTTGAAGAGGAATTCGACGATCAGCCGCTGCTGGTCGACCTTCTGGAAATCGCGCTTCGGGGCGCTGCCCGGGTTATGGATATACCGGCCGAAACTGAAGTCAGGCTGCTCGGAGGCTTGGGGCACGAAGCGGATATCCCGGTCGGCGGCCAGTTTCTTGAGCTCGTCGACGGACTGCTTGATCTGGGAGCTGAGCTCGGTGTTGGAAGTCTTCGGGTTGCCGTCGATGTGGGCTTCGGCCTTGCCCGAGACGGTCTCGCGGAGCTTGGCGATGTGGGCCTTGAGGTCCTCGAGGTCCTTCTGGGCGGAATCGACGTTACCCTGCTTCAGCGCGACCGGCTCGGCGACGTCGGCCACCGGGGCGCCCGCGAGCAGGCGGCCCGAGACATCCCGGGCCTTCTTGAGGTCGGCGACGGACTGACCGTGCGCCGAATACTCCGTGTAGGAAAGGTAGACGCCGGCGAGGAAGCCCATGCCGATGAGCATCAGCGTGGCGAGGAAGAGGCGGTTCTTGGAAGTATCCATGACTCAGAGGGCCTTCTCCTTGCGGATGACCAGCGTGAAGGTGACGCGCGGCTGATAAGGCAGGTTGAAATCGGCCTTGATCTCGGACTCGGGGATCTCGGCGACGAACGGGGACTTGCGCAGGGCGGCCAGCAGCTCGTTCTGACGCTTGATGAAGGTCGCGCTGTTGTGGCTGGCCTTCGGGTTCGGCGGGACCTCGGGCTGAAGGAAGCGGGCGGTGACCACAATCTTCGTGAGGGTCGCGGGCAGGGCGGCCTCCGCCGGCTGGCCTTCGGCCGGGACCGGGGCGGCGGCCTGGGCTTCGCGACGCATCCGGATCTCATCCACCCAGGTGTTCTTGCACTCGGAGACCCGCGTCTGCAGGTCCGCCAGCACGGTCGGCCAGTTGGCCTGATTGAGGACGACGAATTCCAGCTGCGCGCTCACGGCTTGGAGTTCGTTGGCTTGGTCCCGGATGGTACGCAGGGAGGACAGGTGGCCATTGAGTTCCCCATGGCGGCGCCGCAGTTCGCGGACCTGCTCGGTGTTGAAATTAACCGCATCGCTGTAGGCGAAATAGACCGGCAGCGGGGCCAGGGCGGAGAGCGCGGCGGCCACGATGAGCCAAGGCTTGCGGGCGTCAAAGGCGACCTGGCTCGCGATGTTGCGCGGGATGAGGTTGACGCCGGCGGTCTGGGGCAGGACAAGGCGGGCGGCCTCGCCGATGACTTCGGAGATCTGGTGGCGGTGATGCTCGACGTACTCGGGCGAGACGTTCTTGCCGAGCCGCAGGAAGGAGGAAGGATCGAAGAGTTCGGGCGGCAGGCGCAAGGTCTCGCTGAGCTGCTCGGAAAGACCCGGCACGAGCGCGCCGCGGCCGGTGAGGAGGATGCGGGTCGGCTGACGTCCGGCCGTCCCGCGCTTGAGGTTGATCAGGCGCCGGTTGATGTCTTGGGCGAGGCGACGGATGAAGGACTGGGAATTGGCCTGGAGGACCGCGACCTTCGGATCCGATTCGGGCAGGTGGATGACCCCGGAATAATAGCCGACCTTCACCGCCTCGGCGTTGGCGAAAGGCTCGCCGGTGTTATCCGAGACGCCTTGGGTCAGGAGGTTGCCGCCGATGTTCGCGGACTGGATGTTCGCGCCGGTCGGGCCGACGAAGCTGAGGGTGGTCGAGCGGGCGCCCACGTTGACGATGAGCACCTCCTCGGTGGCGGCGCCGCCGGCGAGCAGGAAGGCCTGGCTATCAAGGAGCGGCGCGGCCTGGATGGAGGCGGGCCGGAGGCCGGCGCCCATCATGAGGGTGGCGATACGGGCCGCGACCTCGGTACGCAGGGCGAAGAGGAGGACCTCGGCTTCGACGCCATCGGACGCCATCACCTGGCTATCCCAGATGACTTCGTTGAGCGGGTAAGGGATGGCGTTCTGAGCCTCGAAGGCGACGATCTGGGCCTGGCGCTCGCGCTCGACCTGCGGGACCTTCAGGGCCTTCTGCAGAAGCAGGAAACTGGGGGCGATGACCGTGACGCGGCGACCAGCCAGACCATGCACCTGCACGAGGTCGGCGACGGCGCTCACTGCGGACGCCAACCACTCGTCGTCGTTCGTCTGCCCCGGCGCGATCTCCTCGACAAGGAACTGCTGCAATTCGAGGCTCCCCTGGTCGGCGCCGAACACGGCGATGGACACGTGGGACGCGGCAAGGTTGACGATGGTGGCCTTTTTCTGGCTCATGCGGGGACGGCGGGGGGGGATGACGTTCAGCGGGTCGGGACGTCCTCGCGGATGAATTCCGGCGAGGAAGGCACGATCGGGTTGTCAAAATAGGCGACCAGGTACTGCGGGCGCAAGATGCCGGGGGTGTTGACCACGCCGCGATCCGCGGCGTCCTTGGCGGCTTCGAAAGCCGCCTTGGTGGCGATATCCTTGTGCACGGCGCGGACCTGGGCCGGGATCAGGACGCCCCGGGCGTCGAAGATCGGGGCTTCGTTGCCGGCGACCTCGAGGTGGACGAAGTAATAATCCGGCTCCTTGGGGAGCATGTCGCGCTTCACGATGTCGCCCGGCAGGTAGAAAAGGACCGAGCGGGGCTGGTTGGCCTCGATGGTGAGGACCGTCGCCGAGGCGCGGTAGTAGTTCCAATCCTCGGGCTTCTTTGAAGCGGTCTTATAGACCTGGGTGACGGTAACCTTGACCTTATCGAGCCACTTCTTGTTGAGCGCCTTCGGATCGGGGTTTTCGCCCGACATCAGTTCGACCTGCATCCGGTTCCACTTGTTGACCTGCCCTCCCAGGGACGTCTGGGCAAACTTGACATCGCGGACGAAGACGGGGGCTTTCTCGGTCTTGGCAGCAGGGGCGGCGTTTTGAGCGAAA
>JBEELT010000078.1:0-8472 GCA_041167995.1 Verrucomicrobiota bacterium | reverse complement strand
GCTGGCTCGAGAAGGAGAAGCTGGACGCTTTCATGAAGGCCAACCAGCACCCGCTCATCAAGAAGGTCGGCGAGTCGGCCAAGAAGGTCGGCGGCCACGGCGGCATGGACCACGTGATGAACTACCGTATGCTCGATTGCCTGCGCCAGGGCATCACCCCGGACATGACCGTCTACGACGCGGCCGACTGGTCCTCGATCCTCGAGATCTCCGTCCGCTCGGTGAAGGACGGCTCGATGCCGATCCAGTGCCCCGACTTCACCCGCGGCGGCTGGAAGACCATCAAGCCGCTGGGCATCGTCTCGTAAGCGAGGCGCCAGCCGCCCACCAGACCCGGCCCCGCGGCCGGGTCTTTTGTTTGCGGATTGCCCCGGACTGGACGGCGGGGAGACTGCGCCCATGGGCTCACCCGCCGCACTCGCGACTTGGACCACCGGTCTCGTCACCCGTTCGGGCGAAGAGACCGAGCGGGCCGCCGAGGCGTTCGCGCGCCTGCTGCCCCCCGACACGGTGCTGGCGCTGGAGGGCGACCTCGGCGCGGGCAAGACGACCTTCGCGCGGGGCCTGCTCCGCGGGCTCGGCGTGACGGGCGACATCACCAGCCCTTCCTTCGCGTTGCTCAACGTGCACCTCGGCGATCGCCAGGTGTTCCACGTCGACGCCTACCGCCTGACCCGCCCGGAGGGCTTCGACGACCTGCTGATCTGGGACCTCGCACATTCGCCTTGGAACGTGCTGGTCGAATGGCCGGAGCGCGTGGCGGGCCGCCTGCCGCGGGGACATTGGACGATGAAGGCCGCCCTCCTCGCGGAAGGCGGCCATCAGTTCACGTTGGTCCGGCCGGGTTGAGCTGGCGGCTTACGAGTTACGCTTACGCTCGTTCTCCGTCAGCCAGCGCTTGCGCATGCGGATGAAGTTCGGCGTGATCTCGACCAGCTCGTCGGACTCGATGTACTCGAGGCAGGCCTCGAGGGACATCTGGCGCATCGGCTTGATCTTGGCGGCGTCATCGGAACCGGAAGCGCGCACGTTCGAGAGCTTCTTGTTGATGACGAGGTTGATCTCGAGGTCGTTATCCTTGCAATGCTCGCCGACAACCTGCCCCTGGTAGATCTCGTCGGTCGGCTTCACGAAGAAGTCACCGCGGTCGTACAGGCGGTCGAGGGAGTAGGCGGTGACGGCGCCGCCCTCGCCGCCGATCATCACGCCAGCGGCGCGGTGCGGGGCCTCGCCCTTGACGGGCTCGTAGCCAAGGAGGTTGTGGTACATGACGGCTTCACCGCGGGTGGTGGTGAGCATCAGGGTGCGCAGACCGAAGAGGGCGCGAGACGGGACCTTGAATTCCATGTGAATCCAGCCGCTGGTGCCGGCCTTGGCGTCCATGGAGCGGAGTTCGCCCCGGCGGCCGAGGACCAAGGACATCACGTCGCTCTGGGAGGCTTCGGGGCAGTCGACGGCCAAGGTCTCGACGGGCTCGCACTCGACGCCATCGATCTGCTTCATGATCACGGTGGGCTTGCCCACGGAGAGTTCATAACCTTCGCGGCGCATCGTCTCGATGAGCACGCCGAGGTGCATCAGACCACGGCCCGAGACCTTCCAGGCGTCGGCCCCCGTCTCGCGGTCAACGCGGAGGGCGACGTTCTTCTCGAGTTCCTTGATGAGGCGCTCGCCGACCTGACGGCCGGTGACGAACTTGCCGTCCCGACCGGCAAAGGGGGAATCGTTGACGCGGAAGGCCATCGTCACGGTGGGCTCGTCGACACTGACGGGAGGCATCGGACGGGGGTCCTCCAGGTCGGTGATGGTCGCACCGATCTCGACATGGTCGAGGCCGATGACGGCGCAGATATCACCGGCGGAGGCTTCCAGAGTCTTGACGCGGCCAAGGGCCTCGAAGACCTCGACCTCCAGGACGCGCTGCTTGAACTGTTCACCATTACGGGTGACCATCATGACCGGCATGCCGGGGGCGATCTTGCCGGCGGTCACGCGACCGACGGCGATACGGCCGACGTAATCGGAGTAAAGCATGGCCGTCACCATGATCTGGAGCGGGTTAGCGAGGGCCTCGGCGCGGGACTTGAAGCCGGCGGCGGCGCCGCGGGAAGAACCTTCGGCGTAGGGCTCGGGGATCTTGTCGACGATGGTGTAGAAGAGGTCCATCAGGTCCTTCGGACGCTGGCCTTCCACGGTCTTGGCGCGATCGAGCGTACCCCAGCCTTCGCGGCCGGAAGCGTAGATGATCGGGAAATCGAGGGCGGACTCCGGGGCGTCGAGGGCGACGAGCAAGTCGAAGACTTCGTCGACGACGGCGTCCGGGCGAGCGGAAGACTTGTCGATCTTATTGATGACGACGATGGGCTTGAGGCCGAGGGCGAGCGCCTTGGAGAGCACGAAGCGGGTCTGCGGCATCGGGCCTTCGAAGGAGTCGACCACGAGGAGGCAACCGTCGGCCATGTTGAGCACGCGCTCGACTTCGCCGCCGAAGTCGGCGTGGCCCGGGGTGTCGATGAGGTTGATCTTATATTCCTTCTGGTCGCGGGGGTCGGTCCACTTGATCGCGCAATTCTTGGCGGTGATGGTGATGCCGCGTTCGCGCTCGAGGTCACCCGAGTCCATGATGAGGCCGTGCTGGCCGCCGGCGAGCTTGTCGAGGTCTTCGGCCCGGAACATGCCGGACTGGTAGAGGAGACGGTCGGTCAGGGTCGTCTTGCCATGGTCGACGTGGGCAATGACTGCGATGTTGCGGAGATTCATCTGTAAAGGCCTTACGCATAGGAAAAAAGGCCTTGGGGCAAGGGGAATAAGGCACCCTCCCCCACTAAATGGGGGTTTCGGCGCCGACCGGGCGAAACCGGGGGCTCAGGCCAGCCCGTCCCGGACCAGCAGGGCCTCGGAATCGAGGTCCCGGCCCATGAAATCACGGAAAAGCTTCTCCGCCGGCTCGGAATTGCCCTTGGCGAGGATCTTGGCCCGCAATTCCCGGCCGACCTGGGGGTTCAGGACCCCCTCCCGGAGGAAGCGGGTGAAAGCATCGGCCTCGAGGGCCTCGGCCCACTTATAGGAGTAATACCCCGCGGCATAGCCCGTGGCATCGGAGAACAGGTGGTTGAAGCGCCGGGCCATCGCCGGGGCCGGACGGGTCGTCCGGGCCTGCCACGCGGCGAAGTCCTCGTTCCAGTGGGCGTCGAGGTCGCGGCCCTTGAGCTCGAGCGCGCGGATGTGCAGGTCCAGGTCAAGCTTCGAGAAGGCCAGCTGTCGCATGCAGACGGAGGCCGCGCGGAAGTTGGCGGCCGCGTCCAGTTTCGCCAGCAGGTCGGCCGGGAGCGGGGCGCCGGTCTCGTGATGGCGGGCGAAGAGCGCGAGCGACTCCTCCTCCCAGCACCAGTTCTCGAGGATCTGGGACGGCAGTTCGACGAAGTCCCAGGCGACGCGGGTGCCCGCAAGGGACTCGACCTCGACCTCGCAGAGGAGGTGATGGAGGAGGTGGCCGAACTCGTGGAAGACGGTCGTGACCTCATCATGCGTGAGCAGGGCCTGCTGCCCGGCGACGGGCGGCGTGAAGTTGCCGCACATCAGGCCGAGGTGCGGGGCGAAGGAGCCGTCGGCGCGCGGGCCGCCGGTCCGGAAGAAGTTCATCCAAGCCCCGCCGCGCTTCGACTCGCGCGGGAACCAATCGGTGTAGAAGGAGCCCAGCAGGCGCCCGCCATCGCGGATCTCGTAGAAACGCACCTCCGGATGCCACACGCTCACCGGCTCGCCGTCCACGCGGGGAGCGGCGGCGGGAATCACCGTGCGCGCGCCCGTGACCGGATCGATATGGAGCGCGTCGCGCCCCACCACCTGGAAGCCGAACAAGTCGCCGAAGAGGCGGAACATGCCGGCGATCACGCCGTCGACCGGGAACCACGGCCGCAGCGCCTCGTCGTCGAACCCATGGAGCTCGCGGCGCAGGCGCTCGGCGAAGAAGCCGAACTCCCACGGGTGCAGCGCGCGGGCCGCGTCACCGACCTGGCGGGCGCGGTAGGCCTCGAGCTCGGCCACCTCGGCCTGGAACTTCGGGCGGATGCGGGTCGCGAGGTCCTCGATGAACCCGAGCGCCTGGGCGCCGGTGCGGGCCATGCGGCGGGCGGTGGTGAAATCGGCGAAGTGGGCCTTGCCGAGCAGGCCGGCCTTCTCGTGGCGCAGCGCAAGGATCTCGCCCACGAGCGCGGTGTTATCCCAGCCATCCTTCAGGCCCACCTGACCGAGACCTTCCCAGCACTGGCGGCGGAGGTCGGCGTCCTGCGCGTACTGCAGCACCGGGTAGACCGACGGCTGGTGCAAGGTGAAGCGCCAGGACTCCGGCTTACCCTTGGCGGTCGCGGACTGCTTCGCGGCGGCGAGGGCGCTGGCGGGCAGGCCTGCGAGGCGGGCCTCGTCCTCGATGAACAGCTCCCACGCGTTGGTCGAATCCAGGACGTTCTCGGAATACTTCTGGGTCTTTTCCGCCAGCGCGGCGTTGATGGCGGCGAGGCGGTCTTTCTGGGCCGCCGGCAGGTCGGCGCCGTTCTCCAGGAAGTCGGCCATCGTCTCGGCGAGGAAACGGCGGCGCACGCCACTCAAGGCGCCGGCCTCGGCGGTGGCCGCGTAGGCCTTGAACACGGCCCAGATCTCCGGATCGAGGGTGAGCGACGTGAAATAGGCGGTCACCTCCGGCAGCATCGCGCCGTAGGCCTTGCGCAGCTCCGGGGAGTTGAGGACCGAATCCAGGTGGGAAACCAAGCCCCAGGCCCGGGAGAGATCGCGGGTGGCCGCCTCGAAGCCGAGCAGCACGTTCGCGTAGGTCAGCTCCGCGCCGGTCAGCCGCTTGAACGCGGCAACCCGTTCGCGGGACTGCACGAGGGCGGCGCGGATATCGGGCTCGACCTGCGCCGGCGTGAGGCGGCTCCAGTCGAAGAGGAACTCGTCGGTCAGGAAAGGGTGCACAGGGACAAGTTGCCGCCTAAAGCCGCCTGTTTCAAGGTCGCACGCGGGTTTTCCGCCGGGCGGGGAAGCCGACCGCGCACCGCGGGCTTGCGGGGCGGGGCGAACCCGCCACACCTAGGTCGGACCATGAGCAAACCGGAGGCCATTCCCGTCATCGGCATCGAGGTCGTCCCGACCAAGGGCGGGACCGCCGTCTTCCTGGTGACCCAGCAGAAGACCATGGTCATCCAGGTCGACGCGCTCGTCGGCGAGGCCCTCCAAGGCGCGCTCGACGGCAAGACCGCCGAACGCCCACAGTCGCATGACCTCATGCTCCACCTCCTGCTCGGCCTCGACGCCGTGGTCGTCCACGTCGTCATCGTGGACGTCAAGGACGGCATCTTCTTCGCCCGTGTGCTGCTGGGCCAGGACGGCCCCGTCGCGCGCAAGCTGGCCGAGGTCGACGCGCGCCCGAGCGACGCCTTGGTGCTCGCCGTCAAGGCCAAGCGCCCGGTCTTTCTCGCCAAGAGCGTCCTCGACGCCTGCGAGGACATGACGGAGACCCTGGCCCGCCTCCGTAAGCAGGCGTGAGCACGCCGCCCCCAGAGCCGTTCGTCGCCGGCACCCGCCCGTCGGTGCTGGCCCCGATGCAGGACGTCACCACGACAGGCTTCCTGCGCGTCATCGGCCGCAAGGGCGCGCCCGACTGGTTCGTGACGGAGTATTTCCGCGTCCACGAGAGTTCGACGCTGGAGAAGCACATCGTCGATTCGATCCTGAACCACGGCACCGGCCGCCCGGTCTTCGCCCAGCTCATCGGCGAGGACACGCCGCACATGGTGCGCACCATCCAGGCGCTGCTGACCCTCCCCGTCGCGGGCATCGACCTCAACATGGGGTGCCCCGCGCCCAAGGTGTACCGCAAGAACGTCGGCGGCGGCCTCCTCCGCGACCCGGCGAAGATCGACGAGCTCCTCGGGGCCATGCGCCAAGCCATCCCCGGCCGCTTCACCGTCAAGATGCGCATCGGCTTCGAGGACCAGCGCCACTTCGACGCCATCCTCGCCTTGGTCGCCAAGCACCAGGTCGACCTCCTCACCGTGCACGGCCGCACCGTCAAGGGGCTCTACTGGTCCGAGGTCGACTACGCCGCCATCGCGCACGCCGTACGGTCCGTCCCCTGCCCCGTCATCGCCAACGGCGACGTCGCGACGGCGGACAAGGCCCAGCGCCTCACGGCGGAGACCGGCGCGTTCGGGATGATGATGGGCCGCCACGCGATCCGGAACCCCTGGATCTTCCGCCAATGGCGCGAGACGCAGCAAGGCCTCCCGCGGTTCACGCCGACGCTCGCGGACGTCCGCGCCTACATCCAGGAGCTGGCCGACGAGTGTTGCGACCATGCGCTCGCGCCCGAGAAGCAGGCCGGTCGTCTCAAGAAATTCCTCAACTTCGTCGGCCTCGCGGTCGACGCCGACGGGCGTTTCCTGCACGAGATGCGCCGGACGGAGACGCTGGCCCAGCTGCTGGGCGTGTGCGACGCGCACCTGCTCGGCGCGCGCGCCGGCGAGGCCTACCCCGACGAGCCCTACCGCGGCCTCGTGGCGCGGCCGACCCGCGAGACGCAGCAAGGCTGCGAGCTCTGAGTCACTCCGAACGGAGCGCGGCGCGGATCCGCCGGTCGCGCGCGAACACGAGCAGGAGCGGTCCGCCGACCAAGACCAGTCCGATCAACCCGAAGATCAGGCCGAGGAAAGTGCCGGTCGCGCAGACGCAGGTCTGCCGCTCGCGGACTACGTAATGCCAAGGGAGCGACAGGGCCCAGCCGATGGCGGTCCCCCGCAGGGCCCGGGCGACGGTCCGCTCGACCGCGTCCGGCTCACCTTTGGAACGGCGCAGGAGCAAGGGTATCCAGACGAGCCAGGAGACGCCCCAAGCCACCAAGCAGCCGGCCATCGACATCATCGCGATTTCTTCGACGTCCTTGGCCGACCCCGGCAGGAAATAGAGGGCATCGCTGAGGCAGAGCCCGGCGAGGACGAAGGGCAGCGGGATCAAGAGGGCGGCGAAGAAGATCCGGGGGCGCAAGCGCCCGCCGACCTGGGCCGCGGCGGGATCGAGGGGCAAAGGCAAGAACACGAGGCAGGCCTGCAGGAACGAGACCGCCAGGATGACGAGGAACCAAACGATGGGGGGCTTGTCCGGCAGCTCGCCGCCATGGAACATGATGCCGAGCAAACCTTGGACATCGCCCCAGAACGACCCCGTGAAGCCACCGGTGTGGTCCGGCTGGCTGGAGATACCGGCGAAGATGCCCTGCGTCACGATCAAGCCCATGGCCAGGCCAGTGATCACGTAGATCACCAAGGTCGCGAGGAGGATCAGGCCAAGGCGTCGCATGCGGGTTCCTACCCCACCCCGCTGGGCAAGGCAAGCCGCCCCGACCCGCTTCCGCCCCTTGACTCCCGTGGATTGGAGCTAAACTAAAGGGCATGATCCACCTCACCCCCGAAGCGGCCCGCCAAGTCCGCTCCCTGCACGCCCAGCAGGCCGACCCGGCCTCGCTCCTGCGCGTGCTCGTCGAGACGGGCGGGTGCTCGGGCTTCGAGTACGGCATGGCCTTCGACGTGCGCAAGGACGGCGACCTCGAGTTCGAGAGCGAGGGCGTGAAGTTCCTTATCGACCCGGCCAGCCACACCTACCTCGACGGCTCCACCGTGCACTTCGACGATGGCCTGCACGGCAAGGGCTTCGAGGTGCGCAACCCCAACGCCAGCAGCACCTGCGGCTGCGGCAAATCTTTCAGCTAAGACCATGAACCCCTCCCTCCTCCTCGCCGCCACGCTCGTTTCCGGCCTCGCCCTGTTCGCCGCCGCCACCCCTTCCACCCCGCCCTCCCCGACGCCCATGACCAAGCCCGAAGCCTCCGCCCCGAAAGCCCCCCAGGTACTCGTCACCCTCGACGACGGCCAAGGCGGCGTCGGCAAGCCCGTGCTCGTCGACAAGGTCATCAAGACCGACGAGGCCTGGGCCGCGCAGCTGACCAAGGAGCAATACTACGTGACGCGCGGCAAAGGCACCGAGCGCCCGTTCTGCGGCACGCTCCTGGACAACAAGAAGGCCGGCACCTACCACTGCGTCTGCTGCGACCTCCCCCTGTTCTCGTCAGACGCCAAGTTCAACTCCGGCACCGGTTGGCCGAGCTTCTTCTCGCCCGTCTCCAAGGAGAACGTCGCCACCATCGAGGACCGAGCGCACGGCATGGTCCGCGTCGAGATCCTCTGCGCGCGCTGCGACTGCCACCTCGGCCACGTCTTCGAAGACGGCCCGAAGCCGACGGGTCTCCGCTACTGCCTGAACTCCGAGTCGTTGAAGTTCAAGGAGCGTAAGCCGGCCCAGAAGTAAGGAGTCGCCTTACTTCTTCTTGGCCTTGGTCCGAACGGCCGCCTTCTTCACCGGGGCGGCCTTCTTCTTGGCCGGAGCCTTCTTCGGGGCGACCTTGGCCTTGGCCTTCACCTTCTT
>JBEELT010000077.1:0-8476 GCA_041167995.1 Verrucomicrobiota bacterium | reverse complement strand
GAAGATCCGCCAGACTATCCTCGACGCCACCGAACTGCTCGTCGGCCAGCCGATCGACCGCCGGACCGAGCTGATGGCGCGCGTCGGGCAGGCCTTCGCCGACCGCGATGCGGGCGGGCGCGGCCTGCAGACGTTCGACCTGCGTACGAC
Source organism: Verrucomicrobiota bacterium (assembly GCA_041167995.1). Lineage (GTDB taxonomy): Bacteria > Verrucomicrobiota > Verrucomicrobiia > Opitutales > UBA953 > UBA953. The sequence continues at coordinate 8,326 of JBEELT010000077.1, read as the reverse complement.
AATCCACGCCGTGACGGCGATCGAGTCCGCCTTGCTCGACCTGCTGGGTCAGGAGCGTGGCGTACCCGTCGCAGCCTTGCTCGGCGGCGGGCAGCTCCGGGCCGAGGTCGAGATGCTCGGCTACCTTTTCTACGTCGCCGATCGTCGGAAGACGACCCTGCCGTACCGCGACGAGGAGGGCTCCGCCGTGGCCTGGCATCGGCTGCGCAACGAGGAAGCGCTGACCGCGGAGGCGATTGTGCGCCAAGCGGAGGCGACGCAGGAGCGCTTCGGTTTCCAGGATTTCAAGCTCAAGGGCGGCGTGCTGCCCGCCGACGAGGAGGCCGCCGCGGTCAAGGCCTTGGCGAAGCGCTTCCCACAGGCCCGCATCACGCTGGACCCCAACGGAGCCTGGTCGCTGACCGAGGCCATCCGCGTCGGCCGCGACCTCAAGGATACGCTGGCCTACGCCGAGGACCCGTGCGGCGCCGAGGGCGGCTTCTCCGGTCGCGAGATCATGGCGGAGTTCCGCCGGGCCACGGGGCTGCGCACCGCCACGAACATGGTCGCGACGGATTGGCGCCAGCTGGAGCACGCGCTGAAGCTCGAGGCGGTGGACATCCCGCTGGCTGACCCGCATTTCTGGACGATGGAGGGCTCGGTGCAGGTGGCCGCGACGTGCGCCAAGCATGGCCTGACGTGGGGGTCTCACTCGAACAACCACTTCGATATCTCCCTCGCGATGTTCACGCACGTCGGCGCGGCCGCGCCGGGCGACGTGACGGCGATGGACACGCATTGGATCTGGCAGGAAGGTCAGCGCCTGACCAAGGAGCCGTTGCAGATCCGCGCCGGCAAGGTCGCCGTGCCGGCCCAACCGGGTCTCGGCGTGACCATCGACGAGCGCCAGCTGGCCGCCGCGCACGACCTCTACCTGAAGCTGCCGAGCGGCGCCCGCGACGATTCGGTCGCCATGCAGTTCCTGCTCCCCGGCTGGAAGTTCGACCCGAAGAAGCCCTGCCTCGTGCGCTGACCTGACCATGTCAAACGCCACCCAACCCGCACCCCGCCTCGCCTCGCTCGACGCCCTGCGCGGCCTGGCGATGCTCTTCATGGCAACGGGCGGACTGGGCTTTGCCGCGATCGCCGCCGAGCACCCGGACTCCGCGTTCTGGTCCTTCCTCAAGTCCCACACGACGCACGCCGCCTGGCTGGGTGGCAGGGCCTGGGACCTGATCCAGCCCGCCTTCATGCTCATGGTCGGCGTCGCCATCCCCTACTCCCTCGCAAGCCGCCGCCGCGCCGGCGAGAACTACGGCCGTTCGTTGCTCCACGCCATCGGCCGCGCCGCCCTGCTGATCGCCCTCGCCATCTTCCTGACGACCGGCGACCGCCCCCGACCTGAGTTCGCCTTCCACAACGTCCTCGCGCAGATTGGCCTGGGTTACGTGTTCGTCTTCCTGCTGGCCGACCGGGGCTGGCGCTGGCAGGTCGGCGCGATCATCGTCCTCGCCGCGGCCACCTGGGGCGCGTTCGTCCTGCACCCGCTGCCGGGACCAGGCACGAACTTCCGCGACTTCGGCGTGACGGGCGAGAAGCTCCGGCAATGTGTGCTGCCGGGCTTCCTCGGACACTGGAACATGGGTACGAACTTCGCGGCGACGTTCGATCGTTGGTTCCTCAACCTCTTCCCGACCGCCAAGCCCTTCGTCTTCAACGGCGGCGGCTACCAGACGCTCAACTTCGTCCCCGCGATCATCACGATGACGCTGGGGTTGATGGCGGGCGAGGTGCTGCGCGGCGAGCGCACCCCGCGGGGCAAGACGCTTTGGCTGGTCGGCGCCGGCGCCACCTGCCTCGCGCTCGGTTGGCTCGCGGGCGAGACGATCTGCCCGATTGTCAAACGCCTGTGGACGCCCTCCTGGGCTTTGGCGAGCGGCGGCGTGGTCCTCTGGCTGCTCGCGGCCTTCCACCACGTGATGGACGTCCGCGGTCACCGCGCGTGGGCCTTCCCGCTCATCGTCGTGGGGATGAACTCCATCGCCCTCTACGTCGCGCATTCGCTCTTCGCCGGGCCGCTGGCCGGCATCGGGCGTACGTACCTCGGGCAGGCGACCTTCGCCGGTGGCTTCGGCCCCCTCTGGTCGAGCTTGTTCGTCACGGGGATGCTCTGGCTCTTCTGCTACTGGCTCTACCGGCGGCAGATTTTCCTGAAACTGTAGAGGTAGGCCGGCGACGGGGGCTAATTCACCGATAAATACCCTTCACCCAAGGGCTTAAACCCTATTGAGTGCCCCTTCCCCATGGAAGCCCCGGGCCCGACCAAGACCACGCACCAAGCCGACACCCTGCGGCTGGAGCTGGCGCAGGCCCAGGCGGAGACGGACCGGCTGAAGCATGCGGCCCTGGACCTCCGCAAGCTGGAGGATGCCCGCCGACGCCCGACCCACGGCTGGTCGGAGGCGGCCGAGCGGACCTTGGCCGAGTGGGAACGGGCGACGGAAGCGGCCGAGAAACGCGCCGCCGCCGGCTTCGTCACCGTGACGTGCGTCGCCGCGACTATCCGCCAGGCGGAAGCGATGCTCGACCTGGCCGAGTCGACCGGGGCGCTCAAAAACATCCCGGGCACCTCGCCGAAAGACCTGCTGGTGCTGCGCCTTGCTGGCGCGACGGAAGACTCCCCGCTGGAACCGGCGGCTCGCCGGGCCTTCTTCGGACAGGCGGATACCTTCGAACTGCACGCGAGCATGCGCGGGGCGAAGTCCCGTCAGCCCGGCCTACGGGTGGAACGAGTCTGTGCGTTGCGCAGCAAAGGCCTACTGGTGGTCCGCAAAGCCGTGCAAGCCTACGCGCCGGGCGAGACCGCCCCGCCCGCCGACCCGACGGAGCGACAGCTCGAGGAGGGCGACCTGGTCTTCCTGACGGGGCGGATCGCGCGGGGCCACCTCACCCGCCGGCTCACCGCCCTGCGACGTCTGCGCGAGCATTGGCAGGCCTCGCACCTGCCGCTGCTGCAGTTGTTCAACCCCGAGCCACGCGGCTGGGGCGAAGCGCAGATGGTCAACCAAGGCGACCAGGACGCCGACTGGCGCCTCCTGACCGGGACGCACCCCTGGACGGCCATCGCCCGTGCGTTCGTCCGCAAGGCGATCGGCACGACGGATTTCACGTTGCTCGAGGCCGCCGCCGGACCGGCGCGGCGCACCGCGGCGCTGGAACTGATCCTGCAGGCGATCGCCCGCGGTCAACGTCTGCTGGTCGTCGCCGCCGACGCCACCGAACTGGACGAACTACTGGCGGCGGGCGCGGCGCTCCCCGGCTGGGCGGAGCAAGTCGCGGCGGTCCGGCTCACCGACCCCTGCGAACCGACCGCACCCGCGGCCCAAGCCTTCGACCTCGACCGGCAGGCGGCGCTTTTGACCGGCGCCGTCGCCCCGCTGAGCCGTGGCCGTCGTCCGCGGGAGGTCGCTTCCATGCTCCTGCTCGATACCTGCAACCTCGTCGGCCTGCCCCTCTCGGCGCTCGGCGCGCATCCCTCCTTCCGCGCGGCCGCCCTCACGCGAGACCCGGCGGACTTCGACCAGTTGATCGTGCTGGGAGCCGAACGACTGGGCTTCGCCGATTTCCTGGTGGCCGCGGTGCATGCGCGCCGCTGGATCTTGGTCAGCGACTCGAGCGCGCCGACCACCGACACCGACCTCGATGAACTCGCGGAACAGGTGGTGGTCGAGGCCTCGCGCGTGCGACTGCTCGACGAGCTTCAAGCCGAGTTGGCCTTCAAGGCTTGCGTAGGCAAGGATGGCTCGGCCGACGACGAGGACGCCGACATCCCCGATGCGCACGGACGCCGCAAGGTGCTGCTGGTGCTCGACGCGCCGGCCGACGAGGCCCGCGCGCTCGCGACCGCCCAAGCCTACCTGCGTCAGCGTCAATTGCAGACGGCGACGGTGGCGACCGGCGAGGTCGCCGCGTTCGACCCGGCGTCGCTGAGCCCCGACCTCAACGTGCTGATCTGCGCCCGCGCGGCGTTGACCGGGACCGAACTGGCGCTCCGCCTGCCGCCGGAATTCCGCCTGATCGTCGGCCACCTCGAACCCGAACTGCTGGAGCCGCTCGCCCGCCGCGTGAAGTTGCCCAAGGCACGCAGCAAGGCGCCCGCGACCACCCGCGGCAAGCCTCGCCCGCTCATCTTCCTCGACTGGCAACGCCGCTGCGCCACCAGCCTGCAAGGGCTCTACGATTGCCGCCGCCCGGGCCAGGAGGAGGAACGCGGCCGCCATATCCGGGCGCTGCTGCTCGACCTCAAGACCCTGCATCCCTTCGAGAAGCCGCTCTGGGAGCCGCAGGCCTTGCTGCGCCTGAAGGAGCAGGAACTCTGCGCGATCTTCGAGGCGCTGCAGAACGGCGTCCGCGAAAGCAACGCCGCCGACCGCTCCGAGAGCGTCCATCACTCCGGCCTGCCTCGCCCCCTCGGGCTGTCGTCGCGGCTCGAACGCCTCCCGGGCGCCTGACCCATGGCCCTCCCTCCCCTCATCCTCCGCCGCCCCATCGCCGTGCGCTTCGTCGACGCCATGGCGGTCGTGCGCACCTCGGGCGAGTCGGCCGAATGGCCGGCGTTGCTGCGGCTGGCCGCCGACTCGGAACGCCAAGAGGGCGGACTCACCGCCGAAGCCGTGCGCTCGCTGCTGCCCTTGCCGCTCCCGGCGGCCCGCGCCCTGCTCCGCCAGGGCGTTGACCTCGGGATGCTCGGCCGCGACGGCGAACGGTTCCGCCTGACCGCGCTGGGCCGGGCTTGCCTCCGCCAGGACGTGGGCATGGACGGCCATCATGGCCTATTCCGATTCGCCGTGACGGACGAGCCCTTACTCGCCGGCCGCCAGTTGCTGCATGTCGAAGAGCGGCCCGACCTCGCCGACCTCGAGGACACGACCTTGCAGGACGCGGCGGATGCCCTGCATACGGAGCCGGACGCGTTCTTCAGCTCGGTGGCGCAGCGCGGCCAACTCTTCTCGGTGCTCCGCACTTCCGCGCAGATGCGCCCGGTGCCGCGCAAACAGGACCTCACCCTGATGATGGAGGTCGAAATCCGCCCTGGGCAGGACGGCTCCTTCAACCTCCGCCTGACCGGCCAATGGCCTGCGGGCAAAGGCACGGGCCGCGACCGCACCGGCGGCGCCATCGACATCCGCCTGACGTCCGCCCAGCCGCGCCGCGCCGACCAAGGCTACGCCGAACTTCTGCAGATGGCGGCCGCGGCGAGCGGGCAGGACTTCCTGGCTTCCCCGGGCGGTCAGGCCGACCTCTCCACGGGCTACCCGACGCGCTTCGCCGATGCGCCGACGGAGGCCCGTGTGCACTTCCGCCTGCGTGTCCCGAAGATCCCCAAGGTGCAGTTCAAGGTCCCGGGTCAGTTCGACCTCGGGACGTTCGAGGTGGAGACTTTCGAGGTGCCGATCTCCCCGGCGGCCGGCGACGAGGACCTCTGGGGCCAGTGGTTGCAATGCCACTTGCTGGGACCGGACAAGTCTCCGGGTGGCCCCGCCCGCGCCGGCGAGGCGGTGCGTCAACGCCTCCCCTCCTACCAACCGCGCAGCGGGGCCGAGCTAGCCCGACTCGCCCTCGGCCGCAGCCCGCTCGGCCGGGATGTCCCGCAACGCGCCAGCTTGCTCGAGGCGCATGACCTGCTCCTCTGGGAGCCGACCGACCGATGATCCCCGCGCTGCGCAAGACCTCCGAGCCGTTCCATTACCACGAACGGGTGATTGGCGATGTCTGGCTGAAACTCGACGCCCCGGAACCGGCGATCGGCCAGGCTTGGTCAACCGTGCTCGCCGCCGTCGAATCGGCCCAGCACTCTTTACACGTCGCGACGCCGCTGCTCGGCGTACCCGCCTTCAACGAGGCCGTCGCGCGGGCGCTGAGCCAGCATCGCGTCCGCGTCTACATCCTGACCAGCGACGGGCTGGCGCCCCAGTTCGACGCCCCTCAGAAGCGGACTCACGCCGAGGCGTTGGCGAAGCTTTCCGCGGCCGGCGCGATCCTGCAGAGCTCCGCCCAGGTCCACGCCCAGTTCATCGTCGTCGACGCCGGCGAGCCGACCGCCCAGGCCCTCCTCTGCCCAGCCGGCCTGCCTACGCCCGAGAAATCGGCCCCGGTGTACCCGCTGCCCCAACACGCTCGCCCGTTGCAGGAAGCCTTTGCGCTGGCCTGGTGGCGTCTCTCGGTGGAGCGGCTGACCAAGCAGGGATCGGCGAAGGCAGAGCCTCAGCCAAACTACCCGCTCGACCGACCGATCGAAGGCTTAGCGGTGAACCTCCAGCTCAGCGCGAAGCCCAAGGCCGAGACGCCCGCGCGCCTGGAGATCACGCCGCGGATCAAGAGCCTGCTCGAGCCGGCCCAGACCCGCCTCTGGTGCGTGCTGCCTCAGCCCGAGACCCAGACCTTCCTCATCGAAGCGCTCCTCGCGAAGGCCACCGCGGGAGCCGACGTGCGCCTGCTCACCTCGCACCGCCCCGCCGCCACCGAGACCCTGCGCAAGCTCGCGCTCGGCGGAGTCAAGATACGGCTCGGCACGGACGTCCGCGCCACCTCGCTGATCGCCGACCGCCAAGCGCTGCTGCTCGGCAGCGGCAATGGCACCAAGGACGAGAAGCCCGGCCTCGAGCTCGCCCCGCACCTGGTCGACGAATCCGCCGATGCCTTGGCCGCGAACTTCGAGACCACGTGGTCCGAAGCCCAGATGGAGCTCCACCCTCAGGCCAAGCTCGGCGGCCTGCGCGGCGCCTTTCAGAAACTCGCCACCGGTCCGCTCGGCCCTTGGCTCCCGCCGCCCGCGGGGTCGAAACTCGTCGTCCTCGAGACCCCTTGGATCGCGTCTTCGGCGACAGACCTGGCGAACAGTCCGCCCCACAAGGAAGCCAAGGACGACCCCGCCTGCGGGGCGCTCACGCTGGTCTACCAGTGGGTCGTCGTGCCGCCCAAGTTGCCCGCGGACGTGAAGGAGGAGTTCATGACGGCCGAGGAGGCCGCCAAGCTCGGCCTACCCGCCGAGCGCGCGCCGTTCGACCCTCGTCGCTTCAGCCGCGGCAAGGAGCTGTTCCTCCTGGCCGAGCGCAACGACCCGATCTACCTCGGCTGGCTCCGCCAGGTGGCCGTCGAACTCAAGGCCCGCGTGGTGATCCCGCGCGGGTGAAGTTCACTCCCAGCTGATCACCGGCACGCGGACGCAGGCGCCGCGGAGCAATTCCACGACGCGGTCCATGTCGTCGCCGGCGGCCACCACCTGCGGACGGAGCGCTTCCGGGGCCAGCTGCTGCAGGCGCCACAGGGCGACCGACAGGATTTCCTTGAATGCCTCGCACGTGGCGACGCCCTCGGCGTCCTCGGCCCAGAGCGAGAAACGCGGCGGCTCGCCCGCACCCTCCTCGACCTCGAGGCGCAGGCCGAGCACCAGCGTCCAGAGTTCGTCCTCGTCGTCGGCGCCATCGACCAAGGCGCGCACATGGCCACCCAACTCGTCGGCCGCGATGTCGAGCTCCATGAAGCCAAGCGAGATGTCGCCGACCCACGCCGCCGAGTCGGTGAAGTCATAGAAGTCATCGATGACTCCCACGCCCACGCACGTCCAGCCCTCGGCCTGCTCGCCCACCTTTGCGTCGATTCGCATCTGCGCAACCAAGCGGACGAACGGGCCTTTGGCGAGCCTCAGTTGGAGATGACGTAGTAGCCGTGGGAGCGCAGGAGCTCGGTCAGCGCCTTTTCGCGCTTCTCCGGATCGCCGTTGTTCCGCCGGGCCAGGGACCACGCCGCCTTGATCGTGTCGGCGGACAGCGCCACCCCGAAGTCGGGCTTCCACTCGTCGACCTTGATGAGCTGCTGGCCGTACTTCTCGACCCAGCGGCTCGCCCGGTAGCCCTTCAGGTGGTTCTCGTAGCGCTTCCAGGCCTCGAGACGGGTCTGGCCGACGTAGAAGACCGGGGCTCGTTTCCGGGCCAGCGGATTCAGCTCGATCAGCTTCTCCTGGCGCGACTTGGGCAGCTTGCCGAAGTAATCGAGGCGGACGACGTAGAGGATGGAGCCGGGTAGCCCGGCATCAGGGGTGTGGCCGGTATTGTCGTCGGCTTGGGTGGGGCTGTCCGGGGTGAGGTCGGCGATCATGGGTGGCGGTGGTTGGGTCCTCCCATCATACCCGAGGTTTCGGTTTTCGCACCCCGCCGACGGGGGGTCGCCGGCCTTACCTACGGTAGATTTTAAATATTTCGGCTTGGCACCCCCCCTCGAAACCCGGGCCGAGAGGTTTCTTATTTACCCTATCGCGGGTTGGCCTAGTGCTACCCCATGCGTCGCT
>JBEELT010000076.1:0-8738 GCA_041167995.1 Verrucomicrobiota bacterium | reverse complement strand
CCCGGAAGGCTTCCCGACCAAGGACCAGACGAGCGTGATCGAGCCGTCCAAGGTCGTCTGGAAGAAGTAATAAAGGTTATCGTTTGATGGGCGGGCTTGAAGCCCGGACGGGGCGTGGCAGATTCCTGCCATGCCCCGCTTCTTTTATGCCCTGCTCGCGCTGTGCCTCGGCGCCGTGGTCAAAGCCGAGACCTACGAGCTCCGCAACGGCGACCTGATTCGCCGCTTCGAGCTGAAGGACGGCCGCTTCCGCACGCTGGGCTGGACGGACAAGGCCACCGGTCGGACCCTCGACGTGGACAGCGACGAGTTCGCCATCCGCCTCTCCGACGGCACCGTGCTCACGGCCGACGACTACGAGGCGAAGGTGAATTCATGGTCGAAGACCAAGGTAGAAGCTGGCTCGCCCCCCGACCCCAGCTACCTCGGGCAGGTCGATTTCACGCTTCGGCCTAAGAAAACGACCAGTCCGCTGGCACCTCCCTTGGTCGTGGTCATGTTCATCTCCGATCTAGACATACTGCCCAAGAAGCCCAGGAGCATCCCTGCCGACACCATCCTCAAGGCGGTGGAGATCACCTGGCCGGAACAGAAGCCCGACCACAAGGTCACGGTCGAAACGGAGCGGTTCCGTACCAAGGCCAAGGTCGGACGCGGCGGACGTGGCGAGCCTGTCCTCTTTGACGATGCATGGATCCTGATGCCGGTCGAACCCACGACCTTGACGCGGCATACGGACGGCAACCAGCCCGCGGCCTACTCGCACCGCTTCGAGAAGGTCGGCAACCATAGTTTCGTCGACTTCGAGCAGGCGGAGCTGGAGACCAAGCCCCAGCCGGGTCTCGTGCGCGCGCTGTGTTTCCCGCCCGCCTTCACATCGTTTCCTCCTAACACGCGTTCGTCCTTTGTCGGAGTCTTCGCCGTCCCGCGTGGCCTGACTCCGGAACAGGCGGTCATCGACTACAGCCGGACGAAGGGCAGCACACGGAGCTACACGCACTACAACAACTGGTTCGACCCGGCGGGCAAGAACCTGAAGGGGGATAACCTACCCGCCATTCACCGCCAGTTCGCCGAGGCGCTGAAGGGCTCGGGGATCAAGGTCGACGGCATGGTGCCGGACAACGGCTGGCAGGATCGCAAATCGGTGTGGCAACCCGCGGCCGGAGCCTTCCCCGCAGGCATGAAGGACCTGGATAAGCTCAGCGAGACGCTCCGCGCCCAAGGTTCCTCGCTCGGGCTTTGGATGGCGGCGGACGGCACGACCAACGACATCAGCTGGGGCGTGAAAGAGGGGTACGCGAAGGCCCAGCCGAACGCCTACTTCAAGCAGTACTTCGCCCACTACTCCTTGGCGGACATGCGGTACCAGCTCCATCTAGGCGCCCAGATCAGGACACTGACCGAGCAGACCAAGGTTTCCTACATCAAATTCGACTTCAACCACCTTTCCAACGTGGTACCGACGGACCGCCACGGGCACGACGCCGAGTTCAGAGGTTTTTGTGTTTCGACCTACCCGGCAAACGCCGCCGGCGTCTTCATCAACGCGACAAATTGGACGTGGCATTCGCCGGCGTGGCTGAACTACGCAGATTCGGTCTGGTTGCTGGCGGGTGATGACGGGTTCAACGGCAACTGGCCGGAGCTGGCTGGCCGGGCGCAGGCGACGACCGACCGCGACGTGTATTTCTGGCGGATGTGGGGCGACCCTTCCGACCGTCCGTGGTTCCCGATCGCGAACATCATGACCCACGGGATCATCCGCAACGCGGGCGGGCAGATGGCCTACAAGACCGACCTGCCGCGGGATTGGTCCGACTACGTGCTGATGCACTACGGACGCGGGACGTTGCTGCGCGAGTGGTACCTGTCCCCGGCCTCGGTGCTGCCGCACGAGTGGCAGGCGCTGATCGCGGTGCACCAGTGGGCCGAGGCCCGCCATGCCGACCTGATCAACACGTGCTACGTGGGCGGTCGGCCCGACGAGGGCGCGGCCTATGGCTTCGTCGGTTGGTCGCACGACGGCAAGACGGGCACCCTGGTGGCCCGCAACCCGCGCGCGGAGGCCCAGACGCTGCGCCTCGGCCTGGACGCGACCACGCTGTTCCGCGGAGAAAAGGGCAAGGCCTGGCGCGGGCGCATCGTCTACCCCTACCGCCAGGAACTGGCGCGAGGCTTCGAATCGGGCGCGGTCGGCGAGATTACCATCCCAGGTTACGAAACGGTCGCGATCGAGCTCGAGCCGGGCGAGGCCCGCGGTCCGATGTTCAAGTTGGCGCCGACGGCCCGGGTCGAACCGGGCGCGCAGCTGCTTGAGGCCAAACTCAAGGTGGCCGACTTCGCCGCGCCCCGGCGGGAGTTGCTGGTGATGGGCTACCCCACCCTGCCGCAGGTCTTCCTCGACGGAAAGCCGGCGACGCCCACCCGCAGGACGAAGAGCCGGCTCAACGCCTACCCGGGCTACGCGCGCAGCGGCATGCCCAGCGAAAAGGCCCGGGCTTGGGAAATGGCTGGCTTCGATCTGGCGGGCTTCGGCTCCGCCGAGGTGACGGTCCGCTTCGCCGGGGCGGAGGAGGCGACCAAGGCCGAGGCCTGGCTGCTGACCGAGCGGCCGTTCGGCCTGGGTGGCGATAAGCCGTGGACGCCCAAGGACGACCCCTCTCCGCTCACCTTCCCGGGCGTGCTGCGCCATACCGACGAGGTGCTGCGCGAGACGGACCTGCCCGCCACCCCCGCCCCGAAGGTGACGTTGACGGCCACCGACCTCCGCGATGCCAAGGCGATCCGCCTCGAGGGCGAGGCCTTCGGCGTCAACGCCGGCTACGGCGACAAGACGGTCTCGTTGAACGGCCTCACCGTCGGCAAGCTGCCCACCGGCGGCGACGAATGGAAAGCCTTCGGCTTCGCCCTCTCCGCGGAGACGCGCGCCAAGCTCACCCTGCGCAACATCGCCCAGATCTCCGTGCCGCTGAACGAGGATAAGTTCAAGGTCCGCAACCTCCGGCTCGTCCTGACCCTCGCCGATGGCCGCGTCGCCAAGGTCAGCCCCAAGGCCGCCTTTACCAGCCACGCCGACTGGGCTCACTTCGAAGGCAAGGCCTTCGAGGTCGACGCCCCCGCCAAGACCCGCCGCAGCCCGCCGATCCCCTTGGACCTCGAGTGAGGGAAACACGTGTAGCCTCGCAGCGCCAAATGAGACAGGAACGCTTTGTTCGATGAGGGCTGCGCGCAGGGAGTGCCGATAAAGATCGCTAGACTTGGCAGGCTTTCACCCGTAATAGATAAACATGGACGACACGGTTTTCAAAACAGGGGATTTGATCGTCGGAGGTCTGCTTATTCTAACCGGGGCCATCCTTCATTCCCACTTTCGGAAGGACCCGACGCAAAACGCCCGGAAGCGACTCCTCTCTTTGGGGATCATCCTGATCGGCTTCTTCCTAGCCCTGGGCGATTTCTTCTATTCTCTGGCCTTCAAATAAGCGCCCCCTTCGGAGCGGCGCCCACAAAGGGGTCAGGCCGTTCGTAATTCGACCTGTTAGTTTCGATGGCCGTTTGGGGCGTTTAAACTAACAGGACACCCGACTAACGGCCTGACCCCTTTTGCAAGGAAACCACCTAGAGGGACCGCAGGAACGTCGCCACGGTCGCGCAGAGGACTTCCGGGGCGGCGGCGATGTCCACGGTCAGGCAGCGCTCGGAAGGCGCCTGCGGGGCCTCCAGCGCGGCCAATTGGCTATCCAGGAGACTGGCCGGCATGAAGTGCCCTTGGCGTTCGCCGAGGCGCTGGGCGAGCAGCTCACGGGTGCCGGCGAGGTGGACGAAGAAAAGATCGGGATCCGCCTGGCGCAACCGGTCGCGGTAGGCGCGCTTGAGGGCCGAGCAGGTCAGGACCATCGTCTCGCCGCGCGCCCGCCCCTCGCTGATACGGGCGGCCAAGGCGGCCAACCAGCCGGCGCGGTCCTCGTCCGTCAACGGCTGGCCCGACCGCATCTTCGCGACGTTGGCGGGCGGATGAAAATCGTCGGCCTCCACGACCACGTAGCCGGCGCCGGCGGCGTAGCGGCGCGCGACCGTGCTCTTGCCGCACCCGCACACCCCCATGAAGACGACGTTCGGGTGCGCCACGGCCGACCTCAGAGGTTGATCGTGCGACCCTCGCGGAACGACTGGTCGGCCGCCGCGACGATGCGCATCGAGTTGACGGCGTCGTCGAGGTGGGCGGTGAGGTCGAGGTTCTCGCGGATGGCCTTCTCGAAATAGACCTGCTCGCGCAGGCAAAGCCCATCGTGGCCGGGGTCGGCCTCGGTCGGAACCAGCTGGTCGGGCTTGGAGAACTTGCCGTCGGCCCCAAGGGCGGAGTGGTGCACCTTGAGCGCCTGGGCGCCGGTGTGGCCGTCGACGTCGGCGGAGTTGCCTTCTTGGGCGCCCTTGCCGGCGACGATGGTGACGGAGCCCTTCGGGCCCACGACGTCCTTCACGAAGAAAGCCTCCTCCGACATCATCGGACCCCAGCCGGCTTCGTACCAGCCAACGGAGCCGTCGGCGAAGGTCACCTGCAGCTGGCCGTAGTTGACCATGCCGGGCGGCAATTCGTCGGACAGGCGGGCACCGATGCCGGAGACGCGGACGGGGCGACTGCCGGTCATCAGGCACATGATGTCGACATAGTGCACCCCGCAGTCGACAATCGGGCTGCAGGTCTGCATGAGCGCGCGGTGGGTCTTCCAGTTATCGCCCGAACTCTGCTGGTTCAGGTTCATGCGCATGACCAGCGGCTTGCCGAGCTTCTGCGCCTCGGCGATGAACTGCGTCCAGGCCGGGTGGTGACGGAGGATGTAGCCGATGACGACCTTGCGGCCCGTGGCCTTGGCCTTGGCGGCGATCTGCTCGGCCTCGGAGACCGAGGCAGCGAGGGGCTTCTCGACGAAGGCGTGGCAACCGGCCTCAAGCGCCGCGATGGTGTACTCGGCGTGGGTGTCGGGGTAGCTCGAGATCGAGACGGCGTCGGGCTTGGTCGCCTTGAGCGCCTCACGGAAATCAGCGAACTCCGGGTAGCCGCCGCCCAGTTCCTGGTTGAGCTTGGCGCGGGATGCGGCGGAACGCGTCACCAGGCCGACGATCTGGAAACCGGGTAGCTGGTGGTAGGCGAGCGCGTGGGAGCGGCCCATGTGGCCGGCACCCACACAAAGGATGCGGATAGGAGAAGCCATAAAAGGTTGGTCGCTTAGCCTTTAGCCTGGTCGGTGAGGCGGGTCTCGTCGCGGTAGAAGAGGGCGAAGATGACGAGCAGGACGGCGGCGAAGACGGACGGGTAGAGCCAGAACTCATCCTTGAAGACGAGAAGCTTCGGGTTGGTGCGGTCGATGAAGCGGCTGTCGAGCAGGGGCGCGATCATGTTGCCGGCCCAGAGGCCTAGACCGAGCGTGACCCACGAAACGGCTGACTGCGCCAAGTTGCGCAAGCCCGCCGGGGCGCGGCGGTCGGCGTACTGCATGCCCGTCACGAAGAAAAAGTCGTAGCAGAGGCCGTGCATCACGACCCCCGTGATGAGCATCCACTCCACATTACCGGAGTTCGCGAAGATAGCGTAACGGATAGCCCAGCAGGCCATGCCGACCAGAAGGGCTCGCTTCGCGGTCAGGTAATTGAAGGCGAACGGTAGGAGCAGCAGGAAGAAAATCTCGGAATATTGCCCGTAGGTCATGACAACCTCAGGGTTTTCGATACCCCGGCTCGCGATGAATGTGTTGGCATAGGTGAAGTAGAGCGCCAAGGGGATACAGAAGAGGAACGAGAACACCAGAAAGACCATGAACTTGGTGTCGGCCAAGAGCACCAAGATGCTCGGACTCGGACCGGCAGCCTTCGTAGCCGCATCCTCCGCGTCATTGGTCCGCAGGAAGAGGGCGAGGATACCGGCGGCGACGAAGGCGATGGCGCCCATCTTGAAGATCACCGCGTCCGTGGCCACCTCGGCGATGCCGAGCGCCTTGGCGGCGAAACCGATGGCGTAACCCGAAGCAATCCAGCCAATGGTGCCCGAGGAACGGAACCAAGGGAAATACTGCGAATCAGAACCGAGCGTCCGCAGCACAAGCGCGTTCAACAGCGGCAGTGCCGCGAAATAGCAAAGGGCGTGGCAGAACAGCAACCCGGAGAAAACCGAGGCGGTCTTGCCTGTCGGCACGAGCCAGAGCAAGACGCCACCGATGACGGCGAGCACGAAGAACAAGCGGTTGGCCGAGATCGCCTTGTCCGCCAACCAACCGGCAATCAGGGCCGAGACCATCGCCGCCAGCGGACCCGCACCGTAGGCGAAGCCCGTGACGTTCGGGTCGCCCGGGAAGGCCACCGAGAGGTAGCGGCCCATCGGGACGAAATACACCCCCCAGGCGAAGAGGGTCAGGAACATCACCGCCGCGGCGATGCCGTAGCGCAGGAACTTGTTGTCGGACATGGGGGAAGTAGGGGTGGCGTCAGCATCCCCAATCCCCTCCCCGCTTCAAGCCGAGAGATACCCGCCTCACGCCCGCTATCGAGCGATTATGGCTTACTGCGGCAGCGGCTGCGCGACGCCCTTGGCCTTCTGCTCCTCGAGCTTCGCGCGCAACCGGGCCACCACTTCCGGCTGCTCGGCCGCCACGTTCTTCCGCTCGGAGGGGTCGGCCAACAGGTCGTAGAGCCGGGGGCCCGTCTGCTCGCGGCGATCGCGCTCGAGGTCAGCGTCCGTGCCGAGCAGGGCCACGAGCGGGCCCGTCGCCTTGGCGGCGCCGTTCTTCGCCTTGCCCGGCGCACCGACCCCCGGGATGAACTTCCAACGGGCGTCGCGGATCGAGAGCGTATTCGCCTGGGTGCTGGAGATGACGGTCTCGCGGCCCGCGCCTCCGGTCAAGGCGGCGGAGACGTCGACGCCATCGAGCTGGAGGAACTCCGCGGGGTCGCCGCCGGCCAGCTTCGTGAACACCGCGGCGAGGTCCACCTGCGAGATCAGCGCGTCCGACACCTTACCCGCCGGGGCCCGGCCCGGCCAGCGGGCGATGAAACCGACGCGGGTGCCGCCTTCGAGGATGCTGTACTTGCCGCCGCGGAAGGGCCCCGCCGGGCGATGGCCGGCGGCCTGGTTGCGCTCGACGGCCTGATCCTTGTAGCCGTCGTCGAGCACCGGCCCGTTGTCGGAAGTATAGATCACCAGCGTGTTGTCGGCGAGACCCTGCTTGTCGAGTTCGGCCAGGATCCGGCCCACCTGGTCGTCGAAGGCCACCACGGCGTCGCCGCGCGGGCCGAGGGGCGTGCGGCCCGCGTAGCGCGGGTGGTGCACGCGGGGCACGTGGTTCTCGTGCGAAGCGTAGTAGAGGAAGAAAGGTTTATCCTTGTTGGTCGCGATGAACGCGCAGGCCTTGTCGGCGAAGACGTCGCCCATCGTCTCGTCGTTCCACAGCGCGGCCTTGCCGCCCTTCATCCAACCGATGCGACCGACGCCGTTCACCAGCGCCATGTTATGGCCGTGCGACCAATCCATCTTCAGCTTGGCCCGCTCGGCCGCCGTCGTGAGGTCGGGGTCGCCCGGAAAAGGCTGCTTGTAGCTGACCTCGATCGGATCCTTGGGGTCCAGGCCGACGACCCCGCCGTTCTCCACGAAGACGGTCGGCACACGGTCGCCGGTGGCGGCCATGATGTAGGAATAGGTGAAGCCGATCTGGTTCGGGCACGGGTCGATCGGCTTGTTCCAGTCGACGGTTTGGCCGCCCAGTCCGAGGTGCCACTTGCCCACGACGCCCGTGGCGTAGCCCAGTTTGGCGAGACTCGCCGGCATGGTCGGACGGCCCGGCTTGATGATCATGTTCGCGTCGCCGGGCAGCACGCCGGTGCCCTTGCGACGCCAGGCATACTCGCCCGTCAACAGGGAGTAGCGCGAGGGCGTGCAGGTCGCCGACGTGCAATAGCCCGCGGTGAAGCGCACGCCGGCGGCGGCGAGGCGGTCGAGGTTAGGCGTCGGGATGGCCTTGGCGCCGTAGCAGCCGAGGTCGCCCCAGCCGATGTCATCGGAATAGAGCAGGACGATATTGGGCGGACGCTTCGAGGGCTCGGCGGCGAAGGCGACAAGGGCGGAGCAAAGGGCCAGGAACGGGGTCAGGCGCATGGCGTTTTGATAGCGGGCTACGGGTCGATTCCAAGCCCGCAGTGCATCCGCTTGCTTGCCAAACGGCGGCAAACCTCCCAATGGAAGGGGATGCGCTTCGCCAAGTACCACGCCCTGGGCAACGACTACCTCGTGCTCGAGCCGAAGGACTGCCCCACCCTCTTCTCGCCCCTCGCGATCCGCAAGGTCTGCCACCGCCATTACGGTCTCGGCTCCGACGGCATCCTGTACGGCCCGATCGAGCGCGCCGACGGCGCCTTCGGCCTGCGCATCCTCAATCCCGACGGCTCCGAGGCGGAGAAATCCGGCAACGGCATCCGCATCTTCTGCCGCCACCTCCTCGACACGAAGCGCGTCAAGCAAGGCGAGGAGTTCCGCCTGCACACGCCCGGCGGCTTCGTCCGCTGCACGGTGTTCGACGGCGGCGCCCGCATCCGCGTCGAGATGGGCAACGTCTCCTTCCGCGCCCCGGTCATCCCGCACGTCGGCCCCGACCGCGAAGTCCTCGGCGAGGAGATCACGGTGCTCGGCAAGACCTTCCGCTACTGGGCCGCGACCGTCGGCAACCCGCACTGCGTCATCCCGGTGACGG
>JBEELT010000075.1:0-8756 GCA_041167995.1 Verrucomicrobiota bacterium | reverse complement strand
CTTGAGGATCTTGGCTTCGCCTTCGCCGAGATCCTTGGGCGGGAAGATGCCTTGCGCGTCGGAATTGGCGCAACCGTCCCACATCGCGCCGAACCGCGGAGCCAAGGCCGAGCGGGGCAGGTTGCGCAGGGCCTCGGCCTTATCGAGCACGGCCAGTCCGCGCTGGTGGAGGTCCGTTTTCTCGGGCGCGGCCTCGGCGGCCTCCTTGAGCGCGGCGAGGTAGGAGCGCAGGTCGGCGGTGGTCTCGAGGGACTTCACCGCGCCGAGCGACTTGCGTTCGTCCTCCAGGCGGCTGCCGGCGCGGTCGGCCTCGGCATAGGCCTCGTCGAGGTTCTTGAGACCCGCTTGGCGTAGCTGGTCGAGCAAGGCACGCAGCTGGTCCAGAGCCGCGACGGACTTACCCACGTCGGCGATGTTCTCGGTCTCGCCCAGGGCCTGCCGCAGGCGGCGGCGGGCGGCGGTCAGGTCGGCGGCGGCCTGTTCCTCGAGCCGGGTGGCATCCGCGAGCAGTTTGGTGGCGTCGGGCAGGATCCGGGTCAGCCTGGCCTGCGCGGCGGGGCCGAGCTTGCCGACTTCCTCTAGGTAGGCCGTCAGCCGCTTACGCACGTCGCCGAGGCCGGCGAGGTTGAGACCTTCCGTCTGACGGGCCTTCAGGTAGCCGGCCTCGTCCTGGAGCCTTTGCAGCACCGTCCGTTGGTCGGCGATACGCTGACGCAGGGCCGACTCGGCCTCCTTCTGCGCCGGCTCCTCGGCCAGGCCGGGGCTGCGGGCGCGCAGCTCATCGAGTAGGCGGTCCGCCGTCTCCGGGTCGCCGCGGTCTACGGCGATCCCCGCCGTGGCGAAACGTTCGCGGGCCTCCTTGTCGGAGGCTTCCCGGCGCAGCCAGAGCAAGGAGCCGGCCCCGATTCCCAGCACCGCCAGCACGAGGGCGGCGGTGAGGAGCGCGTAGCGTCGGCTCAGGCGCCGGCGCGTGAGCTGACGCAGCGTGCGTGCGTCGCGGATCAGTCCGTCGGGCAGGCGGTCCGCCAGCGGTATCGCCCGTTCCAGCCAATTCCCGAGGCGCGCGACCAAGGTCGCCGGGGAGGAACCGCGGGTCGCTTCCTGCTGCAGGTTGCGCCACTCGGTCGTCAGGGATTCCACGCCGGCGCGCAGGGCGGCCTCGGCATCGGCGGTGGCGGCGAGCTCGCCGGCCCAGCCTTCGAGCTCGGCGAGGGTCTTCGCCAGCGGGGCGGGCAGGTTCACCTGGTGGTCGCGCTCCAGCGAGCGGGCCCGGCCGAGCGCGCTCGCGCACGACTCCCAGTGGTCGCCCGCGCGCGCTTTGGCCGCTTCGTCCACGGCCTGCGTGATCTGCTCCGCAGCCTTGGCGCGCAGCCAATCGCGGCGGGCGCGGAGCGAGGCTTCCCACTGCTCCTCGCCCGCGAGGCCGGAGGCCCCGAAAAGCTCCATCCGCTTCATGAGCGCGACCGCTTCCTCGGCCCGGTCCGCCGCGAAGAGGGCGGCGACCTTGCCGAGCGATTCACGCAGGAACTTGGTCGAGAGCCGGTCCAGTTCGGAGCGGGCGTTCGGGTCGGCCGGGTTGATGCGGACGATCGAGCGGAGGATGGTCAGCGCCCGGTCCTCCTGGCGTGTGCGCATTGCCTCGCGGTAATCCCGGTAGAGCGGGTGGTTCTCGCCGATCTCCTTGCCGTAGAGGCCGCCCACGGCGATGACTTGCTGGTCATCGAGCGGGAAGCCCGTCGGCAGGCCGCGTTCGCGGCAGAGCGCATGCCACCGTTCCGACTCGGCGAAGCTCAGCTGGGCGCACAGGCCCAGCAGGTCGGGTTCCGACTCGGCCACCTGGAAGGCCGCGTGCTCCTGGCCGCCACGGATCAGGCCCGCGCACTGTTCAAGCCGTTCGCGCGCCCGCGCGCAGAGGGCCGCGTATTCGCCCGCGAGTGAACGGGCCTCGAGGTCGGGGCTGCCGAGTTCCAGTTGGCCGCGGATGCGGGCGATGAGGCGGTCGATCTGCATGCCTTAACGGAATTCGATCGGGCTGGACAGTTCCTCGCCCCGGGGTCCGACGATGACAAGGCGCCAGGGAGCACCAGCGCGGATGAGTTCGCCCTCGTTGAAGAGCCGGCGGCGTTCGGCGAGCAGCGCCGAGGGCGGCGTGCCGGGCCCCGTCCGCCCTTCGAGGCGGATCAGGTCGGTCTCCAGCGCCGAGCGCGTCGCGCGGAGCGAAGGCAGGTCGCGGTCCGGGAATTCATGACCCGCGGGGAAGAGCCCGGTGTTCCCGCCGGCCCAGCTGAGCGCATAGACCGCGGGCTCGGCCCACGCGGCGGCGCGCACGACGCCGGTATCGGCATCCTTGCGGAGCCCGCCGAGGCCGAGCTCCAGCGGCTGGAGGACGGACGGTTTGGCGAGCAGGCCGAGGGACAGTCGGTCGCCGTTCGGCAGGGTGATCTCGAGTTGCCGGTTCGTCTCCGGGTAGGCGCGGGCTTCGCCGTCGCGAAAGGAAAGCTCGAGGGCGTTGCCGCGGGGGCCGACGCCGAGCACGATTGGTCGGTTGAGCTGGCCGGCTTCGGCCCGGGCCTCCACCCAGAGGCCTTGGCCTCCGCGGCGCACCTCGCCCATCAGCGGGCGCGCCTTCGCTTCGCGGGTGTGGAGCCGGGCGAGAGGGAGCAATCGCAGCTGGAGCGCGACCGAGTTATTGGCGCCGACGCCCGCGAGCTCGAGGAACTTCGTGAGTTTCTGGCCGGCCTCGGCCGGCAGGGTGAAGCGAGCTTGGGAAGGCCCGGCAGGGCCGTTGTCGCCCGTTTCCCAGATGCCGGCTACCAGTAGGGTGGGCCGCACGTCGAGGGCCGCCAGCAGCTCGGCGCGAGCGGCGATTTCCTGGAGTTGCTTCCAGGCCGCGTCGACCGGGACTTCGAGGCGGGTACCGACGCGCAGCGATTCTTGCATCTCGGCGGCGAGGGCGGTCGCGTCCTTGCCGTCCCCGCCGGGTGGCAGGGAGTCGAGGCGGGTCGCAAAACGGGCGGCCCCGACTTCGGCGAAACGGGCGGTTAGGCGCGGCACCACGCGCGAACGATGCTTGGCGGCGAACTCCGGGGAGAGTGCGGCCGTCTCGAACCAGAGTTTGGCGGCGTCGATGAACTCCTCGCGGTCGATCAGGCCGTCGATGTCCTTTAGGGCGAGGTTCGCCTTCATGATCTCATCGGCCTTCGCGGTATCGACGGGCGGGGGGGGCGGCGCGGTCACGACCGGCGGCGCGGGCGGCGGCGGGGTCTGCAGGACCTTCCATCCGAGGAAACTCGCCAAGGCGACGACCGCGAGCACCAGCACGATCAGGCCGGCCGAAGGCCCGGAGCTCACGTCGCTTTTGGCAGGCTTGGGTTTACGGGCGGTGTTGGTGACGGCGGCGGACGCCGTCGCGGTCAGGCCCATCGCCGCCGCCCGGGCCAGGTCGCCGGTCGGTGCCGGCTGGTCGGCGGCGACGATGAGGTCGATTTCCGCGCGACCAGCGGCGTGGCCGACGCACCAGCGGAAGCCATCGGCCCCGCTGACGCCGACGTCGGTGGTGAAGGTGGCGGCCCAGCCGGACTTGCCCAGCAGGGCGGCGGACTCGGCGAGGAGCCGCAGCGCGGTGTCCTGGTCAGCGCAGTTGAGCAAGGCGACTTCGGCCGGGCCGGTGGCATCGACTAGCCAGGCGGCCTTCGCGCCGGTGCCGGCGACCTGCCGCCAGGTGGCGGCCGGCGTCAAGGCCGGGCCGGGCTTGAGGATGAGGGGCTTCGCTTCGCCCTCGAGCCAGGTCGGCTCGCCGGACCACTCGTCCTTCCATTGGTCCCAGCGGTAGGCGAGCGCGGCCGGCGGCGGGAGCACCATCGCCTCCTCCTGACTGAAGGCGAGGTGGTGCGCGAGGCGGTTGTCGCGCTGGGTGTAGTCGAGTCCGCGGGCGACGAAGCGGGAAAGTACGTACCAACGTTGGCCGGCCGCCTCGAGGAGGCGGAAGGTGAAGGTCGCTCCGGTCGCCGATTCGTGCGGGGTGCCGAGACCCTCCAGTAACTGGGCGAGCCGCTCGGGCATCGCGCGGTGGCGGGCCACGGTGCAGAAGCCGGAACGACCTGGGACGAGGCCCTGGCGGGCGGAGGTGAAGAGGAGTTGCAGGGGCATGTCAGGGTCTGCTCGCGGCAGGGAGCTTCTCCAGGTTCAGCCGGGGCGCCGAAGGCAGGAGCTCGGGCGAGGCGCGATGCAACAACCAGTAGACCGGTTCCTCCACGTGCGCGGGCGCGAGCCGCCGGGGGTCCGGCGCGATGCGTCCCTTGTTCGGGCCCTGCTGGATGACCACGGGGTTATGGCCGAAGGATGTCGCCGCGAAGTAGCGGATCTCCTCAGCGAGGGATTCCGCCGAGGCCACAAGGCCGGGGCAGACGTCAAGGAGCACCGCGCGGACCCTTTGCGAATTACGCTCGATGGCCGCGAGGTCGAGCCCGGTCGGTGTCGTCACAGGTTCAAGCGGCGAGGACAGCAGGTGCGACCAGGTGTCGCACTTGCCGACCACGAAGGCGAGCGGCGTGGCGATACGCTGATCGTGGGCCAGCCCCATCACCCGCTTGATGCGCGTCTCCATCTCGGCGAGGATGCTGTCCTGCTGGTCGACCCGTCCCTTCAGGCTGAGCTGCGGATCCTCCACGCCGATGAGCCTGGCTTTGAAGCGCGCGTTGGCGGTCGGGTCGAAGAGGAAGATCAGTCCCGCGGAGGTCGCGACGTGCATCGCGCCGGGCGAGTCGTGGATGTCGACGCCGGGCTCGAAGTGCTCGCCGGCGTTGTCGTACAGGATGAGGGAGGTCTCCTGCTTGCGCGCACCGGGTCGGCTGAGGGCGTAGATGAAGGGGCGGGGGAGCGACACGAGGCGTCCTAGTCGCGGCAGCTTCTCGTAGGTGGCGCCTTCCAGCGCGGTCTTGCCCAGCAGGGCTTCCTCCGGCGTGGCGGCGGAGAAGAGCGTGTTGCGCATCTGGTTGAGCAGCATGTTGCCGCTCGGGTCGCCGTCCTTGAAGGCCAAGCCGAAGTCCTTCGGCAGTCGTTCCTGCAGCTCGCGCGTTAGGACGGCCAAGTAATAAGATTTCCCGGAGCTGGGCGCCCCGATCAGCGAGAGGATGCGGTGGGGCATGTCCAGGTAGCCCGGCGGTAGCTGGCGCCGGCAATGCGGGCAGGCGAGGTCCGTGCAGGCCAGTCCCATCGGATCCAAGGCGAGCCCTTGGTCGTTGAAGCGGGTCGGCTGGAAGCGCAGGCGCGCGTCGGAGCCGAGGATCGGGTCGCCGCGCAGGTCCTCATGCACGGCGATGCTCAAGGCATCGCCGGCGTCGAAGCGCGTCCAGCAGACCGGGCAGAGATGCGCCCCGCGATTCTGCTCCGCGGCCAGCAGCGCGGGGCCGGTCGGGCGCGTCGCGATTTCCTCGCGCGGGGAGAGCAAGGGCGCCGCGAGCGAGAGCGAGAAGCCGATCTCGAGGCCGGTCGGCGTGCAGGCGAGGTGTTCCGGGGGGCGTCCGAGGTCGTTAGCCCGGTCGAGCAGATCCGCCGGGGCGAATTCCCCGAGCAGTTCCCCGGAGGCGGCGTCAAAGAGTAGCCACGCGTCCGTACGCAAGTCTCGGAAGGTATCCGCCTCTTCCAAACTGAGGGCGAGCAGGCCATCTTCCAACTGCAACGTGGATGGCTCAGCGATCGTCACCGGACCATCGATGGCCACGCCGTTGACCAGGGGCCTTCTGCCCGGGGTCGGGGTCAGGGTGAGTCCCTGTGCCGCTGGCGACACCGTCACCTGAGGGGAGGGGGACCCAGCCGGCAGCCGGAAGGGGAACTGGTCGACCGAGCCGCGCGCCCCGCTGAGGCAGTTCACCCAGCGTAAGGTCGGATTTTTCTTGGTCGAAGAGAACATGGGCACCGGGGTGGGTAGGGGCGGTAGACGGTTGCAGACAGCAGTTGAATTCCGCGGGGATGTCACCACCATAGTCGGCTAACCCCGCCTGAAATCCACCCCTAAACCATGGAGACCGAAGCCGACCAGTCCGCCCTCGACCGCGCCCGCGCCGGGGATCTCGCGGCCTACAACGAGCTGGTGCTCCGCTACCAAGGCCGGATTTTCGCCAAGGTATTTTCCCTGTTGCGTAACCGCCAGGACGCGGAAGAGATCACCCAGGACACCTTCATCCGGGCCCACCGGGTGCTGGCTTCGTTCCGGGGGACGGCCACTTTCTCGACCTGGATCCACCAGATCGGCACCAACCTAGCCCGCAACCGCTACTGGTACTGGCGCCGTCGCAAGCGCGACCAATCCATGTCGTTGGACGCCGACCTCGGGGAGGATTCGGGCGCGACCCTCCATGACATCCTTTCGGATGGCAGCCAAGGCCCCGGCCGCGAGGCCCAGCAGAACGAATTCGTCGATAAAGTGGCCGAATGCATGGAACAACTGAAGCCGGAACACGCTCGTATCCTGACCATGCGCAACGTGCGGAACATGTCCTACGAGGAGATCGCCGAGGAACTCGGACTCTCCATCGGAACGGTGAAAAGCCGCATCAACCGGGCCCGCGAAGCCTTGCGCGACCTGATGGGGGAGGAGTTCCGCGCATGACCAACGCCGAGCTCGAGTCCCTCATCGTCCTTTACCTCGAGGGCGCCGCGTCCCGTCCGCAGGTCATCCGCCTCCGCGACGCGATCAAGTCCTCGCCGGAGCTGCACCAGCGCTTCCAGGCCCGCCTGCGCCTGCACCGCGCCCAGATGGCCTACCTGAGTAAGCACGAAGGTCGTTCGCCCCGGCAGGCCATGCTCTGGCTGCATGGCTTCGCCCAGCGGGCCGGTCGCTCGTTCGCGCACCTTTGCCTGCTCGCCCTGATTTTTGTCGAACTACAGGTTCGGCTGCCGGAAGAGGTCTCAGGGCTCGTGCTTTTCACCGATATCTCGGCTGTCGAGGAGATGCCCGAGATGGGCGAGATGCCCGCCCTGGCCGATGCGCCGGGTGGCATGGCCTTGGGCAACCTGGAATTGCCGTCCGACTTCGATTTGCCCAACGGCGAAGTGCACGACCGCGTCGTTCCGCACCTGACTGCGCCCGACCTGCTCCACCCGGTCGAGGCCAGCGAGCCGACCTTGGCCTGAGCCCTTAATCCGCCTTGCTTCCTCCCTGCGGGGGCTTCTGCTGACCTGCAGGATGCAGGGCAACTCCCATCGGGCCGAAGTCAGGCTGCTCGGGACCGCCGCCGCCCCCGGCGTGGCCCGGGCGACCGCCTACCTGCTCCAGCAAGGGCGTGCCCTCGTGGTTCGCCGGCGGGTCGACGACCCCGAGCGGGAACTGGCCCGGCTCGAGGCTGCCTTGACCGCTACCCGGGTGGAGATCGCCCAGCTGCGCGCGGATGTCGCCCGCAAGCTCAACGAGTCCGAGGCGGCGATCTTCGACGCGCACCTCCTGGTGCTGGAAGACGTCGCCCTCATCGACGAGGTGACCAAGGAGGTCCGGCGCTCCGGTTATAACATCGAGCACTGCTTCGAGACGGTCGCGCAGCGCTACATCGATATCTTCGCCAAGATGGAGGACGACTTCCTCCGCGAGCGCGCCGCCGACATCCGCGACGTCACGGGCCGCGTGCTCGACCAGCTCCTCGGCGCGGCTCCGGCGGAAGTCGGTCCAGTCGCCGGCCGCCAGGTGGTCGTCGCGCGGGACCTGACCCCCACGGAGACGGCCGGCCTGCATGAGGTGGGTGTCGCGGCGTTCGTCACCGAGGAGGGCGGGCGGACGAGTCATTCGGCCATCATGGCCCGCTCCTTGGACATCCCGGCCGTGGTCGGGGTGCGGGGGCTGATGTCCGCGGTCGGCGCCGGCGATACCCTTCTCGTCGACGGCGAGGCCGGGCTCGTCATCGTCAATCCTTCGGCGGAGACGCTCGCCGCCTACCTCGATAAGGAGCAGGCCCTGCGCACCCGCCGCGACCGCGTGATGGGCGAGATCGCCTTGCCGGACGCCACGGCGGACGGCGCCGCCTTTGGGCTTCTGGCCAACATCGGCGGGCCGGAGGAGATGGAGGACGCCCTGCGCTACCATGCCCGCGGCGTCGGCCTCTACCGGACGGAGAACCTTTACCTGCGCCTCGATGCATGGCCGACCGAGGCGGAGCAGTACGATGAATATGCCGAGGCGGTGCATCTCGCGCAGGGCCGGCCCGTCACGTTCCGCACGCTCGATATCGGCGGCGACAAGCGCCTGGGCGACCTGAGCGACGAGGCCAATCCCTTCATGGGCTACCGCGCCGTGCGGATGTGCCTAGAGCGTCCGGAGATTTTCCGGCCGCAGCTGCGCGCGATCGTCCGCGCCGCCGCGCTCGGGCCGGTCCACGTCATGTTCCCGATGATCTCCGGCGTCGAGGAACTGCGGAAGGCCAAGGAGATCTTCCGTGAGGTCGAGGCGGAGCTCGCGCTGGAAGGCATCCGTCCCGCGTCCCCGATCCGGCTTGGCGCGATGATTGAGATCCCCTCGGCGGCCTTGGTCGCCGCGGAGCTGGCGCGCGAGTGCGACTTCTTCAGCGTCGGCACCAACGACCTGGTGCAGTACCTCTTGGCGGTGGACCGGGGCAACCGCCGCGTGGCCACCCTCTACGACCCCTGCCACCCGGCCGTGGTCCGCACCTTAGTCGGGATTTTCCGGGCCGCCGCCGCCGCCGGGATTCCCACCGCCGTCTGCGGTGAACTCGGCGGTGACCCCCTCTGGGCTCCGTTGTTGCTCGGCC
>JBEELT010000074.1:0-8795 GCA_041167995.1 Verrucomicrobiota bacterium | reverse complement strand
AGGCCGACGCCGACCGCCAAGCCGAGGCGCCGGCGGCCTTCCGGGAGGTCCTCCCGTCCGAGCCACCGCGCGAACCCGAAGGTGGCGAGCGTCAGGACGAAGAGGGCCGGGACCAGGCGGGGATCCCACCATCCGTAGAAGACGTAGCTGGCCCCGAGCAGCCAGCGGTTGCGGGCCGGTCCCGCCGCGGGCAGGAGGTAGTAGCCCGCCAGGACCAACGGCAGGAAATAGCCGAGGAAGATGGGCGAGGCGAAGACCATGCGTCAGTCGGCGTCGGTGCGGAGGGCCCAGTAGGTCAACGGCGGACGCCGCCCGAAATACTTGTCGACCAGCCCGCCCATGTAGTGGTCGTCGAGCGGGATGGCCAACGCGAGGTGATGCCGGTCGCCGGCGACGAAGGCGCGGACATCGCCGCCGATGCCCGGCGCCTTCGCGTCCGCCGCCGCCGCGCGCGGCTTCCACGGGTCGTAATGGGCGACGTAGAGGATATCGCCGGGCAGGACTTTGCCGCGGGCGCACGTGATGACCTCGTACTTCAGGATCGTCGCATAATGGTAGAGCTCACGCTCGAAGACCGCGCCTTCCGGGACCTCGGTGAGGCGCGCCACGACCTCGACGTTCCCGAGGTTGGCCGGGAAGGCCTTCGGCGACGAGAATGGCCAGGCCATCCAGAGGAGGAAGCCGCACACCACGAGACCGTTACCGATGACCGCGGCCGGGCTGCGGATCATCGCGGCAAACCCGGCGCCTCCGCCGCCGTCCAGCAAGGTTCGTGGCCCGCGGGGAGGACGAGGGCCGTCGCCGGCTTCGCCTGCGGGTAGGTCCGGCGCAGTCCGGCCTCCTCGGCGATCATCGGCGTCTCGGCCAGGCGGAGCAGGCCCATGGGCGCGCCTTGGTTCGCCGGGTCGCCGTCCTCGCGGAGATTGCCCGTGAAGAGGAGGTAGCGACCGTCGGGGGAGAGGTGCGAACCGTAGAGATGCCGGCCCGTCTCGGCGTAGACGAGCTTCGGCTCGGTGCCGTCCGGGCGCGCCTGCCAGATCTCGGTCCAGCCGTAGCCGCCGTTCTCGCCGGCGTGCGGACGGCGACGCGAGTACACGACGCGGTCGCCGCCGGGCGCCCAGTCGGGCGTGCAGCAATCCGCGACGCTGACGGCGTTCGCGTTCAGGGTCGCCAGCTCCAGTCGCGCGATGGACCAGCCGGTGTTGAAGCCGTTGGAGACGCCGACGATCGCCCGGCCGTCCGGCGACCACGTTGGTTGCTGGTAGAAACCGCCGCGCGGGAAGGAGCGGACGACTTGCTTCGTCGCAAGGTCGACGATGGCGAAACCCTTGGGCTGCAGGGTGAGGAGCTGCTGGCCATCGGGCGACCAGGTGGCCCAAGGCAGCGCCCCGTCTTCCCCCAAGGAGCGGGCTTCGGCGCCGTTCGCGCGCGCCAACATCAGCCGACCCTGCCGACCATAATCGTTGCCGCTCACGGTCTGGCCGCGGGGCATCGCGCGGTAGAGCAGCTGGCGGCCGTCGCGGGAAAAGAGCGGGTAGAAATCCTCCGTATCGGGGGAGTTCGACAGGTTGCGCACGTCCGCACCATCCGGACGCATCGCATAGATCTCCCAGTCGCCCTTGGGCGAGCGGGCGGAATACGCCACCCAACCCAAAGTCCGCACCTCGGCCGCCAGCCGCGCCGTCTCCGCGGGCGGAGCCGCGAGCGCGAGGCCGGTGAAGCCGAAGAGGACGAGGAGCCGGGATGCTTGCGCCATCGGACGGCTATCTTGGCCCGGAACCGTCGGCGCTGGCAAATCCTTAAAGAAAACAGGACGGTGAAAACGGGTTGCCTCCGTCCGCGGCGCGGGGACATTCGCCCGGACCATGAGAAGGCTCCTGCTCTGCCTCGCCGGCGTCGCCGGGCTGTACGCGGATTCTTACCCGGAACGCGTGCAGGCCGTGACGTCGACCCCCGGACTCGTCGCGTTCTGGGATTTCACGAAGCGCGAGGCGCCCGGCGGACGCTTCACCGCGCACGTCCCGGCCGGCGCGCGGAACGACTACGCGCTCGACGCGGGTAACTACGTGAAGGACCTGTGGGGCCAAGGCCCGGCGGCGGGCTACGCGGACTTCCCGCTGCTGGGCGCGGGCCCGTTCGGCCAGGCGATCAGGATCAAGGCCGAGGCGAACCCCGACTTCCGCCCGCTGCTCTTCGTGCCCCGCGCCCGACTGCAGGATTCCCCGCTCGACATCAAGGGCGCCGGCCAGGCGGTCACGGTCGTGGTCTGGGCCATCCGGGAAAGCGGCAACCACGCGCTCGCCGGCATCTGGCACGAGGGCACCGACCTCAAGGAGAAGTCCACCGAGACGATCGCCAAGGTGGAGCGCGGCCAACGCCAGTACGCGCTCTTCGCCGGCCTGAACAAGGAAGGCGCCGCCTGCGGGCACGTGTCGGAGAACGGCGCCAGCTCCTTCCTGAACAAGTACGCCCTGCATAAGTGCAACTCGGCCGAAGCCTCGCCGAAGGTGCCCGCGGACGCCGACCCGGCCACCTTGGCGAAATCCTGGCGGACGTTCGCGATGACCTTCGACAGCCGCACCCGGGAACTGACCGGGTGGCTCGACGGCGCGAGCGGCGACCGCTGGCTGGAGAACCCGCAGAAGGACCGGCTGCTCTCCTTCGCCGCCAACGCCTGGCTCCAGGGACGTCTCGCGAAGGTCCCCGGACTGCAGGAGGGCGAGGACCCGAAGTTCCCGGCCGACCAACACTACAATCCCCCGGAGGAGACGCCGGTGAAGGTCACCGTGCTCGCGGAAGTCCTCGCCGACGGCCGCGCGCGGCGCGAGGAGTTGCGCGAATACCGCTACACCAAGGTCAAGGTGACGCTCGTGGACGACCGGGAAACCGGGCGGGAACTCGTCGCCCTCCGCCTCAACCCCTGGTGGTTCCCGCACGACCTCTACACGCCGAAGGCCGACGGCACCGGCGGGCCGTTCACCATCGGCCGGGTCATCCACAGTTCCCGCGGCGTGGGCTTCACCGGCTGGATCGGCGGCGTGGCCGTCTTCGACCGGGCCCTGACCGCCGCGGAACTCGCGCGCCTGCACGCCTTGGCGACGACCCCCCTCCCCGCCCCCGCGGCGAAGTGAGCGACGCGCACTAAACGCTTCCGTCCCGTCGGCGGGACGCCAATAGTCGGCTCATGGACAACGTGACGCACGCCGCGCTCGGCATCGCCGCCGGCATCGTCGTCCGCCGCCAAGGGTGCTCGCTCCCGGCCGCCGCGGTCGCCGGCCTACTCGCCGCGGAGGCGCCGGACCTCGACGTCTTCATCCGCCAGACCGACGACCCGCTGGTCGCATTCCGCTGGCACCGGCATTTCACGCACAGCTTCGCGTTCCTCGCGGTCTGGGCGGCGCTGACGGCGGGGATCGTCGCGGGCCTCTTCCATTGGCGCGGCCGGCACCCGGGACCTTGGACCGGCCTGCTGCTCCCGGCCGCGGCGGGCACGCTGACGCACCTGCTCTGCGACAACTGCACGAGCTATGGGACGATGCTCCTGTGGCCTTTCTCGGAAGCGCGCTTCTCCTGGGATTGCCTGCCGATCATCGACCTCTTCGCCACCCTGCCCTTGCTGGTCCTGGCCATCCTCGCCTGGCGGCGCCATGCGCCCCGCCTCGCCGCCTACGGGCTGCTCTGGTTCTCGGCCTACGCGCTCGCCGGGGTCTGGCAGCAGCGTCGCGCCGAGCAGGGCGTCCGCGCCTGGCTCGCGACCCGGGGCGTCGCGCCGGCGAAGCTCGCGGTGAAGCCGACCATCTCCAACCTGCTCGCCTGGCGGGCGATCTGGCTGCACGAAGGCCGCTGGCAGGTCGCGGTGGTCCGCTTGACGCCGTTCGGTGGCCGCCAACTGCTGCTCGGCGAGACGCGCGCCGCGTGGACGCCTGAGAGCGCCGGCAACCCGCCGTCCTTCTCGCCGGGCGCGCATGTCATCACCGACTTCTCGGTCTTCACGCAGGGCTGGAACACCTATGACCGCGAGGACGGCGCCATCCTCGTCGGCGACATCCGCTTCGCGATGCTCCCGACCAGCAGCCGCCCGCTCTGGTCCGTCCGCTGCGGCCCCGGCGGCACGCCCGCGGAGACGTCGCTGAAGATGGACCGTCGCCTCGACGACGGCGACTGGGGTCGGCTCCTCGACTTGCTCACCGGCGCCGACCCGCGTTATTTCCCCATCCCATGATGCCCCGCCTCCTCCCCTGTCTCCTCCTGGCCGCCGCCGGCGCCGGCGCCGTAGAGCCGACTTGGAAACTCGCGCTCGAGGAGGGCTTCGATGGTCCGGAGCTGAACGCGAAGGTCTGGAACATCGAGACAGGTAAGCGCCGCGATTCGCTGAACTCGCCCAAGGCGGTCGACCTCAAAGAGGGTATCCTGAAGATCACGACGTGGACCGACGCCGACGGGACGACCTACTGCGGGTTCGTGACGACCCGCAAGAAGTTCGCCGTGACCCAGGGCAAGGCGGTCGCGCGCTGCCGCTTCAGCGTACAGCCCGGCACCCAGATCGCCTTCTGGGCGCAGTCGCCGACCTACGGCAAGTCGGGCAAGGCCGCCGGCGCGGCCGAGGACGGCGTCGAGATCGACATCCTCGAGACGACCGGCCTCAAGAAGGGCGGCTACCAATCCGTGCTGCACTGGGGGCCCTACGGCCACAAGGAGGAGAAGAAGAACAGCTCCGTCCAGCACCCCAAGCCAGTCGGCGCCGAGTGGCACGACTACGGCGTGGAGTGGGACGACTCGGGCTACCGCTTCACGTTCGACGGGACGGTCGCGTGGACCGACGCTAAATGCCCTGGGTCCAAGGCGCCGCAGTTCCTGCTGCTGACCAGCGAGTCGAACCTCAAGGGCTGGAACGGCGAGCGCCCGAAGGAGGGCTACGGACTCAAGGAAGCCTCGAAGAACACCTTCGAGATTGACTGGGTGAAGGCCTGGGAACGGGTCCCGGCGACCAAGTAAGCCCGGTCACTTCAGGACCTCGACCTTGCTCACCGGGAGCTTGAGGTCGGCAGGTAGGCCGGGGAACAGCTTGGCGAAGACCTCGGGCTGCTTGGCGAACCCCGCGCCGTCGAGGCAGAACCACTCGGTCGTACCGACCGCGCGGACACCGACCATGAAGCCCGCCGTACGGAGACGGTTCTTCTCGATCCGCATCACGATGACCAGGGGGACGAAGACGATTTCCTGGTCGCCGGCGCGCACCGGAGCGGACGGCTCGCCGACGGTGAAGTCCTCGAAGCGGTAACCGGCAAAGGCCTTGACGGAGGCGCGGACGGCTTCCTCGAACTTCTGGCGCGAGCCGGCCAGCGGGAAAATCGCCGGGTGCGTGTGCTTGATGATCGGCTCGGGATCGCCTCTACCCATGGCCGCGTTGAGTTCCTTGATGCGCGCGACCAGCGCCGCCGCGTCGGCCGGGGCGAGGGGCGCGGCCTTGGCCGCGATTGCGGACGGCTTGGGCGTGGACGGCGCGGGGACGTCCGCGGCGAAGACACACGCGGAACCGGCGAGGAGGGCGAGGAGACGGAGCATGGTCAGCGAAGTTCGAAACGGTAGGTGGCGAGCGCCTCGGAGGACACCCGCACTTGCCCGCGGGTGGCGGGGGCGAAGCGCGAGGCGCGGGCGGCGGCGAGCGCGGCCTCGTCGAGGAGACGACTGCCGGAGGGGACGGCGAGTTCGACGGCGACGATGGTTCCCGCCGGGTCGAGCTGGACGCGGACGGTGGCGAGGCCCTCGACGCCCGCGCGCCGCGCGCGAGACGGGTAGGCCGGCTCGACGCGCTCAAGGAACGCTGGCGGCACGAACTCGACCGGAGCCGGCGCAGGGCCCGGCGCGGCGACCACGGACAGGGCCGGAGCCGAGGGCTTCGCAGCTTCGACCGAGGGGAGTAGGGCGGTCGCGACCCAGCGGTCGACAGGGGGAGCCGTGAAAATCGCCGGCTCCGGCAAGGGCGGGAGGGCGCCGCCGCCGAGGCCGTCCCCCAGAGGGACTTCGCCCGGCAAGGCGACCGGGTTCTCCGGCGTGAGCACGACCAAGAGCAGGCCACCGTCGGGCGGACGAACCTCGCCCGGACCGACGATCGCACCAGACCAGACCGCGGCCAGAGCGGCGAGATGCGCGGCCGTGACGGCGGACCAGATCAGGAGATGGCGGCGGCGCGGACGCACGGGGCAGGGTCGGCCGAGGCAGGGTTTCAGTCAAGAGCCGCCCGTGTCATTTGGCGAAGTCGGGTACGACGTACCAGAGCAGTTGCCAGGCGCCATAAGGTCGGGCGCGGGTGGGTCGGGCGGTGCGCTCCAGGGCAAGGAGGCCGGCCTTGCGCAGGCGGACCCCGCCGGTGGGTAGCCCGAGCAAAGCCTCGGCGACTGCGGCAAGGTGCGGGTTATGGCCGACGACCAAGCGGTCGCGGCGGGTCTTCGCCAGCTGGGCGGCGGTCTTGAGCGGGTCGGCCTCCGGCTCCAAGCCAGGCAGGACCTTGAGCGGCAAGTGACTGCCGCCGAGCATGCGCAGCATCTGCGCGGTCCGGACGGCCCGCACGAGCGGGCTGTGCTCGATCGCCGGTACGGCCGCGAGCGGGACGCGGCCGACACCCTTCGCCAACTCCGCGACTTGGCGCTGCCCTTTCGGGGAAAGGTCGCGCGTCGCGTCTGGCGTGCCATCTACCGCGTCGGCGTGGCGCAGGAGGTAAATCCGCATGCGTAGAAGGTACGGGTGACCTTGGTTTTTGCAAATCGGTCTTGCCCTCCGCGCATGACGGCCGAGAAATGCCGCCCGTGCGACGACTCGCCTGCGCCCTCCTCCTCGGCCTTTCGGCGCTGGGATGGTCGGCGACCGGGGGCTACAGCCGGGTCGGGATGACCCTAGCGGGTACGATCTGCGTGGACGCCGCGACCGGCGATGTGCTCTCGCAGGACCGACCGGACGGCCTGGGCCACCCGGCGAGCGTGACGAAGCTGATGACCCTGCTGCTCGTGCTGGAGGATGTGCAGGCGGGCAAGACCACCTTATCCCACCGGGTGACGGTGACGAAAGCGGCGGCCGGCATCGGCGGCTCGCAAGTCTGGCTCGCGGCCGGGGAATCCTTCCCGATCAGCGAGCTGCTCTACGCCCTGATGCTGCAATCGGCCAACGATGCCGCGGTCGCGCTCGCCGTCGACCGGGCGGAGACCGTGCCGGCCTTCGTCGCCCGCATGAACCGACGGGCGGCCGAACTGGGTATGGCGCGGACGCGTTTCGTGACGCCGAACGGGCTCACCACGGGGGTGGGGCCGCATGACACGACGACGGCCCGCGACCTCGCCAAGCTCTGCGTCGAGGTGTGCAAGCGCCCGGAGGCCCTGCGCTTCACGAGCACGCAGCAGCATAACTTCGCCCGCTTCCTCAAACCGGTCGCGATGGTGAACCACAACCACCTCCTGCCGACGTTCCCGGGGTGCGACGGACTCAAGACCGGCTGGACCGTGGCAGGCAAAGCGTCCATGGCCACGACGGCGACGGACGGACCCAGGCGCGTGATCGCGGTCGTCCTCGGGTGCGACAGCCCGCAGGGCGCCAAGGCCGCCCAACGCTTGCGCGACCAATTGGCGGGCGAATTGATGAAGGATGGCCTCGGAAAACTGGCCTCGAAAGAGCTGGCGAAGTCCAAGCTGGCGAAGCCCGTCCCGGTAGCGGTGGCGACGCAGAAGATGGCCGCCGCGATGAAGCCAGAACCTGGCTTCTGGGACTGGCTGGGGGATTTATTTAGTTTCTAACCCCTTGCCAAACATAGGGTAAGGTGGATTAGTGAACATTTGTTCATTTTGCTTGCCTGCGGACTGAGATTGGACACGTTTCTGCTCACCAACGCACTACGCCCATGTCCGCCAAACCCGAAACCACCGCCAAGGAAACCTCCGCCAAGGAGAAAGCCAACGTTCAGGCCGCCGAACGCAAGACCCTCGACCTCGCCCTCTCGGCGATCAACAAGCAGTACGGCGACGGCACCCTGATGCGCATGGGAGACGCGACCAAGATGCAGGTCTCGTCCGTCTCCACTGGCTCGGTCGCCATCGACCTCGCCTTGGGCGTCGGCGGCCTCCCCCGCGGTCGTATCGTCGAGATTTTCGGCCCGGAATCCTCCGGTAAGACGACCCTCTGTCTCTCCATCATCGCCGAAATCCAGCGCCAGGGCGGCAACGCCGTCTTCGTCGACGTCGAGCACGCCCTCGATCCCCGCTACTCCAAGGTCGTCGGCGTCGACCTGGACAACCTACTGGTCTCCCAGCCCGAATCGGGCGAAGACGCCCTCAATATCGTCGAAACCCTTATCCGCTCCGGCGCCGTCGACGTGGTCGTCATCGACTCTGTCGCCGCCCTCGTCTCCAAGCAGGAACTGGACGGCCAGATGGGCGATGCCACCGTCGGCGTCCAGGCCCGTATGATGAGCCAGGCCATGCGCCGCCTCACGGCCGCGATCAGCCGCACGAACTGCATCTGTATCTTCACGAATCAGATCCGCGAAAAGATCGGCGTGATGTTCGGCAGCCCCGAGACCACCCCGGGTGGCCGCGCGCTCAAGTTCTTCTCCTCCGTCCGCATCGACATCCGTCGCATCGGCCAGATCAAGGAGCCTTCCGGTAAGGTCATCGGTAACCGCACTAAGGTTAAGGTCGTGAAGAACAAGGTCGCCCCTCCCTTCACGGAGTGCGAGTTCGACATCATGTACACCGAAGGCATCTCCCGCTCCGGCTCCGTCCTCGACCTCGGCATCGAACACAAGATCC
>JBEELT010000073.1:0-8842 GCA_041167995.1 Verrucomicrobiota bacterium | reverse complement strand
AGCCACTGGAGCTGACCAGCGAGCACAGCGAGCGCGCCGACGACGACGGCGAAGAGGAAGGTGCGGGCCGCCGCGGCCACCGCGAGGACCATCGCGACGACAACGCCGAGCCGCAGCCATTGCAACGCCGCGTACAAAGCCAGACCGGCGAGGTCGCACTCGGGCGGCGCCAGCCGTCGTTCGGCGGCAAGTTGAGCGAGTTCCGCGGCCCGCCAGCCGAGCATGGCGGCCAGCAAGGCGGCGAGCACCAGGACGAAGACCCCGAGGACGGCCCAGATGCCCAGGAACTTGCCGGCGAGGAACTCCGCGCGGCTCAGCGGCTTGGCGAGCAGCGTCAGGGCGGTCCGGTTGTCGATCTCGGCGAAGAAAAGCTGCGCCGTCATGACCACGCCCAAGATGGAGCCAAAAAGGAAGAGTCCCCCGAAACCGAAGTCGGCCAGGAACTTGAGCTCGCTATGCCCGAAGTCGAAGACGCGCACGGCGCCGGAGGCGAGGACGAGGGCGGCGCCCAGGATGAAAAGGAAAGCGAAGAAACGCTGCCGGATAGCCTCCAAGAAGGTAATCCGGGCAATCCAGAGCGAACGATGGCAGGCGGCTTTCATCAGGCGTCTCGGCTACCCGTGACCAGCTCGCGGAAGAGTTCCTCGAGCGAGCGGCGGGGGTGGGTGACGGCGCCGAGGCGGGCACCGTGGGCGACGAGGGCCGCCTCCGCGGCGGCGAGGGCGGCGGGCGTGAGGGCATCGACGGTCAGGACATGCCGGTCCCGTCGTTCCAGCACCTCCTCGACCGCCCCCTCGAGGACGAGCCGTCCCTTGTCCATAATCGCGACGCGGTCGCAGACCTGTTCGACCTGACCGAGGAGGTGCGAACAAAGCACCACCGTTTTCCCGCGAGCGCGCATCGCCTCGATGATCCGCCCGATCGCGGCGGCACCGACCGGATCAACGCCAGCGGTAGGCTCGTCGAGGATCACGAGCTCGGGATCATGGACGATCGCCTGGGCTAGACCGATCCGCTGAAGCATACCCTTGGAATAGGTGCCCACGAGCCGACCGGCGGCCTCACGTAGATCGACCAAGGCGACAGCCTCCTCGACGGCCGCCTCCACCCGATCAGAAGGGACGCCGCTCAGATGCGCGCAGTAGCGCACGAGTTCGCGCCCGCTCAGGAACTTATGGAAGTAGGGAGCCTCGGGCAGGAAGCCGGTCCGGGCGCGCGCCTCCGCCGTCGCCGAAGGTAGTCCGAGGATTGAGACTTCACCGGCGGTGGCGGGGACGAGCCCGAGCACCACCTTCAACGTGGTGCTCTTGCCGCAGCCGTTGGGCCCCAGGAGCCCGTAGACCTGCCCACGCGGGATGGACAACGACAGGTCATCCACCGCGCGCAGCTTGACGCCCTTCAGCCCGATGCGGAAGTCCTTGGTGAGGTGACGCACCTCGATGGCGGGAGCGGCCGTCATCGCCGGATCGAGAAATCGGTCGCGGTGCGGACGCCCGCGAAATCCCGCACTTCGGTCGAGCGGACGTGCCCGTCCATGGTCTTGGCCAGCTGCTCTGTGTAGGCTTCGACCTCCTGGCCGGCCCCTTCGATATGCAGGTAGACGCGCCCGTCGGGCAGGTTCTGGACAAAGCCCGTGACATCGTAGCCCCGGGCTACCTGCAAGGCTTGGGCGCGGAAACCGACCCCTTGGACGCGTCCCGTATACCAGACTTCACGATGGGAGACATGGGTTGACATCTGCGAAATATGGCAAATGTTCTGGACACCTTTCGTCTCAGCAACTGCAATCTAACCATGAATCTTCCCCTCGCCGTTTTCGATGGACCCGTCATCTGGGTGGTCCTTTTCGTCGTTCTTTTGCTCTTCGGCGGCTCCAAGCTCCCGGAACTTGCCCGCGGCATGGGCAAGGCCAAGCGCGAGTTCAAGAAAGCCTCCGAGGAGGTCGAGGATGAGGTCCGCAACGCCGTCAATGAGGACGAGCAGCGCAAGACCCGCCTGAAGGCCATCGAGGAAGAAGAACGCTCCCGGATCCGCGCCAAGCTCGAGGAAGAAGAGCGCGCGAAGCGGGCCCAAGACGGCAAGCAGAACTGAAACCCCAGGGGCCGGCGACGGCCCCTTCTCATTGACAGTCATGTTCACGGGACTCGTCCACTCCACTGGCCAGGTCGTCGACCTGTCACCCCGTCCGCTGGGCGGCCTCCGGCTGACCGTGCAATCCCCTCTTTTCACGGCCGCCCGCGCCGGCGATAGCATCGCCCATAACGGATGTTGCCTCACGGTCACCGATCCGATCGGCGACCGGGCCTCCTTCGACCTTCTGGCCGAGACACTCCGCCTGACCAACTTGGGCGACCTCAAGGTTGGCGACCTGGTCAACCTTGAACCTAGCCTCCTTCCGACAGACCGCCTCGGTGGCCACTTTGTCACCGGACACGTCGACGCGTGCGGCACGATCGCCTTCCTGGGGCAAGATGGCGCGGATTGGCGGTTCGACGTCGACGCCCCCGCGGAAATCCTGGACTTGGTCGTCAAGAAGGGCTGCGTCGCGG
Organism: Verrucomicrobiota bacterium; assembly: GCA_041167995.1. GTDB lineage: Bacteria > Verrucomicrobiota > Verrucomicrobiia > Opitutales > UBA953 > UBA953. Next base: position 6,293 of record JBEELT010000073.1, on the reverse strand, counting down.
TCGACGGCATGTCGCTCACCGTGGCCGACCTGCGCCCCGGCGGTTTTCGTATCTGGCTGATCCCGCACACGCTCGCCGTGACCAACCTCGCCCAGCGCCGCGCCGGGGAGCGGGTCAATCTCGAGTCGGACTTGCTCGCGAAGTATGCCGCGAAGCTTCTCCGCCGGGAGTAGTCCTCACTGACCCGAGAGGGCGTTGAGGCGCTCCTGAATCCGCGCCGCCACGACGCCGTCCTCCTCGTCGCGGGATGGACACAGGATATCCTCAAAGGTCACGTCGACTCGCGAAAATGGCAGCGGCAATGCAAACCGATCCCAGTTACGGAGGCGCCAGCAACGTGCATAATCCAATCCCATGAGGATGATGGGGCGACCGGTCAGCTTGGCCAAGGCCACGACGCCGGTCTTGCAGACCCGGGCTGGCCCCTTGGGACCATCCGGCGTGACCCCAGCATGCTCCCCCGCCCGCACGACCCGGGTGAGCGTCATCAGGGCGGCGGCGCCCCGCTTGCTCGAGGAACCACGCACGGCCTTGAGGCCCATCAGGCGAAAGAAGGCGACGAGCCAACCGCCATCCTTGCTCGTGCTGATGAGCGCATTGATGGGGCGCCGGAAATGCCTGCGGGCGACCCAGCCGGAAACGAAGAGCCGGTCGTGCCAGAGGACGATGATCCGCCCGCCGTCGGCATCGTCGATGGCTGAACGGTTGGAACGGATCCGCAGGGTCGCCAACCAAAGCCGCAACACCAAAGCGAACGGGGCCACCCAGAGCCAATGGTACCAGGGCACCACCGCGGGGGTTTCAAGAAGGGCTGGAGCCGGGTCCGACACCTCGCCACTAACGCACCACCGGGGCGGAAGTTCAAACACTTACCGCAAGCCCAAGGCCCGTCGCACCGCCGGCCGGACCAGCAGATGGAGGAGCGGTCGGCAGAAAAGATCCGGCTGTTCGGCGGCCCAGGCCTCGAGCTCGACGGGCGTCCGCAAAAGCACCGCGTCGACCTCGAAGGCGGCCGGAAGGCAGCGTTCGGCCGGACGCCGCAAAAGGTAGGAACGAACGAATTCACGGCCGAGGTCCTCATGCTGCGGGGCATAGTCGATCTCCGCGAGCTCGGCGGGGGCGACGTGGACGCCTAGCTCCTCGCCCAGTTCCCGGACAGCGGCGGTCAGGTAGGCTTCGCCGGCGTCGACGTGGCCGGCGCAGGAGGAACTCAGCTGACCCGGGCAGTTGTCCTTGGCGAAGGAACGCCGCTGGAGGCACAGTTGACCGTCCGGCCGCAGCCAGAAGATGTGGACCGCCCGGTGCAGGAGGCCGCGCCGGTGGATCTCGCCCCGGAACTCGCGACCGATGACGCGATCGTGGTCGTCGACGACGTCGAAGACTTCGTCGGGCGATTGGCCGACTTCGCGGCTCACGGGCGGCCGAGATCCATGATGGTGTTCCATCGCTTCGTCAGTTCCCGGTCATGCTTCTTCCATTGGGGATCCCAAGCGGCGAGCTGGTTCCAGAACCGGTCCGAGTGGTTCATATGGCGGCGGTGGGCAAGCTCGTGCAGGATGACGTGGTCGTGCAGGAGCGGAGGTAGCAGGACGAGCCGCCAGTTGAGCGAAAGCGCGCCCGCGGCCGAGCACGACCCCCAGCGGGTGGTCTGATCCCGGACGCCGACTTGGGCCACCGTCACGCCCACTCGACGGGAAAGCCGCTCGACGGCGAGGGTCAGTCCGGTCTCCGCAAAGCGTCGCAAAGCACGCGCGGCCCCGGGCTCCGGCGCGGCGGACGGGACCGTCAGGTCGACGCGATCCTCGGCATGGGTGAACTTCATCGAAGTGCGGATGCCCTCGGCCAGACAGACCTCCATGAGACGGTCATCCAACGTCGCCCAGGGATACTTGCGAAGGTGATCCAGGAGGGAGGCCTGCACGGGCCGGGCCTTCGCGACGATCTTCTCCAACCAGGCGAGGTTGGCCTGCAGGAAAGCGAGCGCCGACGCCTCGGAAGCCTGCGGCGGGTAGGAAAGGATGACCTTCGGTCCCGGGCGGACGGCCAGACGGATACGCAGGGAACGGGCGGAGACGCGCGGCCAGACCTCGACGGTACGTTCCCCGAGCCGGACGACGAGCGGTGAACCGTCCGAGCGCATGTCAGCCGGGAGCGGCGTTGGCCTCGGCGGTACGCACGACCTCGGCGGTGTGTCGTCGCAGCGCAGAATCTGGGTCGATGCCGGCGTCGCGGCAGGCCGCGACCAGTTCGAACAGGCGACGCCCCGCGGCGGCCTCATCGAGCCCCTGCGTGTGCGCGTCGACCTGGGCGACATCGACAGTCGCGCCGGCGTCCAACTGTTTCTTGCGGACCTGTTTCCAGACTTCCCGGGCCGTGAGAATCGGATTCAGCGCGGGCGGAAGCTCCTTGAAGACGGTCGGCTTCGCCGCCCCCTTCTCCCCGAGCTTGATCTGCTCCCATTGCTTCACGACCGCCTCGGGATCGCCGAGCTTGGCACCGGCGCCGAACACGTGCGGGTGTCGGCGGACCATCTTGTCGTTCACCTCGCGGGCGACGTCGTCGAAATTGAAATGACCAGCCTCGGCGGCCATCTGCGCGTGCAAGGCGATATGGAAGAGCAGGTCCCCCAGTTCCTCGCGGAGGTTGGGGAGGTCATCGCGGTCGATGGCCTGCAACAGTTCGCTGACCTCCTCCACGAGGCAGTCGCAGAGGGTCCGGTGGGTCTGCACCCGGTCCCAAGGACAGCCGTCAGGGGCGCGCAGCCGGGCGGTGGTGGCGAGCAGGAGGTCGATGCCGGACATGCCTGTCATCGAGACGACCGCGGCGAGGGAGTCAAAACGATTGCCAGACGGCCGCGGAGCGGTTCCGTGGAGGGCGTGGACAAACTGACGGAAATCATGGACGCCAAGCGTCGGGAAATCGCCCCGTTCGCCCGCCCCGTCGCCGACGCCGAATTGGCGGCCTTCGCCGGCCGCCGGCTTCTGCCCGGCTTCCGCCAGTCGCTGGATATCCCCGGTCGCCTGACCGTCATCGCCGAGGTCAAACGGGCCTCCCCGAGCGTGGGCCAGATCAAGGCCGAGGTCGACGCCGTCGCCCAGGCCCGGCTCTACGCCGCGGCCGGCGCCGACTGCCTGTCGGTGCTGACCGAGACGACTTATTTCCAGGGCCGTCTCGCCGACCTGGTCGATGTGACCCACGACCAGGCAAAGCGCCCCACTCCCCTGCCCTGCATCCGCAAGGACTTCATGGTGCACCCGTACCAAGTACTGGAGGCGGCGCAGGCCGGCGCCCGCTGCATCCTCATCATCGTCCGGGGCCTGACCGACGACGAGATCCGCCCGCTCCATCGCGCGGCGAAGCTTGCCGGACTGGACACCCTTTTCGAGGTCCATGACGAGGCCGAGCTCGAGCGCGCGCTCAGGCACGACCCGGACATGGTCGGGGTCAACAACCGCAACCTCTCGACCTTCCAGATCGATCTGACCTTCGCCGAACGCGTCATCCCGCGGATGCCCAAGCACGTGCTGAAGGTCGCCGAGAGCGGTATCAAGACCCCGGCGGACGCGGCCCGCATGCGCGCCGCCGGCGCCCACGCCTTGCTGGTCGGTGAATCCCTGATGCGCGCCGCCGATCCGGCCGAGCTGCTGCAGGCCTTCCGGCGCGCATGAGCGACGGCCCGCTCAGCCTATCGGAGACCCGCGAGCTGCTGGCGCGGCTGGCGCACATGCCGAAGAAGTGGCTCGGCCAGAACTTCTTGGTGGACGGCAACATCGTCCGCAAATCCCTCGAACTCGGCGAGGTCAAGGCCGGCGACACCGTCGTCGAGGTCGGCCCGGGCTTGGGCACGTTGACCCGCACCTTGCTCGGCGCAGGCGTCGACCTTTTCGCCGTCGAGGCCGACCGCACGATGGTCTACCACCTCGAGACCACGCTGCAGCCCCGGTACCCCGTGACGTTCCAGCTCCACGAGGGCGACGCGATGGACTTCCCGCGCGCCGGCCTGAAGGGGGCGACCGATGGCTCGTTCAAGGTCATCGCCAACCTCCCTTACGCGATCTCCACTCCCTGGATGGACGCGATCTGCGCCGGACCGCACCCGTCAATCATGGTGCTGATGCTACAACGCGAAGCCGCCGAGCGACTGACGGCCGAGGTCGGCACTGGCCATTGGTCGGCCGTGACCGCGCAGGTCCAGCTGGCCTTCGAACGCGTGAAGGTCCACCCGGTCCCCGCGCAATCGTTCAACCCGCCGCCCAAGGTCGACTCCTGCCTGCTCGTCCTGCGCCGCCGCGCCGACGCCCGTCGCCTCAGCCCCCGCGCCCGCGAGGTGGCCCGCATGCTTTTCACCCAGCGGCGCAAACAGGTCGGTTCGGCCGCCCGAAAACTCTTCCCCGACCAGGCCGACGTAGCCCGCTGGCTCGAGGCGCTGCCCGCCTTCGGGGTGACGTCGCTGGCCCGTCCCGAAACGATTCCGGCCGAGGCCTGGCTGACGCTTTGACCCGCCTGGGGTTGCTTTCCTCGGAATCCCTGCTCCTTATCCCCCCATGTCCGTCAAAGTAGGCCTCGTCTCCCTCGGTTGCGCCAAGAACCTGATCGATTCCGAGATCATGATCGGCCACCTCGCCCAGGCCGGTATGACCATGACCCCCGACGCCGCCGAGGCCGACGTGGTCATCGTCAACACCTGCTCCTTCATCGACGCCTCCAAGCACGAGGCGCTCGCGGCGATCTACGAAATGAGCGACGGCAAGGCGACCGCCCGGAAGAAGGGCCAGAAACTCATCGTGGCCGGCTGCATGGCCCAGCGCTACCAAGGCGCCCTGCCCGTCGTCGAGGGAGCCAAGGGGCGCGTCGAACTGCCGAAGGTCGACGCCTTCATCGGACTCGACCAAGTGACGAACATCGTGCCCGTCATCCGCAAGGTCCTCGGCGGCGACGCGGGCAAGACGGAATTCCTCGCCAAGACCACGACGTTCATCCCGGACTTCGACACGCCGCGCTTCCGCCTGACCCCGCGCCACGCGGCCTACATCAAGATCGCCGAAGGCTGCAACCACCCCTGCTCCTTCTGCATCATCCCCCGCATCCGCGGCCGTCACCGCAGCCGCACGGTCGAGTCCGTGGTGAAGGAAGCCCGCCTGCTCGTCGCCGACGGCGTCAAAGAAATCAACCTGATCTCACAGGACACGACCTACTTCGGGATGGACCGCTGGACCGACGCCCGCCCCAACCCGCGGAGCAAGGTCGACTCCTCCAAGGGCGAATCCCTCGCCTCGCTGCTCCGCGAGCTCGACGCCATCGCCGGCGACCACTGGATCCGCCTGCTCTACACCCACCCGGCACACTGGAGCGACGAGCTCATCGAGACGATCGCGCAGTCCCGCCACGTCATCCGCTACGTGGACATCCCCCTACAGCATATCTCCGACCGCATGCTCACGGCCATGCAACGCGAGACCGACGGCGCCTACATCCGCGACCTCATCCGCCGCATGCGGGCCGGCATCCCCGACCTGGTTATCCGCACCACCTTCATCGTCGGGTTTCCGGGCGAGACCGAGGAGGATTTCCAGGAACTGCTCGATTTCCTGGCCACGACCCGCTTCGACCGCGTCGGTATCTTCAAATACTCCAAGGAGGAAGGCACCAAAGGGGCGAAGATGGAGGGCCATATCCCCGACGAGGTGAAGGCCGCCCGCCACGCCCGCGCCATGCTCCTGCTCCAGCGCCTCTCGAAGGAACGCGGGGAAGCCTTCATCGGTCGCAAGCTCCGGGTGCTCGTCGAAAGTCCCGGCGTGGCCCGCAGCGCCGGCGACGCCATGGAGATCGACGGTGTCGTCCAGGTGCCGAAGAAGTTGCCTGTGGGCGAGTTCGCCGAGGTCACGGTGACCGGCGCCCTCGAGTACGATCTAATCGCCCGCTGAGGCTCAGGCCTCCGTCTCGCGCTCCGCGGCGGCGGCCTCCGCCGAGGCCGAGGCCGCGGGGGAGTCGCTGAGCCGGATCAGCGCGTCGAGCGAGGAGAAGTGGCGCGTCCAGTCGGTCATGTCCGGGATGTCGCCGACGACCGTCGAGAAGAGCTCGCGCTTCTCCTGCTTGAGTTCCTCGATGCGTTCCTCGACGGTCCCCGGGGCGATCATACGGTAGATGAGCACGGGGTTCTTCTGGCCGATGCGGTGTACGCGGTCGACGGCCTGCGCCTCGACGGCGGGATTCCACCAGGGGTCGAGCAGGAAGACGTACTCGGCGGTGTTCAGGGTGATGCCCGTGCCGCCCGCCTTGAGGGAGGCGAGGAA
>JBEELT010000072.1:0-8967 GCA_041167995.1 Verrucomicrobiota bacterium | reverse complement strand
CATCGGCGCGTGGGCCTGGGGCCTCTCGCGTTCGCTCGATGCGCTCGAGAAGGTCCCGGCCGTCGATGCCAAGCGTGTCGCGGTGATCGGCCATTCCCGTCTCGGCAAGGCCTCGCTCTGGGCCGGTGCGCAGGATGAACGCTTCGCCCTCGTCATCTCCAACGAGTCGGGCTGCGGCGGGGCGGCGCTCGGCAAGCGCCTCTTTGGCGAGACCGTCGGCATCATCGCCGGCGCCTACCCCGGTCGCGGTTTCCCGCACTGGTTCACGGCTCGCTACGCCACCTTCGCGGAGAAGGAGCACCTCATGCCGATCGACCAGCACCACCTCCTCGCCCTCGTCGCCCCGCGGCCGCTTTATGTCGCCAGCGCCGTCGAGGATCGCTGGGCCGATCCGCGGGGCGAGTTCCTCGGCGCGCTCGCCGCGGACCCCGTCTTCAGGCTCCTCGGCCAGCCCGGGCTCGGTACGGACGTCTACCCCGCCGTCGGCCAGCGGGTGGGCAAATCCATCGGCTACCACGTGCGCGCCGGCAAACACGACGTCACCTTGGAGGATTGGCAGGCCTACCTGGACTTCGCCGACCGGGTGATGCCCGCGAAATGAGGGCCGGCCCTTAATTGTAGTATCGTCAAGCGACCTCTGGTCCCTCATTTTCATCACCCACCCTGGCATGAAAAAGTTCCTCGTCCTCCTTGTCTCTGGTCTGGCCGCTCTGGCCGGCGCAGCCGACACCCCGGGAAGTTCCTCCCGCAGCTGCCGGCTTCTTTACGTCCAGGCGCCGTTGGACGCCCCCGACAAGGTGGTCCTCGTGGTCGGCAAGGACACCACCAGCGTGGACCTGCCGCGCCTCACCATCTCGAGCACCCGGGCGAAATTGCCCGCCGGTCCGGTCCGGGTCTATGCCGCGACCAAGGCCCCCACGAAGACGGAACCGCTGCCGGCCGACGCTCCCTTCGTCGATATCCCCGAGGCCATGAGCGATTCGCTCATCGTGTTGCTGCCGACTGGTCAGCCCGGTCCGTTGGCCTTCATCATGCTCCCGGTGGAGTTCAACAAGACCCGTGCGCCCGAGGGCGCGGTGATCTGGTTCAACCTTTCGGATCGGATCATCTACGCGAAACTTGGCAACGCCGGTGTCACGGTGAACCCCAAGGGGTCCGCGCTCAGCATGCCCACGGTCGGCGTCGATGAGCCTTACGATGTCTACGTCGACGCCTCGCCGGTCCCTCCGGAGACCGAGACCGTCCCCGTGGTGCGCGGCAGCTGGGTGAAGGAGTCCCGCATGCGCAACCTGCTCTTCGTCGTGCCCGACCCCTCCCGCACCGTGCCGCGGATTCTCTCGATCCCCGACCGACTTGATCCCGAGCCCGACCTGACCCCGAAGGGTGGTAGTGGGCAGGCCGCGCCCAAGCCTGCCACCAAGCCTAAGGAAGAGAAAAAGGAAGCGACTCCGGCCGCCAAATAGGCCGGGCCCGAGAGGGGAAGGGTTGACTACCGAACCGCCCCTCGGCTTGTATCGGGTCAGGCACCCGTATTTCAATGGATAGAATTCTGGCCTCCGAAGCCGGCGATTTGGGTTCGAGTCCCAACGGGTGCACCACTTTGCGCGCTGTAAGCGCGAGGGCTTGGGCCAGGGCTTGGGCCAGTTATTAGGTAGGGCTGACCGTCCCGGTCGGCCGTGATATTTGGTAAAACGCAGCCGAGTACGGATTGCAGAGTACGGAGTACGGAACGATGCATAAGCCAACAAGCAGCCCGCACCCATTCCCTGACCCGCTCTGTACTCTGTACTCCGTACTCAGTACTCTGTACTCGATCCAGTACTCGATCCAGCACTCGATTCTGCCCTCCCCCTTGCCCACCGGCCATTAGGTAGGGCTGACCGTCCCGGTCGGCCGCCGGCATGGGGTCTGGCTTCGCCTCGCGCAGCGATGGCGTGCCTGACCTCGTGCCGAGCCCCAATCAACGGACCAGCAGGGACGCTGGTCCCTACCTAGAGTCCTGGGGAGACGCCGAGAGGAATGAGCACGGAGTCTGCCTGCTTCGTCCGGATTCCTACTCCCTTTGCTCCACTACTTCCTTTTCGCCCGTCACCTTGCTGCCGACGGTGAGCATGACGACGAAGCCGATGACGGCGTAGCAGAGCGAGGAACCGAGCAGGACGTTGCGCAATTTGAACACGTCGGTCATCCAGCCCATGATGATCGCGGCGAAGGGCAGGAAGCCGAAGAAGCTCAGTCCGGCGACGGCCGAGACGCGCCCACGCAGTTCGGCCGGCGAACGTTCCTGAACGATGGTGTTGGCGAGTCCGACGAGCGTCGAGACGCCGACCGCGAGGGTCACGAGCGAAGCACCGGCCCAGATCAGTCCGTCCGCCTGGCTGAGGCTTACGAGGGCGCCGCAGGCGAGGATCATGCCGGTTAGGATCGCGAGGCGCCGCAGGGCCGGCTTGAGCGCCATGATGAGGAGCGAGCCGGAGACCGAACCGGCGCCGGAGCAGAGCATGAGCAGCCCCATCTGCTCGGGCGTGGCGTGAAGATCGTTCTTCGCGTAGAGCGGGAGTAGCACGATGATGACCGGGAAGACGAAGAGCGTGTTGGTGGCCAGGAGCGCGACCATCGCGAGGCTGGGCTTGTCCTGACGGACGTGCCGGAAGCCCTCGCCGGCGCCGCCTTGGCGCTTCTGCTCTTCTTCCGCCGTGCCCTCGGGCCGCCGCGGCAACGTGGCCAAGGCGACCATCAGGGCTACGAAGGAGGCCGCGTTCAGGTAGAAGGCCCATTCGGCGCCGAAGCGGCCGACCAGATAACCCGCGGCGGCAGGGCCGACGAGGCGAGTGGCGTGGAAGACCGCGCGGTCCACGGAGATGGCCTTGGCGACATTTTCCTGCGCGACGAGCTCCGGCACGATCGCCGCGGCGGCGGGCATCTCGAACGAGCTGGAGACCCCGAGCAGGGCGGCGGCCACGATGAGGTGCCACGTGTGCAGGGCGTCGTGGGCGACGAGCTGGCCGATCGCGAGCGCGAAGCCGATCTGGGCGACCTGGCAGACCTGTAGGATGAAGCGTTTGTCGTGGCGGTCGGCGTAGGCGCCGCCAAGTCGGAAGAGCAGCAACATCACGATGCCGCTCGCGAGATGTGGCGCCGCCTGCAGCAGGCCCTCGTAGCTTTGCAGTCCGTCGCGGACCACGACTTCCGTCATCACCCAGCCGAGCGCCATGCCCTGCATCCACGTACCCGTCATCGAGATCCCTTCGCCGATCATGTAGCGAGTGAACGGCCCGTTCGGGAAGCGCTCGGCGGCGGGCTGTTCGGCAGTAGAGGACATTGGTGCTTGAAGGTGGGGACAGGTGAGGGAGGAGTAAAATAGATAAGGGTCAGGGTTAGGGATAGGCACGGTAGAGTGCTGAATCGAGTGCTGGATCGAGTACAGAGTACGGAGTACTGAGTACAGATGGGGTCAGGGAAATGGGTACGGCCTGCTTTTGGGCTGATGCGTCGTTCGGTACTCCGTACTCCGTACTCGGCTGCGTTTTACCAAATGTCACGGCCGACCGGGACGGTCAGCCCTACCTGCCGCTATTACCTTTTAAATGCCTTCTCCGTCGCCTTCCACGCGGTGTCGACGGCGGGCTTGAGGGCCTTGGCGATTTCCTGGTAGCCGAGCTCGCTGGGGTGGAGGTTGTCCTTGAGGTAGTGGCCTTCCTTGCCTTCCCCGCTGGGCTGATTGAGCGCCGGGTTGATGTCCACGAACCAGACGTTGCTCTCCTCCTTGCAGTAGGCGGCGAGGCCGGTGTTGAACTTATCCAGTTCCGGCCACTTGGCCTTGCGGGAAGGGGCGCGCGTGGTGGCCATGAAGACGATGGCGGTGTCGGGGTTGTCCTTGCGCAGGCGCTTCACGTACTCGCGGATGCGGCCGAGCGGGGCTTCGGCCGGGTCGCCCGCGTTGACGTCGTTGCCCCCGCAGTGGAACACCACGATGCGCGGGTGGTAGGGCAGGGTGATGCGGTCCATGTAGCCGAGCACTTCGGTCGTGTAAGAGCCGCCGAAGCCGCGGTTGATCACGGGGTAGGGCTTCATGGCCTCGTCCACGTTCTTCCACATCCGCAAGGAGCTGGCGCCACTGAGGAGCAGGGCGTGCTGGGGCGGCGGGTTGGCTTTGTCCTGGGCCTCGAAGGCCGCGATGTCCTTGGCCATGCGCAGGGGCTGTTCGGCCAGTGGCTTGCGGACCGCCGGCTTGGCGTCGGTCTTCGGCGGGGCCTTGGCGCCCTCGGCGGCGAAGGTGGGCAGGGCCAGCAGGCAGGCGAGCAGCAGGGCGGAGGGGGTGCGCATGGGGTAGTCGTAGGACCAAAGCGACCGCAGGGCAAAAAAGAAAATAAGCGAAGGTCCGGGGGCGGCACCTTTGCGCTTTTATCCCCGGCCTGATTCGGCACATTGGCCCCATGCCCATCGTCCCCGGCCTCCTCAGTCCCTATGAAGCCGTCCGCGGTTTCGTCTACCTGCCACGCCTGCTCTCCAAGATCCGCCTTCACGCCGTGGGCCAGCTCCACCCTGACTTCGTCAACAACCTCGGTAAGGCGTTCGACGACCGTTGCTGTCAGTACCTCGGGATCGGCTACGATGACCTGCGTGTCTGGGTGCTGCAGCACCCGCAGGCCTCGGCCGAGGAGGCCTTAAGCTGGGCCGAAGCCAAGGGTCGTCGACTCAGCACGAGCGACATCGAGATCTGGAACGGGTTCATGACCAAGCGTGGCTGGCGCGACGAGGCCAATGAGGTGCTGCTTCGCCGCCTGAAGGAGAATCAGCTCGGGCCCGAGGCCGGCGTGGAGACCATGTTCGACTACATTGAGGTCGACGAGGGGCGTCCGGCCCGCCGCCAGGCCCTTTGAGCCGGGGTTGGGGATTGAGTCGGCCCTCGCGGGGGCTTGAATGGGGCCACCCCTCTTGGGGTAACCGTTTGGCCTCCGCCCTCCCATCCACCTCTCGCGCCCAGTTGGCCGTCGCCCGGGCTGAGACCTTGGCCGTCGCATGCTGATCCTGCCGGCGACGCTGTCGTTCCTCGCCGCCAAAGGCGGGGCCGACGACTCGGTGCGTGATTTCGCCCTGGCGCTCAAGGCGTTCGGGGCGGGCGGCTGGATCGTGTCCTTCATCGGCGCCGCCGCGATGGTGGGTCGCCTCCTCATCGACGAGGCCTCCGAGGCGAACTGGCGGCGCTCGCTCAAGCACATCATCGCCGCGGCGCTCTTCGCCATCATCGCCTTCTTCGTCACCTACGCCTGGAAGCTCTCCGCCCTCAACAAGGCCATCATCCAGGGGCTCACCGGCGCCCTCGCCCCCGAATTGGTCGAGTGGATCACCCACACCGTGCGGGAGAAACTGGGCCTGCTCAAGGGAGAGAAGCCCACGGCCCGCCAGAAGCGCCGCAAGCGTTCCTCCGGGCGCAAGCGTTCCAAACCCAAGGCCAAGGCGAAGGCCAAGAAGTCTCCGACCCGCAAAACGGGGGATTCCCGCCGTCCCTGAACCCTTTCATAACAACCTAAGAACATGACCAAGACCCGCACCTCCCGCCGACCCGTCCGCGGCGGACTCGTCCAAGCCGAAGTCGGCATCGTCGGCATGGCCGTCGTGACCCTCCTCGTCTCCTTGGCCGGCCTCTGGTTCAGCCACGAGCTCAAGGATACCACCGACAGCGTGCTGACCGCCACCAAGGAGATTCAGAAGTCCGTCGACGGCTACAAGGCCGCGATGAAGTCGACCGAGACGGCCGTCGTGCTGATCACCGACGACGGCATCAAGTCAGACAACAAGAAGCTCGAGGTGGCGGCCAAGTATGCCGAGACGGCGCTGGGCAAGGCCGAGGTGCAGACGACCAAGTGCATCAGCCTCCTGGAGACCGTCGTGCGCCTGCTTTCCACCTACGAGACCACCACGGTCACCTTCGCCGGCTGCGCCCTCATCTTCGCCCTCTTCGTCATCATCCGGCAGTTCAAGTTGTAGGTGGGGAGGGGGGCGGAGTACGGAGGACAGGATCGATTGCAGGGTCGAGTGCTGGGTCGATTGCGGACTGCAGTTCTGGGTGTTGGGCCGATTTGCGGTCCCGAGCTGCATCGGCCCTGCCTCCTTTCCGTAATCTGTAATCAGCACTCTGTCCTCGATTCAGTACTCGACCCAGCACTCCGTACTCGACCCAGCACTCTAATCTTTTCCTCAAAAATGCCCGAAGCCCTTCGCGTTCACCGGTTCCCCTGTCGCGAGGTCCAGGAAGCGCCCGCTGCCGGCTTCGGTCGTGCCGAGGCGGGTAAGCGGGGTGAGCGGGAAGGCTTGGCGGAAGGAGCGCTCCAGCAGGTCGGCGCGGTCCGCGGCGACCGTGAACAGCAACTCGTAGTCCTCGCCGTCGGCCAGGGCGTGCTCGGCGGCCGGTTTGCCGTCGGCCTTGGCGAGCGCGCGTGCGGCGTCGCTCAAGGGGAGCACCCCGAGGTCGATCCGGGCATCGAGTTTCGGGCCGAGCAGGCCGGGCAGATCTTTCGCCAGCCCGTCGGACAAATCGGTGCAAGCGGTGACCTCGCCCTGGCCGCAGAGCCATTCGCCCTCGGCCAGACGCGGCGTGAAATCGAGGTGGTGTCCGTAGAGCGAGCCGCCGAGCTGGCCGGTGACGAAGATCGCGTCGCTCGGCGCGGCGGTGCGGCGCGTGAGGATGCGGTGAGCGAAGCCCTGCAAGGCCAGCGTCGCCGCGAACGTGCCCGCGGGGGCGCGGCAGATATCCCCGCCGACCAGCCGTAGACCCGCCCGGTTCGCGGCCTGGCCCGCCCCGTGGGCGAAGTCTTCCAGCCAGGCGACGTCCACGTCGGGAGCCAGCAGCAAGGAGAGCAGTCCGTCCGAAGGGGTCGCGCCGGCCGCGGCGAGGTCGGACAGGTTGCGGTTCACCAGCTTGGCGCCGGCGCGATGTCCGGCGCAAGCCGCATCAAAATGTCTGCCCAGCAGGACGGAGTCGATCGTGCTGGCGCGGTACTTCCGGCCACCGCGCGTCGTGTCGAGGTGCGCGCAATCCCCGCCCGGACCTTCCGGGAACGGCGGCGCGGCGACGCCCAAGGCCTGCACGACGCGGCGGATGAGCTCCTCCTCCGGGAGCCGGGCGACGGAACGATCCGGCAGCGTGGTAAGAGCGCCCATGGGTCAGAGGCTGGATGCGTTCGGCGCCAGCTTCAACCAAACCAGGTTGGTGAAGTTGAAGGCCGCGTGGACCGCCATGCAGGCCAGGAGTCCGAACCGGTCGCGTACCAGGCACAGGAAACAGCCGAAGCCCAGCAGGGGCAGGGCGGCCGACCAACTGAGGTGCACGGTCGCGAAGAGCAGCCCGGTCAGGATGACCGCCGGCCAGCGGGAAGGCGGGAGCAGCCGCTTCAGGCCCGGGTAGATCATGCCGCGGAACGCGAGTTCCTCCATGATCGGCGCCCCGACCGACACCGTCAGTGCCAGCATGATGAAGGTCCGCGATTGCATGGGCACGTCGAGCACGAGCTGCACGACGTCCTGCGGTTCGTCGGCGGGAGCGGCGAAGGGGAAGCCGTGGGCGGCCGCGAATTCCCAGATCGTGTGGAGTGCCTTCCAGACGACCGCCCCACCGAGGCCGAGCCCGATGACGCAGACGAAGGCGGTGCCGAGCAGCCGGGGATGCAGGCCGGGCAGCGCGGATGCCGGATGGTTGACCGCGCCGGCCGGGCTCGCCGGCGCGGTCGCGTTCCAGACCACCGCGGGGCGGAGGGCGATCCAGAGGGCCACCATCAGGGCGGTGGCCACCATCTGGCCGATCAAGCCCATCTGGAGGTGGGTCGATACCGAGGGGAAGAGGTGTTCCGAAGTCAGTTGCTGAACGAGCACCGACTGCACGAAAGGGTAGACGAAGCCGAACGCCACCAGACCGAGGCCCAGGCCGAGCAGGGCATCGATGGTCGCGGAGGGCGCCGGCTCGTCGGCCTGCTCCTCGCGGAACCAGCGCCGCAGCCACACCAGCCCGAGCACCCCGAGGCCGATCGAGTAGGCGACGCAGGCCCAATCCCACGCGGTGAAGGCACGGGCGGTCTCGAGGAGTTTTTCCATCAAGCCGGCTTAGGCTCCGTGCACTTGGTGGCCGCCGACGAACGTCGCGACCGCGCGGCCGGTCAGGGCGCGCCCGGCGAGCGGGTTATTACCCGACTTAGAGAAGAGCGTCTTCGCGGAGGGGATCCACTTCGCCTTCGGGTCCAGCAGCACGAGGTCCGCCGCGGCGCCCACGCGCAGCGTGCCGGCGGCGAGCCCGAGGGCCTTCGCGGGGCCGGCGGTGAGGCGGGCGACCAGCAGGGCCAGGTCGGCCGCGCCGGAGAGCACCACCGCCTCGTAGGCCGCGGAGAAGGTGGTCTCGAGCGAAGCCGCCCCGAACGGGGCTTGGTCGAACTCGCAGTCTTTCTCCGTCGCCGTGCACGGCGAGTGGTCGGAGCAGACGGCGTCGAGGGTGCCGTCGACGAGCGCGGCCACCAGCGCAGCGCGGTCGGCCTCCTCGCGTAGCGGCGGGTTCAGCTTCAGGCGCGTGTCGTAATCCTTGAGGGCGGAGTCCGCCAGCAGCAGGTGCAGGCCGGAGACCTCGGCCGTCACGGGCAGGCCGCGGGCCTTGGCGCGGCGGACGATTTCGGCGGAGCCGGCGGACGAAAGGTGCTGCAGGTGGATGCGGGCCTTGGTCAGCTCGGCGAGCAGGCAGTCGCTCGAGGCGACAATCTCCTCGGCGGTGCGGGGCAGGCCACGGAGCCCGAGGCGGAGGGACCAGGCGCCTTCATGCATCTGGCCGCCTTCGGTCATGCTGCTGTCCTGGCAATGGTCGAGCACCACGAGGTCGAACATCGCGGCGTATTCCAAGGCGCGGCGCATGATTTCGTTGTTCTGCACGCCGGAGGTGGCGTCGGTCACCGCGACCACGCCGGCCTTCTTGAGGGAGCCGATCGG
>JBEELT010000071.1:0-9322 GCA_041167995.1 Verrucomicrobiota bacterium | reverse complement strand
CTCCGCCTCCTCCTGCCCGCTCTCCTCTGCCTACCGCTTCTCCCGGCCGCCGCGTCCGTGACCTTCGAGCAGGTGCGCCCGGTGCTGGAGACGCGCTGCGTCGAATGCCATAATCCCGATAAGGTGAAGGGCAAACTGCTGATGCACACGCAGGCTGCCTTCCTCAAGGGCGGGGCCAACGGCCCGATCGTCGAACCCGGTCAGGCTGACCGCAGCGAGCTCGTGAAGCGCGTCTTCCTCGCGAAGGACCACGAGGACCTGATGCCCCCCAAGGGCGGGCCGCTTCCCGCGGCCGAGCTCGCCCTTCTGCGCGGTTGGGTGGCGGCCGGAGCTCCGTGGACGGCGGGCGTGACGCTCGTCCCTCGCGGCAAGCAGAGCGTCGAGGACCCCAAGGCGGAGCTGCTCCGTAAACTCGCCACGGTGGAGAAGCTCGAGATCTTCCCGCCCGAGGTGCGCCTCGAGACCCGCCGCGACTCCCACCGGCTCGTCGTCTTCGCGACCTTCAAGGATGCCACTACGCGCGACGTCACGGCGTTCGCCGACGTCAAGGTCACCGACCCGAAGGTGGCGGCGCTCGCCGGCGACGTGCTTCGCCCGGTCGCCGACGCCGGCGCGACGGAGGTCGTCGCGGCCCTCGGCGGCCTGACGGCCCGAGTGCCCGTCACCGTCAAGGACGGCGTCCAGGACCGCGCGGTCTCCTTCCGCCTCGACGTCATGCCGGTCTTCCTCCGCGGCGGGTGCAACGCGGGCGGTTGCCACGGCGCCGCGCGCGGCAAGGACGGCTTCCGCCTCTCGCTCTTCGGCATGGATCCCGCCGGCGACTACGTCCGCCTGACCCGCGAGATGGTCGGCCGCCGTATCAACCTCGCCATCCCCGAGGAAAGCACGCTGGTCGAGAAGGCCGTCGGCGCCGTCCCCCACTCGGGCAACAAACTCTACGAGCCGGATTCCGCCTACAACCGCACCATCCTGGAATGGATCGCCGGCGGGGCCAAGGACGACGTCCCCGGCGTCGCCAAGGTCACCGGCATCGAGGTGTTCCCGCCGGCGGTCGTGCTCGAAGGCGTGGACGCCGCGCAGCAGATCACCGTCCGTGCGACCTACTCCGACGGGACCGACCGCGACGTCACCGACCTCGCGCTCTTCATGTCGAACAACGACCCCGTCGCCAAGGTCGGCAAGGACGGCAAGGTCCGTTCCGGCGAGCGCGGCGCGGCCTTCATCCTCGCCCGCTTCGACGTCTTCAGCGTGACGGCGCAGGTGCTCGTCATCCCGAAGGACCTCGTCTACGCCCGCCCGGCCGCCGCGGAGCTCAACTACATCGACCGGGCCGTCAACGAGCGGCTGCACAAGCTCCGCATCCTGCCCTCCGGCCTTTGCACGGACGAGGAATACGTGCGCCGCGTGACCATCGACGTGGTCGGGCTCTACCCGACGCCCGCGGAGGTCCGCGCCTTCCTCGCCGATACCCGCCCCGACAAGCGCGCCCAGCTGGTCGAGGCCCTCCTCCAGCGCAAGGAGTTCACCGAACTCTGGGTCATGAAGTGGGCCGAGCTCCTGCAGATCCGCTCCGGCATCAACCAGGGCAACAACGCCCCGCCGTTCTACAAGAACGCGCTCCTCTACTACAACTGGCTGGCCGACCGCATCGGCGCCAACGTGCCCATCGACCGCATCGTCGTCGACCTGCTCTCCGCCAGCGGTGGCACCGTCTCCAACCCGCCCGTCAACTACTACCAGACCGAACTCGACAAACTAAAGCTCAGCGAGAACGTCGCCCAGGTCTTCATGGGCATGCGCATCCAGTGCGCCCAGTGCCATAACCACCCGTTCGACCGGTGGACGATGGACGACTACTACGGCTTCAACGCTTTCTTCGCTCAGGTGGGCCGCAAGAACACGGACGACCCCCAGGAAGTCATCATCTATAACGGCAAGTCCGGCGAATCGCAGCATTTCCTGACCAAGGCGAACATGAAGCCGAAGTTCCTCGGCGGCGACGCCCCTGACCTCAAGCCCGGAGACGACCGCCGGCGCGTGATGGCCGAGTGGCTGGCCTCGCCTCGGAACCCCTACTTCGCGCGCAACGTCGCCAACCTCATATGGGCCCACTTCCTAGGGGTCGGCGTGGTGGATCCCGTCGATGATGTGCGGGTGTCGAACCCGCCCTCCAACCCGGAGCTGCTCGGCGAGCTGGCGAAGCGCCTGACGGAGTACAAGTACGATGTGCGCCGCCTCGTGCGCGACATCACCGCCTCCGCCGCCTACCAGCGCAGCACCAAGGTCAACGAGAGCAACGCCGGCGACAAGCTGAACTTCGCCCATGGTTCCGTCCGCCGCGTCCGTGCGGAGGTCCTGCTGGACGCGATTTCCCAGATCACCGAGACGCCGAACAAGTTCCAGGGTCTCCCGGTCGGCGCCCGCGCGGTCCAGATCGCCGACGGTGCCGTGAGCAACTACTTCCTGGCCACCTTCGGCCGCGCCAAGCGCGAGTCGGTGGCCTCGTCCGAGGTGAAGACCGACCCCAACCTCTCGCAGGCCCTGCACCTCATGAACGGCGACGCGGTCAACGACCGCATCCGCCGCGGCAAGGTCGTCGAGCGCCTGATCGCCGACGGGCGCAAGGACCGGGAAATCGTCGATGAGCTCTTCCTGCGCGTCTTCGGGCGCGCCCCGCGGACCGAGGAGGTCGCCGCCGTGACCCGTTCCCTCGCCGCGGATCCCGCCAACCGTCAGGCGGTCCTGGAGGACCTGTTCTGGGCGCTGATGAACTCGAAGGAGTTCTACTTCAACCACTGAGCCCGGCCCGCCGCCCATGTCCGCCGTCGTCCCCGCCCCACGTCGCTGGTTGAGCCGCCGCTTCCTTGTGCTCGCGGCGGCCGTCGCCTTCGCCGGTGCCGTCCGCGCCCAGGACGCCGAGAAACTCACCTACGACGACCACATCCGGCCGGTGCTGGAGAATAAGTGCTTCTCGTGTCATAACCCGGACAAGAAGAAGGGCGGACTCGACCTGTCCAGCTACGCCGCGCTCCTCGCGGGCGGCGGTGGCGGCGCCGTGGTCGACGCCGGCAATCCGGCCGGCAGCAGGCTCTGGACCTGCAGCTCCAAGAAGGAGGAGCCTTTCATGCCGCCGGAGGGCGCACCGCTCGACGCGAAGGACCTTACCTTGCTCTCGAAGTGGATCGCCGGCGGCCTGCTGCAGGCCAAGGGCAGCGTCGCCCGCAAGTCCAGCCAGCCCAAGGTCGACCTCGCCTTCGACGCCGCGGCCGGCAAGCCCACCGGGCCCGCCGCCCGGCCGACCGACGTCCTGCTTGAGCCGGTGATTGTCACGCCCCGCACGACGGCCATCACGGCCATGGCGGCCAGTCCTTGGACCTCCTTGCTCGCGGTCGCCTCGCCCAAGCAGGTGCTGCTCTACGATACCGACACCCGCGAACTGGCCGGCATCTTCCCCTATCCCGAAGGCTACGCCCGCTCCCTCAAGTTCAGCGCCAACGGTTCGCTCCTGATCCTCGGCGGCGGCCGCGGCGGCAAGTTCGGGCACGCCGTCGTCTGGGACGTGCGGACCGGTCGCCGCGTCACCGAACTTGGCAAGGAGTTCGACCAGGTGATGTCGGCCGACATCACGCCCGACCACCGCAAGGTCGCCCTCGCCACCAACACCAAGAAGGTGAAGTGCTACGACACGGCCTCCGGCGAACTGCTCTACACCATCGCCAAGCACACCGAGTGGGTCACGGGCGCCGACTTCAGCCCGGACGGCATCCTGCTC
Organism: Verrucomicrobiota bacterium; assembly: GCA_041167995.1. GTDB lineage: Bacteria > Verrucomicrobiota > Verrucomicrobiia > Opitutales > UBA953 > UBA953. Next base: position 5,550 of record JBEELT010000071.1, on the reverse strand, counting down.
GCGACCGCCGACCGCAACGGCAACGTGATGGTCTGGGAGGCCGATAACGGCGGCGAGTTCTACAACCTCGGCCAGCACAAGGGGGCGGTGACCGACCTCGCCTGGCGGGCGGACTCCAACGTCCTCGCCAGTTGCGGCGCCGACGGCACAATCACGACCTGGGAACTGAAGACCGGCAAGCGCGTCGCCAACTGGTCCGCCCATGGCTCCGCCGTCCAGTCCGTCGCCTTCACCCCCGACGGGCGCCTGCTTTCCTGCGGCAACGACGGCACCAGCGCTCTCTGGGCCATCGACGGCAAGCGCGTCCCCCAGGCGCAGGCCGGCAAGCAGGCCGACGTGGTCTCCAAGGTGACGGCCCTCGCCGACGGCAAGACCTACGTCACCGGTAACTGGCTCGGGGAAGTCCGTTTCCACGAGGTCGCGACGGGTCGCGACCTGACTCAGGTCCCGAGTAACCCCGCGCGCATCCGGCAGCGGATCGCCTCGGCGGAAGGTCGCCTCGCCGAGTGCATCGCCTTGCAGTCCTCGCCCGCGGCCGCCGCCCCGACCGCCGAGCAGGTCGCGGCCCGCGCGGCCGCCGCCGCGGCTCAGGCCCGCCTCGCCCCGTTGCAGGGCAGGATCGCCGCCGGCAACCAGGAGCGCGAGGCCTTGCGCGCGACCCGCGAGAAGACGACCGATGTCGCCGCCCGCGCCGAGCTGGCCAAGAAGATGGCGGTCATCCGCGAACAACTCGCCCCATCGGTGGCCGCGGCCGACAAGGACCGGGCCTTCCTGCGCACGGAGGGCTTCGATCTCGCCTGGCTGAACACCGAGCTCGCCGAGCTCGCGGCCCGCGCCGCCGAGACGGCGAAGACCATCGACTACTGGACGAAGCAGAAGGTGAAGGTCAAGGGCGCCGAGCTCGCGGCCGCGACGAAGGCCTTGGAGGCCCAGCAGAAGGCCGCGGCCTTTTACCGCGAGGAGACCGCAAAGACGACCGCCCGCGCCGAGCTGCTCGCCGGGCAGGAAAGCCGCGCGGCCCAGCTCCGCACCGCCGCCGACGAGATCGCCGCGCTCCGCGTCCGGATCGTCGCCCTCCAAGCCGCCGAGTTCAACGTCACCGTCCTGTCCGAGCGCGACAAGCTCACGAAGCTCGAGGCCGACATCGCCGATGCCCTGGCGGGTCGCGAGGACAACCTCAAGGCCCGCGAGGCCGCCGGGGCCAAGGTCGACCCGGCGCGCCGCGAGGCGGACCGCCTGGTCGCGGCCGTGCCCGGCGAGGCGGCCGCTGTGGCGAAACTGCAAGCCGCGCTGGCCGACCTGGATAAGTCGCTGACGCCCCTTCGCCTGGAGGAGTCCGCCGCCGCCGCGAAGGTCGAGACCCAAGCCAAGCTCGTGGCCGAGGCCGAGGCGAACCTGACCGAGTTCCTGAAGCGCCGCGACACCGAGGTCGCCGCCGCCAAGGCCGCCATCGAGGACTACGGCCGCGCGATGCGCCCGGTCCGGCTCCGGCTGACCGAGGTCGCCGCCCAGCTCGAGGCTTCCGGGAAGCAGCTGAAGGATCTCAAGGTCGCGCAGGAGACCGCCACGCGCGACCTCGCCACCGCGACCGCCGCCCTCGCGACCGCCGAGTCCGCCGCCGCGGAGGCTGCGCGTTCCCTCCTCGGGGCCCAGGTCGCCGCGGACCTCGTCGCCGCCAACCTCTCCGCGGCGACCATGACGCTCGCCTCGGCCCGTTCCTTCCGCGGGTACCTGACTTTCCGCCACGCGGCCGGTCTGGCGGAGGCCGAGGCGGCCGTCGCCGCCGCGGAGGCCGTGCGGCGTCGCGCCCAGACTGCCGTCGCCGCCGCGGAGGCCGCGGTGCCGCGCTCCCGCGATGAGATTGCTCGCCGGACGGCCGCGGCCGCCGATTTCCGCCGGAAGCTCGCCGAGCTCGTCCCCGAGGTCGCGAAGAATGAACAGGGCGTCGGCCCGCTCACGACCGAGCGCGACGACCTGACCAAGAGCCGCTCCGCCCAGCTCAAGGAGTACGCCCGCCTGCAGGCCCGCCCGGCCCTCGTGGACAAGGAGCTTGAGGCCAAGTCCACCCCGTTGCGCGAGCGCCTTAAGGTCGCCCAGGAAGCGCTCAAACCGCTGGAGGCCCCCTTGGTCGAGGTCCGTGCGCGGCTCGCCGCCGCGCTCAAGCCCGTCGAAGCCAAGCGCACGGAGGTCGCCGCCGCGACCACGAAGCTGGCCGCAGCCCGTCAGGCTGCCGCCGCGGCTGAGAAGTCCCACGCCGCCTTGGTGCGGGAGATTCCCGAGCGCGGCCGCAACCTCGAGGAACTGGCCCGTTCGCTCGCCGAACTCCAGCCGCAGGTCGAACCCCTCAAGGCCAAGGTGAAGGCGATCGAGGCCCAGTACCTGGCCATGTTGCCCAAGAAGTGACGGGGGCCCGGGCGACGTCGCTTTCCCCTCGAAATCGCCGGCTCGCCCCCTAGGTTGCGTCCATGCCGCCCCGCTGCCTGCTGCTCGCCTGTTGTCTCGTGCTCGGCCTGTCGGCGGCGGAGCCGTCCAAGCCGAATGTGTTGCTGATCGTGGCCGACGACATGGGGTGGGCCGACGTTTCCTGGCACGGCGGACGTTTCCAGACCCCGCGCATGGCGGAGCTGCTCAAGACCTCGGTCGAACTGGACCGCCATTACGTGCAGCCGGTCTGCACGCCGACCCGGACAGCCTTGCTTTCCGGCCGCTGGACTAGCCGCTTCGGGCCGCACGTGCTCGGACCGACCAACCTGCGGGCGTTTCCCGAAGGCACCTTCACGCTGGCCACCGCAATGAAGTCGGCCGGCTACCGCACGGCCATTGCCGGCAAATGGCATCTCGGCGGCAAGTTTGAGTGGGGTCCGCGCCGCTATGGTTTCGACGAGTCCTACGGCTTCCTGACGGGCGCGGTCGATCCTTGGACCCACAAATACCGCAAGGGCGACCTCGAGGATACCTGGAATCGTGACGACGTCCTGGTGCAGGAGGCGGGGAACGCGACCGAGCTTATCGCCGCCGAGGCCGAGCGCCAGATCCGCGCCCAGCGCGGGCCGTGGTTCGTCTATGTGCCCTTCGGCGCCGTGCACATCCCCATCGACGCTCCGAAGGAGTATTTCCGGGCCTACGCGGACGTCCGGTTCAGCCCGGATCCGTTGAAGGACGACTCGATGCGTCGCTACGCCGCCTTCGTGAGCCAGCTCGATGCCAAGGTCGGCCAGCTGGTCGACGCCCTCAAGGCGACGGGGCAGTTGGCGAACACATTGATCATCTTCACCTCGGACAACGGCGGCATCGAGGGCGGGGGCAATCCCTACGTCGGGACCACGAAGGGTAGCCCGGCGGTCACGACGAACGCCCCCTTGCGCGGTTGGAAGAACCAGCCCTACGAAGGGGGGATGCGCGTCAACGCCTTCGCCAGCTGGCCTGGCCGTCTCCCGGCCGGCAAATGCGTCGCCCCGATGCATGCGGCGGATTGGATGCCGACGCTCTGCCGACTGGTCGGAGCCCGGGTGCCGGCTGACGTGAAGTTCGATGGCTTGGACGTTTGGCCAGCGCTGTCCGGCGCCGAGCCACGCCCGGCCCCGCGGACAATCTATGTCCCGCATTATCAGCGCTCCGCGGTCTTCTTCGGCGACTGGAAACTGATCGCCCCGCACGGCAACCCGCAGGGCAAGGCCGAGCTGTACGACCTGGCCACCGACCCCTCGGAGCAGCATGACCTCGCCGCGGAGCAGCCCGCCAGGCTCGCCGAGATGCGCGCCCGCTTCGTCGCCCTCAAGGCCGGCGACCTGCCCGAGATCCCCGCCGGCGCCCAGCTCAAGCCTGCTTCCGCCAAATGAAACTCCTCCCGCTCCTCCTCTGCCTCGGCCAGCTGGCCGCCCTCGCGGTCGCCGCGGGCGTCCCCGGCCCGGTGACCGCGCCGCCGGCGGCGCTGAAGCTCGACCCGTTTTACAAAAAATATGTGAGCGCGACCGGCCTACCCGTCGTGGCCTCCGGCGCGGTCGACGACCATGCGCTCTTGGAGGTCGCCTACCTCGCCGACCTCATGCTGGCCAAACGGCCCGACGTGCGCACGGCGATGATCGCCAACGGTTCTCGCGTCATCATCATGGGCCGCGGCGAGTTCACGACGGACATCCCGGAGTACGCGCACATGAAGCCCAAGGATTACTGGGACGCCCGCGCTCGCGGCCTGGGCGGTTCCGAGACCGACCCGGTCTGCTCCTGCGCGGAGGAGAACATGCTGGCTTTCTCCGGCGACCCTTATGCCGCGGAGAACATCTTCATCCACGAGTTCGCCCATAACATCCACCTGCGCGGCCTGCTCAAGGTCGATCCGACCTTCGATAAGCGGCTCAAGGAGACGTACCAAGCGGCGATGGCGAAGGGCCTGTGGAAGGGCAAGTACGCCGCGACCAACCATCACGAGTACTTCGCCGAGGGCGTGCAGTCCTGGTTCGACGACAACCGCGTCAACGACCACGACCATAACCATGTGCACCTGCGGTCCCAGCTGATCGAATACGATCCGGGCCTGGCCGCGATGTGCCGCGAGGTCTTCGGGGACACCGAACTGAAGTATACCAAGCCGACGACCCGCCTCACCGGTCATATGGCCGGCTACGACCCTAGCAAGGCGCCGACCTTCACCTGGCCGGAGCGGCTGACCGCGGCCAAGGCGGAGATCCGCCGCAAGGCCCAGGAACGCGACCGCAAGGCCAACGCCGCGCCGGCGGGGAAGTAGTCGGGGTGGGAGGGAGAAGGGGCGGGGCAGGGACAGGGATAGGGACAGGGATAGGGACAGAGCAAGGGACAGGAATAAGTCTAGGGTCAGGGTGCTTCGTTTGATGCGGCTAGTTGTACTCCCTCGCCAGCCTGCCAACTTGCCAGCTTGCCCCCTTGTTCAGGCACTCCCTTGCCAGCCTGCCCCCTTGCCCCCCTTTTTTTTATTTAAGGCCGCATGGCCTTGAGGGCCGCCAAGGCGCGGTCGCGGCCGGCGGTCAGTCCGACCAGCGGGGCGGGGTAGGTCTTCCCAAGGACGACACCGGCCTCGGCCAGCACGTGCATCGGTGCCTCCCAGGGTTGGTGGATCCACTCGGCCGGTAGTTTGGCGAGCTCGGGTACCCACCGGCGCACATACTCGCCATCGGGGTCGAACTTCTCGCCCTGGAGCACCGGATTGAAGACGCGGAAATACGGGGCGGCGTCGGCCCCGCAGCCGCCCGCCCACTGCCAGCCCATGGTGTTGGCGCCGAGGTCGGCGTCGACGAGCGTATCCCAGTACCACTTCGCGCCCTCGTTCCAAGGCTGGAGCAGATGCTTCACGAGCACGGAGGCGGCGATCATGCGGACGCGGTTGTGCTGCCAGCCGGTCTGCCACAACTGGCGCATGCCCGCGTCGACGATCGGGTAGCCGGTGCGACCGAGTTGCCAAGCGCGCAGGTGCTGCTTGTTCGGTGCCCACGGAAATTTTTCGAACTCCCGGCGGAGTGGGCGATCGGGGGTTTCGGGAAAGTGATGAATCAGGTGCTGGGAGAATTCCCGCCAGCC
>JBEELT010000070.1:0-9679 GCA_041167995.1 Verrucomicrobiota bacterium | reverse complement strand
CGACCAGGCCTTCTGGAACGAGTTCAGCCTGATGCTCCCCGAGCCCGCCGCCGCCGTCATCGCCAAGGGCCGCGCCGCCGGCCTGCACGTGGGCGTCGACATCACCGGACGCACACCCTGCAACTGCTCGCTGCTGAAGATCTCCTTCAGCGACCTCCAGACCGCCGCCGACACCGACAAGCTCGTCGCCTTCTTCGAAGGGCTCTACGGTAAGTCCGCCGGCACGAAGGCCCTCGCCGAAGTCCCTGCCGCCCTGCTCCGCCAAGGCGCCGTCGGCCTGCCCTCCTTCCCGCTCGCCGAACTGAAGGCCTACTACTCGAAGCTCGGCGAACTCAACGTCTCGCCCGACACCGGCTGCTTCCCGCTCGGTTCGTGCACGATGAAGTATAACCCACACATCAACGACTGGGCCGCAGGACTGCCGGGCTTCACCGGCCTGCATCCGCAGGCTCCGGCCGAGGATGCGCAGGGCTCGCTCGAACTCCTCTGGCAGATCCAGGAATGGCTCCGCAAAATCACTGGTCTCGCCGGCCTGACCACCCAGCCCGTCGCCGGCGCCCAGGGCGAACTCGTTGGCCTCAAGCTCTTCCAGGCCTACCACCGCCACCACGGCCAGCACCGCGACATCATCCTGATCCCGGCCTCGGCCCACGGCACGAACTTCGCCACGGCCACCACCGCCGGCTACGCCACCAAGCGTAATTCCGACGGCTCGCCTTCGGGTATCGTGCTCCTGAAGTCCGCCCCCGATGGCCGCGTCGACCAGGCCGACTTCGCCGCGAAGATCGCCGAGTTCGGACCGCGCATCGCCGGCATGATGGTGACCAACCCCAACACCTCGGGCGTCTTCGAGACCGACTTCCAGAAGATGGCGGCGGAAATCCACCGCGTCGGCGGCCTCGTCTACATGGACGGCGCCAACATGAACGCCATCGCCGGCTGGGTAAACCTCGGCGCCCTTGGCGTCGACGCGGTCCACAATAACTTACATAAGACCTGGACCGTCCCGCACGGCGGCGGCGGCCCCGGCGACGGCATCGTGGCCGTCTCCGCACGCCTCGTCGACTTCCTCCCGGGCTTCCAAATCGAGAAGCACGGCGACACCTACGTGGCCGTGAAGCCGAAACACAGCATCGGCTCCTTCCACCGCCACTGGGGCAACTTCGCCCACAAGGTGCGCGTCTACACGTACCTGCAGCGCCTCGGCAAGGAAGGCGTCCGCCGCATGGCCGCAATGTCCGTCCTCTCCAGCCGCTACCTGTTCTCCCAGCTAGGCAAGTCCTTCCCCGCGCTCCCCGCCGCGGCCGACGGCGTGCCGCGCATGCACGAGTTCATCCTCACGCTCACGGAAGAAGACTTCAAGCGCATCGAGGCCTCTGGCATCCCGCGAGCGAGCATCATCGGCCGCGTCGGTAAACTCTTCCTCGATTTCGGCTTCCACGCCCCGACCGTCGCCTTCCCCGAGGTGTTCGGCTTGATGATCGAACCGACGGAGTCCTACACGAAGACGGAGCTCGATCGCTTCGCCGAAGTCGTGCTGGCCATCGGCGACCTCATCCGTACCAACCCGGAGGTCCTGAAATCCACCCCGCGCTTCACGCCGGTGGACCGCGTCGACGAAGTCGCCGCGAACCGCAACCTGGTGCTCAGCGAACGCCTCACGTCCCTTCCGCTGATCAATCAGAACCGCCTCTCGCCCGTCCTGCTCAACGCGATGCCCGTCGCGGAGATCAAGGCCCGCATCCTCGCGACGGTCTGACGCCAGTCAGGCGAGGGAAGGGTGAAGGGATCGTGACGCCGGCGGCGCCAACGCTGATCGCATCATGGTCGGACTCCCAACCCTGGCGCAGCCCCTCGGCGCCATCGGCGGCTACTCGGCCACGATGAAGCGGCCGCGGGAAATCGCCGAGTAGGCGCCCGTCAGCAGGGCGCAGGCCCCGCAAAGCCAGAAGATCTGGCCAGGGCCCAGATGCCAGACCTGCCCGGCGACCCACTGCGCGCCGGAGGCGGCGAGGATGCCGAGGAAGCTGAGGACGTTCGCGGCACCCTGCACGGCACCCTTGTCTTCGGCGGCAGGGCGATGCTGGAGGACCGCGGCGATCGGGACGATGAAGAGTCCCGCCGAGAAACCAAGGCCCGCCAGGCAGGCGACGAAGACCGGCAGGCTGACCCCGGAGAGCCCCATGGGCAGGGAGCAGAGCGCGAGCCCGGCGGCGCCGATCGGCACGAGCCGGTATTCGATCTTCCCCCGGGAGGCGTAACCTGCGGCGACGCTGCCCACGCCGATGCCCAGCGCGAGCGCGAGGGTGAGGTAGGCGTTCTGGGCCTGCGTCAGCCGCAGGACGTCCTGACCGTAGATCATCAGGTTCATCTGGACCAGCGCGGCCACGAAGAAGAAACCCGTGTTGCCCCAGCAGGCCCGCCAGAGGTCGCGGTCCAGGCGCATCAACCGCAGGCGAGCCCACAAGTCGGTCACGGGATTGATGCGCGGAGCGCAGCCCGGGTTCGCCGCCGGCAGACGGCAGATGCCCCGGCTACAGGCCCATCCGATCACCGCCAGCGCCGCGAGGAGCAACCCCGACCAGCCTTGATGGCCGGCGAAGGTCTCCGCGAGCAAGCCGGCGGCCGCGATGCCGAAGATGATGCCGAGGAAGGTCAGGAGTTCCAGGATGCCGTTGCCCCAGGAGAGCCGGTCGTGCGGCAGCAGCTCGGGCAGGACGCCATACTTGGAGGGCGCGAAGACCGCGCTGTGGCACCCCATCAGGAAGATGGCCGCGAGTTCCAACGAGGACCATCCCCAGGCCAGGGCGAGCGCCGCAAACAGCATGATGCCGATCTCCGCGAGCTTCACGTAGCCCATGATCAGCGGCTTGCTGAAGCGGTCGGCCAACCACCCCCCGAGCATCGAGAAGAGGATGAAGGGAGCGGCGAACAGGGCGCCGGCGAGCGCGACGCGCGTGTCGCGCTCCTCCACGGGCAGAGCGCTGCCGAGGACGAGCAGGATCACCAGGTTCTTCAGCGCGTTGTCGCTGAAGGCCGTCTGGAACTGCGTCGCCATGAGGCACCAGAAGCCGCGCCGCCAGCCGGGCGTCCCGAGCTCGATAGTCTCGCTCATGGGGACATCTCAGCCCGCCGCCACCGGGACGGCAAACCTATTGGCGACGCCTCAGGCGCGGAGGGCCGCGAAGAGCTCCAACGCCGACTCCGCCCGGTTGAGGATGTACACGTGGTAGCCGGGCGCCCCCCGGGCGACGAGCCCGCGCACCTGGCGGACCGCCCACGAGACGCCGACCTTGCGCTGGGCCTCCTCGTCGTCGCCACAGGCCTCCAGTTCGCGGACCAAGGCCTCCGGAATCCGCGCCTTGCAGAAGCCGCAGAAGTTGCGGGCCTGCTTGAGCGAGAGCACCGGCATGATGCCGGGCAGGATCGGGACCGTCACCCCGGCCGCGCGGGCGCGGGCGACGAAACGGAAGTAGTCCTCGTTATCGAGGAAGAGCTGGGTCGTGACGAAGTCCGCGCCGGCGGAAACCTTGCCGGCGAGGAAACGGGTGTCCGACAGGTCGTCGGTCGCGTCGGGATGCCGCTCGGGGAAGCCGGCCACGCCGACCGCAAAGCGCCCGGGGCGGACCGCGGCGATGTGCCGGACGAGCCCTTCGGCATGGGCGAAGCCCTCGGGATGCGCGGTGAAAGCCGTCTGCCCCTTGGGCGGGTCGCCGCGCAAGGCGAGAATCCCGGAGAACCCGGCGGCGTCATAGCCCGAGATGACCTCGGTGAGTTCGGCCCGGGAGTGCCCGACGCACGTGAGGTGTCCGATGAGCGGGAATCCGAGCTTCACCAGCTCGGCCCCGTAGGCGAGGGTCGTGTCCCGCGAGGTGCCCCCCGCCCCGTAGGTCAGGGAGGCGAAATCGATGCCGAGCGGACGCAGGGCCCGGGCGACCTCCAACATCTTCGCGCCGGCCTCGGGGGTCTTGGGCGGGAAGAACTCCACCGACACCGTGGGACGGGCGGGAGCGCGGAGCGCTTGGATGAGCTGGGACCGGGACATTGAAATATCAACCTATCGAGATACGTTGATGTATGTCAAGACCCAGCTTAGTCATCCCCCTGCCCGCCCCCGCCGTTCGCAGGCAGGTCGCCCGGCAGGGCGACATGGTAGGCCATGACCATCCAGCAGAGCATCGCGGGGTAGATCAGCACGATAAAGCCGAAGGAGCCGAACATCCCGAGCAGGATGCCCGCGGTGACGCCGATGGCCTTGGCCGAGACCAGGAGGAAGTCGGGGATCAGCACGAAGAGGATCGCGGCGACGTAGCCGATCGAGGTCGTGCCGGAGTAGAAGCCATGGGACTTCGCGAGGTCCATCCCGCAGGCCGCGCAGGCCTTGTTGAGTCGGAACCACGAGGCGAGCAAACCACGACCACCGCAGTTGGGGCAAAGGCACAGGACGCCACGGCGGATGACCTGGGCGCGGGAAACGGTCAACTCGGGCTCGGACATGAGGGAAAGATTGGAAGAAGGGCGGAAGAGTCAGCAAAAGAGTAAAGAGCTTAGGGCCCGGAGTACTGATTACAGATTACGGAGTACGGAGTACAGAGCGCACAGACCCTTACCCTCAGCCCTTTGAAATCCGTAATCCGTAGTCTGTAATCCGTAATCCCCCTCCCCCACCACCCCCTTACCCCTCCGTAATCCGTAATCCGCACTCCGTAATCCGTACTCAGTACTCCGCAGTCTGCACTCCGTACTCCGTAATCCGCCCTCCGTAATCAGTACTCAGTACTCTGTACTCTGTACTTCCCCCTCCGTCCTCCTCAATCTCAAGCCCATGGACACCCCTGCCCCGAAGTCCGAACGCCTGCTATCCTTGGATGCCCTGCGCGGCTTCGACCTGCTCTGGATCCTCGGCGGCGAAGGCATCGTGCATGCGCTGCTCGCGCTCACCGGCTGGGCCTGGGTCGCCGCGGTCTCCGGCCAGCTGAAGCACGTCGCGTGGCACGGCTTCCAGGCCTACGACCTCATCTTCCCCCTGTTCCTCTTCCTCGCCGGGGTCTCCACGCCCTTCTCGCTGCGGCATCGGCTGGGAGCCGCCGACCGCAAGGCGACCGTCGCGAAGATCGTGCGCCGCGGGCTGCTCCTCGTCCTCCTCGGGGTCATTTACAACAACGGGCTCCAATGGAAGGGCCTCGATCAGATGCGCTTCTGCAGCGTGCTCGGGCGCATCGGTCTCGCCGGCATGTTCGCCCAGCTCATCTTCCTCTACAACGCGCACCGCCTCCGCCGGCTCTGGTGGTGGCTGGGCGGTCTGCTCATCGGTTACTACGTCGTCATGACGACGACCGCGGCGCCGGGCTTCGCCGCCGGCGACCTCTCGGTCGAGGGCAACTTCGCGAGCCACGTCGACCGCCTGCTCGTCCCGGGCAAACTGCACCGAACCATCCACGACCCCGAAGGCCTCTTCTCGACCATCCCGGCGATCGCGACCGCCCTACTCGGCATCTTCGCCGGGCTCTGGCTCCAGAAGCCGAACGAGGAGGTCGCCCCTTGGCGCAAGGCCCGGCGCCTCGCGCTCGGCGGCCTGCTCTGCCTCGCCGTCGGGGGGCTGTGGGACTACGCCTTCCCCATCAACAAGAACCTCTGGACCAGCTCGTTCGTGCTCTGGGCCGGCGGCTGGAGCTTCCTGCTGCTCGCGGCTTTCTACGCGCTGGTGGACATCCTCGGCTGGCGTCGTTTCGGCTTCGCCTTCGCGGTCATCGGCATGAACTCGGTGCTCATCTACCTCGCGGGCAAGTTCATCAGCTTCGGCTTCACCACGAACGCGCTGCTCAGCGGCGTGGCGAAGGCCTTGCCGGCGGGCCAAGAGCTCATCCTCGCCGTCGGCTTCGTCGCCGTCGAATGGCTCTTCCTCTGGTTCCTCCAGAGGCACAAGGTCTTCCTGAAGGTTTGAGGGCGGAGGGAGGGTTTGGTCCAAGGCGCCTTGCAATCAACGCACTCCTCCCTCTTCTCCCCCTCACATCCGCTCCAGCGGCTCGATGCCGAGGAGACGCAGGCCGGTCTCCATGATGGCGGCGGTCCGGGCGCAGAGCATGAGGCGGCGGGCCTTCACGGCGGGGTCGTCGACGAGCACGCTGTCCGCGGCGTAGAAGGCGCCGTAGGCGGAGGCGAGCTCGTGCAGGTAGGTGCAGAGGTGGTGCGGACGCAGCTCTTCGAGGGCCTGGTCCAGCGCGGCGGTGAAGGCCAGCAGCTTACGGGCCAGCGCGATTTCGGTCGGGGTCTCCGGATCCGCAGCGCCCTCCTCGCCCTGGCCGACGGCGAGGCCGGTCTTGCGGAAGATGGAGCGGACGCGCACGACGGCGTAGAGGAGGTACGGGGCGGTGTTGCCTTCGAAGGCCAGGAGCTTCTCCCACGAGAACGTGTAGTCCATCGTGCGGTTGGAGGAAAGGTCGGCGTAACGCAGTGCGGCGACACCGATGGTCTTGGCGATGAGCCGACGCTCGGCCTCCGGCAGCTCGGGGCTCTTGGCCGTGACCGCGTCGAAGGCGCGGGCGGTGGCCTCGTCGATGAGCTCCTGCAGGCGGACCGGGTCGCCGGACTTCGTCTTGATGGCCTTGCCGTCGGAGCCGAGGATCGTGCCGAACCAGACGTGCCGCAGGCGCGGGAGGTTCCGGCCGGAGGCCTTGAACCACTTGGCGCCGGTGAGGAACAGCTGGTGGAAGTGGTCCTGCTGGCGTCCGTCGGTGACGTAGACCACCTCGTGGGCGCGGAAATGTTCGGCCCGATAGAGCAGCGTCGCGAGGTCGGTCGAGGCGTAGTTGGAGGAACCGTCCTTCTTGCGGATGATGAACGGTAGCTTGGTCTCGGCGTGGCGGGAGAAGCGGGGCTCCTCGTCATGCCAGGCGACGAGCGCGCCTTCGCTCTCCTCGGCCAAACCATGCTTGGCCAGCTCGGCGTAGACTTGATCGACCTTATCGCGGTAGAAGGATTCGCCGAGGATCACGTCGGTCTTCAGGCCGAACTGGTCGTAGATGCGCTGGCAGGCGGCATTGGAGACCTCGACGATCTCCTTCCACAGCGCGAGGCTCGCCGCGTCGCCGGACTGGAGCTTGGCCAGTTCGGCGCGGGCGGCGTCCATCAGGGCCGGATCGGCCTTGGTGGCGACGCTGCCTTCCTTGTACAGGCGCTCGAGATCCTCGAGGGCCGTCGGGCTCTTGGCGTCGAGCTGGAAGCCCGCGCGGCGGATGGCGAGGATGAGGATGCCGAAGTTCGTGCCCCAGTCGCCGATGTGGTTGTCGCGGACGAGGTCGGCCCCGCAGAACTCGATGAGCCGCGCGACGGCCTCGCCGATGACGATCGGGCGGAGGTGCCCGACGTGCATCTGCTTGGCGGTGTTGGGGGAGGGATAATCGATGACGACCTTGCGGCCGCCCATCAGCCGGGCCGCGCCGGCGCGCCACTTGGACTCGTCGCGGTACTCGCGCAACCAGGCGCCGAGGGCGACCGGCGTGAGCTTGAAATTCAGGAAACCCGGACCGGCCACCTCGACCTGCACGAGCGCGGGGTCCAATCCCCCCTGGGCCTGCAGGGCCTCGAGCAAGGCCGTCGCGAGGGCACGCGGATTCGCCTTGGCTTTCTTGGCGGCGGCCAGGATGCCGTTGGCCTGGAAGTCCGCATGGCGGGGATCCGACGGCTTGAGCTCGGGGTTGAAGTCGCCCTCAAGGCCGGGGACGGACGCGGCGGCCTTGCGCAGCAAGGCGTCGATTTCGCGGGCGGGATTGAACCAGACGGACATACCTCAAGCCGTAAGCCCCGCCGCCCCCTCGGCAAGCGAAGAAGGCCTGAGAGGCGAGGGCTTGGGCCAGTACAGGGAAAGACGCAGGGACAGGGTCAGGGTCAGGAAATACAAAAGTGAGAGCGACGCTGGGGCTACCCTTTCTCCGCTTTACGACCCTGCCCAGGCCTCTCCTTCCCCTGCCCCTTTCCCTGACCCTATCCCTCGCCCTTTACTTGAGCGTCTTCAGGTAGGCGAAGAGGTCCGTGACCTGATCGTCCGTGAAGCCATCCAACAGGCCTTCCGGCATCAGGGAGCGGCGCAGGTATTGGGCGGAGGCGACCTCGGCCTTGGGCACGCGACGATCCGCTCCACCAGGCTGGCGGAGCACGTAGGCCGTCGCATCCTCGGAGACATAGAACGCCTCGATGACCTCCCCGGCCTTCAACTTGACCTGGAAGATGCGGTAAGCGGCTTCGATGGCGGCGTTGGGATCGATGATGTTGCGGACCACGGCCTCCATGCCCATCGCGCCGGCGCCGGAAAGGTTCGGTCCGATGAGTCCGCCCTGACCGTTGATGATGTGGCACGACTGGCAGAGCGCCACGACGGCCTTGCCCTTGGCGGGGTCACCGGCCTTCGCCGCCAGCGCGGTGAAGCGGGCGGTCTTCTTCTCCAGGGCGGCGAACTGCTCGCCGTTGAGGAGCGGAGGCGCGTCGGTGGTGCGCACGAGCTTGGCACCCTTACCGAGCTTACCCCATGCGGCGTCGCCGCTGGCCGAAGCGAAGACGAGGGCCGCCGGGAGCGTCTCGCCGGCGAAGGTGCGGGTCATGTTCGCGCGGATCTCGGCCGGCTTGCGCTCGACGTTCCAGATCCGGTATTCGGCGAAGGCGCCTTGCGTGCCGCCCTTCGGAGTGGACCAGCCAATCGTCAGACCCGGCAGGTCATGCGGCTGCGCCGACTTCGAGGTGCCGGTCGGCTCGCCGTCCTGATAGAGACGCAAGACGCCCGCCGCATCCCGCGTGAGGGCCACATGTGTCCAGATGCCGGCCGAAGTCGGTTTGGACGAGACGGCGGCATCGTTGATCTTCGAACCCATGTAGGCCCGGAAGACGCCGCCGGAGAAGTTGAGGTCCAGCATGCCCGGCGCGCCGAGGACGCTGTCATTGTTGTCGAGCTTGCCGTCCAGACGCACCCACGTCTCCACCGTGAAGGCACCCTTGAGCATGATGCCGGACTTGGCGACGGCGTCATTGGATCCATCCAAGGCCAGCACGCTGCGGAAGACCCCGCCGAGCTGGGCCGAGACGGCCGCAAGTTCCGGACTATCCCCCAGCGCGATTGAGAGCTTCTCGGCGACCGGGATCTCGATATCGGCCACGGCAACGGACTTGTCGGCGAGGCCCGCGGCGATGGCCTGCGCACCCGCCTTGGTGCCGCTGATGCCATCCAACACGACCTTGCGGTCGTTGACGGATAGCTTGGCGTAGAAGCCCATCGCGAGCTTGGCGGCCTGCGGCGCGCGGGATGCGACCAAGGCGCGGAGGGCGAGGTTCGAGACGTCCGCCGGCGCGACCCCGACGAGCGCGGCGATGGCTTCGGGTTTGGTGGTGCGAAGTTGCTGCAGCCCGACCAGGGCGTCGCGGCGGGAGTCTTCGCGCGCGACCAAGGCCAGCAGGTCATCCTCGAGCTCGAGCAACTGGAAGCCACCGATCAGCTGGACGGCAAGGGCGCGCTCGGCCGCCCCTTGGGCGAGCAAGGCCTTGGCGGACTCGGCCACGACGGGACCGACCTTGACGGGGTCTAAATCCGTACGGGTGACGAGCAGGAGCTCGACGACGCGGTTGCGGACGGCGGCGTCGGCCAGGAGCTTGCGCAGCACGGCGACGCTGGCCGGCTGATCGAGCGTCTTGG
>JBEELT010000069.1:0-9687 GCA_041167995.1 Verrucomicrobiota bacterium | reverse complement strand
GGTCGTAGCCCAGTAAGTGGAGTACCGTCGCATGGAAGTCCCGAATCGGCAGGGGGTCTTTGACGATGTTGTAGCTGAACTCGTCGGTCTCGCCGTAGATCTGGCCGCCCTTGGCGCCGCCGCCGGCCATCCACATCGAGAAGCAGCGTGGGTGGTGGTCGCGGCCGTAGTTGTCCTTCGTGAGCCCGCCTTGGCTGTAGATGGTGCGGCCGAATTCTCCGCCCCAGATAATGAGCGTGTCGTCGAACATCCCGCGTTGCTTGAGGTCTTCGATCAGCGCGTGGCAGGGCTGGTCGACGTCCTTGCACTGGCTGGGCATACGCCCGTTGACGTTGGAGTGGTGGTCCCAGTTGTTATGGTAAATCTGGACGAAGCGTACGCCGCGTTCAACGAGGCGACGGGCCATGAGCACGCTGTTCGCAAAGCTACCGCGCTTGCGGGCCTCTTCGCCGTAGAGCTTAAAGATATGCTCGGGCTCCTTGGTGAGGTCGGTTAATTCTGGCACACTGGCCTGCATGCGGAAGGCCATCTCATACTGCTTGATCCGGGTGTGGGTCTCGGGGTCGCCCACCGCCTCGTAGTTGAGGCGGTTCAACTGGTTGATGCCGTCGATGGTCTGCTTGCGGAGGTCGTCGGGGACGCCGGGCGGATTATTGATGAACAGGATCGGGTCGCCCTTGCTGCGGAAGGAGACCCCGGCGTGCTCGCCCGGCAGGTAGCCGCTGGACCAGAGGCGGCTGGAAATAGCCTGTTCCTGGTCGCGGTTCGTCGGTGTCGCGATGAGTACGACGAACGAGGGGAGGTTGTCGTTGGTCGAGCCGAGGCCATAGGAAGCCCAGGAGCCGAGGCAGGGTCGGCCGGTGATCTGGTTGCCGGTCTGCATCGCGCAGATCGCTGGCTCGTGGTTAATGGCCTCGGTGTTGAGCGAACGCATCCAGCAGATATCGTCGGCGTTCTTGGCGAGGTTGGGTAGGAGCTCGGTGTTCATCCACATCCCGCACTTGCCGGCCTGACTGAACTTGAACTTAGACGGTGCGACCGGGAAGCGCGTCTGGCCGCTCGTCATCGTCGTCAGGCGCTGACCATTGCGAATGCTGGCGGGGAGGTCCTTGTCGAACATCGCCTGCATCCCCGGTTTGTGATCAAAGAGGTCCATCTGGGCGGGGCCGCCGACCATGTGGAGGTAGATGACGCGCTTGGCCTTGGGTAGGTGCTGCGTGCTCATCGCGCCTGGGGCGGCGTGGGCGAGCGACCGACCAAGCAGGCTGGTCAAGGCGGCGGCACCGAGTGCATTGGCGCCTTGGCCGAGGAAGCGTCGGCGCGTCTGAAGGTTATTCCATTCGTGGAGGATAGACATGGGCTTATTTATTGAGGACTTCGTCCAAGTTGAAGAGTTGGCTGCAGAGCATCGTCCAAGCGGCGAGCTCGGGCTTCGGTAGGGCGGGGTCGGCGGGGGAGTCGCCGACCTTGAGGAGCGCTTCGGCGTCGGCGGGTTGACCGGCGTAATGCTTTCGAAGGTTCGCCAGACTGCTTCGGACGACGGCGAGTTCCGCGGCCTTGAGGGGCCGGGCGAGGAGGCGTTCGGCGGCGAACTGGAAGCGAGCATCGTCTTCTTTGGCGGCGCTGAGCGTGCGCTGGGCGAGTTGGCGCGACGCTTCGACGTACTGTGGGTCGTTCAAGATCACCAAGGCTTGGAGCGGGGTGTTGGTACGGTCGCGGCGGACGCAACTCACCTCACGTGAGGGGGCGTTGAAGAGGTCGAGGCTGGCGGGCGGCGCCATGCGACGCCAGTAGTTGTAGAGCGAGCGGCGATAGAGGTTTTCGCCCTTATCAGGGCGGTAGGACTGGATCCCGACACCGACGACTTCCCAGATATTCTCAGGCTGGTAGGGCTTCGTGCCAGGGCCACCCATGCGGGGCGACATCGTCCCGCTGGCGGCGAGCGCTTGGTCGCGGATCATCTCCGCATCCATGCGGAAGCGCGGGCCGCGACTGAACAGGCTGTTATCACGATCCTTCTCGACCTTGCCGGCCGTCTGGACGGCGGCTTGGCGGTAGGTAGCGGAAGTCAGCATCAGGCGGTAGAAGGCCTTGACGTCCCAGCCCGTGCGGCGGAACTCGACGGCTAGCCAGTCGAGCAACTCCGGGTGCGTGGGTAGCGAGCCCATGATGCCGAAGTCCTCGGAGGTCTTGACGAGTCCTTGGCCGAAGAGTTCTTGCCACATCCGATTAACCGTCACACGTGCGGTGAGGGTATTCTCTTCGCTGACCAACCAGCGGGCGAGGCCGAGGCGGTTCTTCGGGGCGTCGGCGGGGAGCTTGCCGAGGGCCGCGGGAACTTCCGCGGCGACTTGCTCGCCCTTCTTTTCATAAGCGCCCCGAATGAGGATGTTCGCCATCGGCATCATGTCCTTGCGCTCTTCTTGGATATGCGTGAGCGGGCTGCGGTCCTTGATCGCCTTGAGCTCGGCCTCGAGGGTGGTCTGGCGGGTCGAGACCGCCAGGACATCGGGGCGACGGACGCCGAGGTAGTAGTCCAGCACGGCGGCGCGGTCCTTGCCGGCGAGCTTGCCGGCGACCTTCGCGCGCACGCCGTCTACCTTGGCGAGGGCGAAGACCTCGGCGGTGGAGAGGGCGCGGTCGTAAAAGCGGATTTCCTGCGCGTTCCCTTCGTAGAACTCGCTGGCGCTGCGCTGGCCGAGGCGGGTGGGCGTCTTGGCCTGGCTGGAGGTCGCGAGCTTGTTGATCTCGAGGTTGAGCGGGACCATCGCGCCGTCGACGTAGAGCTTGATGCCCTCGGCCTTGCCGCTGCCGTCGTAGGTCAGCAGTACGTGCTGCCAGGTGTCCTTCTTGGCGATCGGCTTGGCGGTCGTCACCTTGATGGCGTCGTTTGGCCACTTGCTGATCAGGTAGAAGCCGTAGCTGGCGTTGTTCAAGAAGAGCGACCAGCCCTGGGCGGCCTTGGGGTCGTCCATGCGGGCCACGAGGGCCTGGAGGCCTTGGACGCCCGCGGGGCGGAACCAGCCGCCGACCGTCAAGGGCTTCATCGTGTCGAAGTTGCCGACCTCGCCCAGTTCCAGGTTGGCGCCCTTCTTGAGGAGCGGGGCGGGTCCGGTCTGGCCGTCCTTGCTCCAGGTGAGCGGGCCGGTGGCGCGCGTCTGCGCGGGCAAGCCGGTACCCTCATTCAGGGCGAAGCGCCGGAGGAGGCCCTTGGCGGGGACGTCCTGCTCGAGGTCGGCCGGCTTCAGTTTGGCCACCCAGCCGTCGAAATCCTTCTGCGCGTTGGCCCGCTTGTCCTGCGCGACCTTCTTGGCCGCCTCAATCTCCGCCGGCAAAGCCTTGAAGCGCGGGCGGTCGGCCTCGGACGGCAGAATGAGAATCGGGCCGCGGCCATCCTTGACGTTGCCGTCGAGGCCGGGTTGGGTCGTGTTGCGGAAGAAGGCTGCTAGCGAGTAGAAGTCCTTGGCGGTAAACGGGTCGAACTTATGGTCGTGGCACTGGGCGCAATTAGTGGTCAGGCCTAAGTAAACCCAGCCGATGGTCTGGACGCGGTCCGCGGCGTAGTTGGCGAGGTTTTCCTCAACGATCGTCCCGCCCTCGTTGGTGGTGGCATTGCAGCGCTGCAGGCCGGTGGCAATGAGCTGCGACTCCGTCGGATTAGGCAGGAGGTCGCCGGCAATCTGCTCGACCGTGAACGTATTGAACGGCTGATTGACGTTAAACGACTTCACGACCCAGTCGCGGTAAGGCCACATCTCGCGTGGGTTGTCAAAGTGCAGGCCGTGCGAATCCGCATAACGGGCGGCGTCGAGCCAGTAGCGGGCACGGTGTTCACCGTAGGCCGTGGTGGCCATGAGTTCATCGACCAGCGTGCGCACCTGCGCATCATTCAGGCGGCTACCATCCTTGGGAAGGTGTTTGGCGAGGACTTCGGGTGAGGGGGGGAGGCCGGTGACGTCGAGGCTCAGCCGCCGAATGAGCGTGCGGGCGTCGGCCTCGGCGGCGGGCGGAAGTCCAGCCGTCTTGAGCTTGGCGAGGACGAAGCTGTCGATCGGGTTCTTGGCCCAGCCGCTCTTATCGGCGGGAGGCGTGACCGCGACGGGCGGCAGCAGGGACCAGTGCGGCTGCCATTTGGCCCCTTGTTCGATCCAGGCCTTAATCGTGGCGATCTGCTCTGGCCTGAGCGACTTGTGCGATTCCGGCGGCGGCATCACCTCGTCTTCGTCCTTCGAAGTAATGCGCTGGTAGAGGGTGCTCTTGTCGGGCTGGCCCTTGATGATGGTCGGCGGCTCTTCCTTGCCGTCCTTGTCCTTGCGGGCGGCGAAGAAGCCGGCTTCGGTGTCGAGGCGCAGGCCCGCCTTACGGGTGCCGGGGTCCGGGCCGTGGCAGTGGAAGCAGTTGTCGGCGAGCACCGGGCGGATGTCGCGGTTGAACTCCACGGCGTCCGCGGCGAAGGAAGCGGTTACGAGGAAAGGCAGGAGCGTTAAGAGGGGCTTACGCATGAAGTTGGGGTGTCTTGAATAAAAGAGGTTAATAGCAGAGGGGAAGCCGGATTCCCACTTTGTCCAATAAAGAGTAGGTTCCGGGACGGGTTGTTCCACGCCTAGGTATTAAATACCACCCTCCTGACGGACGGATTACCTCAGAATTCCCAGCGGCGGGCCGGGCCGAGGTGGGGGGTCAGGACGATGTCGTCCAGGTCCACTGCGGCGGAGCCTGCGGGCAGGTAGAGTCGGAGGATGCTCGCCGCTTGCTTGGCGTTCAGTTCTACGGTGATGGTCTGCCACGCGGCTTCCCCGGATGTACGGTAGGGTACGGAGAGCATCTCGGCGCCGCCCGCGGAACCCAGGAGGGCGATGCGACCTTCGCCGGCCTGCGGGGCGCGGAGGCGGAAGGACAGCTTGGCCGGGCCGACGCTGAGGCCGGCTCCGACGCCGATGAAGGAGCCCGTACCCTTGGATTCAAGGTGCAGAGCTCCCTCGACAATCGAAGATTTGCCGGCGCGGTTTTTCCAGCCTCCGGGGAGGTCGTCCGGGGCAAGGGCCTTCTTCGGAGCGACCGCCTCGGGGGTGCTCTTCCCGAAGTTGGGATTCAGTTTTGGAATCACCGCTTCGGTGTCCTTAAGGAAGTCGGTGATGAGTCCGTTGAGTTCCTTCACGAGCTCGGGCTTCTCCTGGGCGAGGTTACGGCGTTCGCCTAGGTCGTTCTTCAGGTCGTAGAGTTCGAGGTCATCCGACCCGTCATCATTGCGCGCGTAGAAGCGGAGTAGCTTCCAGTCGCCCTTGCGCACGTAGGTGCCGGCGTAGAATCCATCCATCTCGGAGGCTTGCGTGGCGTTGCCGTGCGGGAAGTGGCAGAAGACACGAGCGCGGGGCGAATCGCCGCCGAGCAGGGCCTTGGCCTGGTCATGGCCATCGAGCTTGAGGCCGGCACGCGGCGTCAGGCCTGCGAACGAGAGCAAGGTCGGATAGAAGTCTACGGACTGGAAGAGGATGTCGCTGGTCGCGCCGGCCTTGGCCTTGCCAGGCCAGGTAAAGATAAACGGTTCGCGGGTGCCGCCTTCATAGAGCGAGGCCTTGCCGCTGCGCAGGGGGTGGTTACTCGTGGCCGGGATTTCAGCGTAGCCTTCCGGATCGGTCTTCTTGGGCGGGTAGGCGTAGCCGCCGTTGTCGGAATAGAAGACAATGATCGTGTTGTCAGCGATGCCGGCGTCATCGACGGCCTGCAGGAGGCGGCCGATGCCGTCGTCTAGCGACTTCACCATCGCCGCGTAAAGGGCGTTGTGCTGCGGGTTCTTCGGGTCGGCCTTGGACTTGAAGGACTCGATGTAATCCGCCCGGGCGTTCCAAGGGGAGTGGACGGAGAAGGCCCAGTAGTTGAGGTAGAAGGGCTTGTCCTTGTGGGCGGCGATATATTTTGCGGCTTCCTGCGACATGCGGTCCTCGATGTTCACGCCGGCGGTATCGGTGATGGCGGGATCCTTGATGAACTTCCAAGGGGCGAGGTAGCCGCCGCCGGGGCCAGGGGCGCTCGGCGTGTGCGGGAAGTCGACGTCGAAGCCCTGGTCCTTCGGCTCATAACGGTCGCCGGGTTTCAGGTTTTGGCCGAGGTGCCATTTGCCGAAATGCGCGGTCGCGTAGCCGGCTTCCTTGAACGCTTCGGCCAAGGTGAAGTATTCGGTCTGCAGTCGGGTCACGCTGTTGGCCACGAGCACGCGGGTTTTACCGTTCTCGTTCTCGGCGAGGCGTTTCTCGAGCTGCACCGTCGGTAGATGGCAGACCGGCGCGGTGATGCCGGTGCGGGCCGGGTATTGGCCGACGAGGATACTCGAGCGAGTGGGCGAGCACAGCGGGCTGGCGGCGTAGGCTTGCGTGAAGCGCGTGCCGCGCTTGGCCAAGCGATCGATGTTCGGGGTCTCGTAGAACGTGCTGCCGAAGCAGCCGAGGTCATGCGCGCCCAGGTCGTCGGCGAGGATGAAGATGACGTTCGGCTTATCCGCGGCGACGGCTGCGAGTGGAGCGAAGAGGAGGGCGAGGAGGACGCGCACGTTCATAGGGATGAGCGAACCCTACTCCCCGCCCTCCGACTTAACAGATTATTTATATGCCCGCATTTGAATCAGCGGCTGAAGTCTGCGAAGTCGGCCGTCCCCTTGGCGGGGCGTAGTTCGATCGAACCGATGCGCAGGCCGTCCGTCTGGTCGCCGAGATTGAAGCGAACGTGAATGGCTTGGCCATTAACAGGCAGGGTGATGCTCTGTTCAGAGGCGCCGGCGGGCAGGGTGAAGCGGACGAGATTCGCGGGAAGGAAGTCGGTCTGCTCCTTGGTGCGCCAGCTGAGCGAGGCGTTGGTCGCGACCTTGGCGTCCGCTTTGATAACGGCCGTGACGGGCCCGTTCAGCGTGAGGCCTGTCTTTGCGAGGAAGGGCTTGGCGTTCTTGGCGGCCTTAGGGTCGGCGGTGATGTGCAGGGCTCCATCTTTGGCCGCGATCGTGCCGTTGCGGCTGAACCAGCCCTGGATTGAACCCGGAGTATCTGTCTTGGTCTTTGGGGCGACGGGCAGGGGTGGAATCACTCCATGCTCAGCGTAGAGGCCCTCATGATGCCTGTCGAATGAAGTGGGCAGGCCGGGCGGCGTCAGCGTCTCGCTCCATTCCTTGAGTGCTTTGGTCAGGCGAGCGGCGATCTCCGGCTGCGCAGCGAACTGATTCTTCTTCGCATTCTCGCCGTCGGGCTGGGATACATCGAAGAGCAGTTGTTCGCGGTCTCCGAGGCGTATGAGCTTCCACGGGTATTCCTGGACGGCGGCCTGCGAGCCCCAGCGCCAGAAAAGGCGTTCGTGCGGCGTGCCTTGATTCTTACCAGAGAGAAAAGGGGTGAGGTCCTTGCCGTCGAGCACAGGGTCCGCAGGGAGTCCAGCGAGGGCGACCGCCGTGGCGGCGACGTCGAGGGCGATGACAGGCTTGTCGAAGACCTGTCCGGTAGGCAGGTGGCCCGGCCATGTGGCGACGAAGGGCGTGCGGATACTGCCTTCAGTGAGCATGCCTTTCTCGCCGATGAGCGGCGTGTTGAGCGACCCGTTCCAGTTCTTGCCCAAGGGCGCGCCGTTATCGCCGATGAAGAAGATCAGGGTGTCATCATCCTGACCCATCGCCTTGAGCTTCGCGCGCAGCTGGCCGATCCCTTCATCCATGGCAGCGATCATTGCCAAGGCCTGTCGGCGTTCCTTGGGCAGATGGGCCGGCGTCTTCGAGAACCACGGTTCCGGAGATTCGAGCGGGACGTGCGGTGCGTAGTACGCGAGGTAGAGGAAGAACGGCTGCTCGGGCTTGGCGGCGCGGCGATCGAGGAAGGAGAGGGCGGCTTCGGTCTGCACGACGACGCGAAAGCGGGTGTCAGTGACGCCATGCGGAGCGTCCGCGAAGGGTTTGCCCTGCAGGTCATGCGAGGCGAGGTATTGCTTCATTTCCGCACGGAAGTATTCATCGAAGCCCTGGGCATGTGGCATGAACTCCTTGGTGGAGCGGAGGCCTTTGTCGCCTTTCTTGCCGCCGACTAAGTCGAGATGCCACTTGCCGACCTGTCCGGTGACGTAACCGGCTGCCTTCAGGCGTTCGGCAATGGTCAGCTCAGCGAGCGGCAACGGACCCTTGTTGTTGTCCTCGACACCAAATCGTTGCTGATAGCGGCCGGTGAGCACGCCGGCGCGGGACGGCACGCACTGCGGGGCGGTGACGTAGCCGCGGGTGAAGCGCACGCCGTCGCGCGCCATCGCATCGAGATTCGGTGTCCGGATGTCTTTGTCCGAACCCTGGACGCCGAGGTCCGCCCAGCCGTGGTCATCCGAATAGATCAGGATGATGTTCGGCTTGTCCGCGGCGAGTGCCGCGAGTGGAGCGAAGAGGAGGGCGAGGAGGCGCATCGGAAGCGGCGGTGAGAGGAGGCTCAGGGGGTCGGGGTGACAACGACGTCGTCGATTTCGATACCTTTCTCGCCGCCGTTCTGCATCCAGAGCAGCTTGCGCTTGGTGGCGTCGAAGTTGGGACGCTTCAGCGAGCGCTGCCATTTGCCGTCCACCCACATGTCCACCGTATCACCTTCGAAGATGAGCTTCACCGTGCGCCATTCGTTGGCGGACAGATCGACCTTCTCAGCCGGGAAGTGTTCGTTGGTGCGGTAGGCCTTGCTGACCGTGTCGGCCTCGCGGGTGTTCTGACGAAGCGGGTGCTTCGGGTCGAGGGTATGGGCGTCGACTTCGAGTACGACCGAGTCGCGATTGAGGCGAACGCGGAGCATGTGATCGACCGAGCCGAATCCATCGTCGCCGTCGACGAAGAGCCAGAGCATGCCACCTTTATCCAAATGGCGGTAGCGGAAGGACATTGTTAGGTCCTTGCCGTCGAGGGCCAGGTAGACCATCGGCGGGTATTTGCCGCCGCTCGCGCCGCGGGTCCACATCACACCGTCGCGGACGGACGTGTTCTTGTTCGGGATCGGCGTAAGGAATTTCTTCGGGTCGAAGCCCGCGCCGAAGTCTTCGCTGACCCTGAACGTGTCCGGGGCCGCCGCCTGAACTTGCGGGATGAGCCCTAACATCAGGCTGAGGGAGAGGCTACGGAGCATGGGGCTTAATCAGACAACACCGTCCCCCGGGGGGAGTTCCATCCGGACCGCCGGCTTCGCATTATTTTCCCTTGTTTAGCAAGAAGGTGACAAGTTCAGGGCAGGCGAAGAAGGAGGGGCCGACCTTGTGGCCTTCCCCGGGGACGACCTTGACCGTGAACTTGCCGCCGAGGTCTTCGTAGCGGGCCTTCAAAAGGAGGGTGTTTTCCTGGTGCGGGACGACGACGTCGTTGTCGCCATGGACGGCGAACATCGGGACCTTTGCGGCTGCGAGGCCGGCGAGGTTGTCGGGCGGGTTGAACTCCTTGAGGCGGGCGGTGAGCTCGGCTTCGGTCAGGCCGAAATCGGCGAGGGTCTGGGCTTTCGAATTCTTGAGCGGCCAGCTGGCGAGGTTGCAGACCGGGTAGATGCCGATCCAGGCCTTCACCTTGTCGGGATTCCGAAACGCCCAGGTGAGGGTCATCATGCCGCCGCGGCTCTGGCCGAGCAGGATGGGCTTGGGCGAATAGCCGCGCTTCACCATCTCGTCGTGGAACTTCGTGAACTGCGCCGCGCTCTTGGGGGC
>JBEELT010000068.1:0-9822 GCA_041167995.1 Verrucomicrobiota bacterium | reverse complement strand
GAAGCCTTCCCGTCTGCGCCGGTGATCACTGTCTGAGAGACGAAGCCGTTTCCGAACAGCCCGCCATCAAAGCTGGTGAATGTGACAGGCATACCAGCCTCTGCTTTGACGGAAAGGGTGACGGCTGAGCCTTGGTCGACGTTCACGCGGCGAGGGGTGAGCGCGACAAGGGCCGGGACGTTGGCGCCTGCGGGCGCAGCCTGGAAAACCCGACCGGGTTCGGCGACGGACATGTAGTCGTCGGGATTAGCGAGAAAGGCGGCACGGTCGAACTTTCGTGCTGGGACGAGAGGGCTGAGGCGCTCTGGGTGCGTGCCGTCGCGCAGGGCTTCGGCGACGGATTTGGCCTGAGGATGCGAGAGATCCATCGGTTGGCTCTGGCCATAGCCCTTGATCCTGCCGATGGCATGCTGTCGAAGGATGTCGCGGGTCTCAGGATCCTTGATCTCGGCGTCGATCTGGGCCAAGGCGATCTTCAGGCCCTCGTCGCGATCGGAAGGGGTCTTGGATGGTTCGGCTGGCTTGATTTCTCCTACGAGTCGTCCGGTCGTGGGGTCGATGTGTTGAGTGGCCGTGTCGCCGGAGAAGATGAACCAAACGACAACCGCGATGGCTACGGTTGAAGCGATGATGACGGCGGTGCGGGGGAGGCGCATGTCTCCATCGTTCCTCGCTACTGATTGTCTGGCAAGGGGGAACCTGTGATGTCCCTTCTTCCCTGAACTTAACTTTGAAGTGAAAGGGGAGCGGATAGGGGCATAGCCTCGGGAACGGAATTGCTCCGGACCACTCTAGTCGCTGCCTACAGGATTCCGGTTGCCCTTTCGATGTAAAGACATCGTCACCGAATTTGCCAGCCGCTTGCAGTCACCTTCAGGACTTGAGACATCTCCAGTGACTCGGAGGCGTTTCGTGCCTTTACCAAGATGAGGTATGATTCAGGAAGCGTACCTAGGACGGGACCTGGGCCTGGTTGGAATACTTCCTCCGGCTTGGCCCCGGCGGCGAGTTTCTGTGCTGTGACCGTCGGGTCTACGTTACGCAACGCGCAGATGGTGGCGAGGGCGCTGGCGTTGCAGTGTGCTGGGTCGACCTTGAGTTCGGCGTCAGGCGATCCATTCAGGGATGACGAAATCTTCCGGAGGGCCGACGGGTCCGTTAGCCCACTGAGATGCGACAGTTCGGCTGGAGTGAGTTGGACTCGACCGTAGCGGGCGTCCTTGCGGTATCCTTCCAGAAGCGCGATCGCCGCTCGACCGGCCTCCTGCGGATTCACCCCGCATACGATGAGGAGTGTCCGCATGCTGGCTTCATCCATGGCCCGGAGGGGAAGCAGTCCACGGAGGTCGATGGTTTCCACCGATGTCCGGTCCGATGAGGCCAAAGGCGACGTCGTCGTCGCCATGGTTTGTTTGAGCAAGGCGCAGCGAAGCGCGGCGGCGCACTCGGCTCGAAGCAGCGGACGGTTCGGGCCGGCGTCATGCGCCCGGCGGATCTTGCCTGCGGAGGAAAGTAGGGCGGTGGCGAGGATGGCGCAAAGGGCTATGATGGCCAGCGCTGCCGCCATGGCCATGCCGCGTCTTTTTTGCTTAACGCCCATGGCTATGCGCCTCCGTTGGGACGGTGATTTCTACGGTGCCTTGCAATTTTACCCTGACCCATGCGACGGGCTCGCCGCCCGCCCGTGCGGGCGTCACTCCTGTTCGACCATTGGGCCCTTTGGAGAGCGCCCCGAGCGATGTTGCCGAGGAGGAGAGTTTTAGCCACCCGGTAGGGCGGAAGTCATCGTCTTCCTCGCAGGTCCATAATCCTGAGCCAGGTATGAAGGCGAGCCTGCGGCCAGGCTTGAGTCCCGTTGGGTCAGCTATCCTCAGCTCCGAGGTTACCATGGGGCTGGAGAAGGTGTTCGGAATCGATACGGACCTGTCCGCAAAGGCGGTCTCCAGCCAGCGGTCGAGTCCATCGGCATGGGCGGCCTCAGCCTGTGTCTTCGCCAAGGGTGCGGCGGCCCGCATCATTCCCGAGGCCATGAGCAGCCCCCCACCGAGCGCGACGGCGGCGAGCGCGGTGGCGAGCAGGACTTCCGCCAATGAGAATCCCCGACGGCTCATCGGTCATCCTCCGGTTTGGGCCTGACCAATGAATGCTCCAAGCGTCGTCCCTTGCTTTCGCAGGCGACGACCATGAGCACAAGGCCGGGTTGCGGACCAGGTTCGCAGCGTGCGGTCCAGGTCGCGAACGCGTCAGGCGCAGCTTCGACCAGCCCGCCCTGGAGTAACTTATCGGTCGACCTGCACGCCAGGGCGGCTTCGCAGGATAGGCCGAGGGCACGTCGGGCGATCGCCGTATCGCCATCTTTCTTAAGCACCACCCGCGCGGAGGCCAGCGCTTGGCTGATGCCGACGGCGGCGATCGCCAGGAGGCAGATGGCGGCAAGGACTTCCGCGATGGCGAACCCTTTTCTCATCGCGGACGTTCGGCTTCCCCGGAGAGCGGGTCGAAGGCGAAATCGAACCCGGTTTCGCCCGCCCCCTTGAGTTGTACCCTGAAGGGAAGGCTGCCTTCATCGGGTCGGACGAGCAACGAAGTCACGGCCTCGTAGGTCACGTTGCTCGTACCGGGTGATGGCGCTGGCCTTGCGACGGCGAGGATGAACGAACCGTCCTTTGGGGCGCTAGCTGAGGCGATCACGTTCGCGTTCGCGTCGACGGCTTCAAGTCTTCCATCCCTGAGCCGCAGTAGGCTGGGTGCGCCTTTGTTCCGTGCCATGCGGAACGCCGCGGCGCAGGCTTCGCGCACGGACATCTCGACGGACTGTCCAACGGGACGTAGGTTCGTCAGTGGCGCGATGGCCAAGGTAAACACGGCCAGCACCGCCAATGCGGCGATCACCTCGGCCAGCGTTAGCCCAGGCCTGTGCCTACTTGCCCGCATCCCAGTTGCCGATGACGCCGGGGCCGTCCTCGCGGCCTTCAGGTCCCAGGCTCCAGATGTCCCAGCCATGGGCGTTGTGCGTTCCAGGATGCCGGTACTTGTAGGGGCGACCCCACGGATCGAGTAGGGAACTTTCCGAGCGAAGCAGCGGCGCGGGGATGCCTCGGGCCGGATCGGCTTTAAGTAGCACGGCTAGGCCCTGTTCGGTGGAGGGCGCCGCACCGGTCGCCGATTCAAAGGCCATGATGGGTCCGTCGAAGGAGGTCTTCACGGCCTGTCGGGCTGCCTGCACTTTGCCCGATTGGAGCATGCCGGGGAGGTTGGCTGCGAGCAGCGCGGCGACGACGACGACGAGCGCGAGTGCGGCGAGCACTTCGACGAGCGTGAAGCCGCGGCGGCGGGTTAAGGTGGGTTCGTTAGGTTTCATGGTGAAAGCATGCCGGCGCCGGCGGACGCCAAGGCGGAGGCGACGGCGATGGCGCAAGCCAGGGCGACGAGGAACGCCGCGATCATCAGGCCGCCGGCAAGCAGTCGGATGGCGGAGGATTGGGCGGCGTCGCGTTCCTCCGCGAGCGCGGCGGCGAGCCCCGCCAAGGAATCCGCGATGGCTCCGGATTCCTCGCCCGCCGAGAGGGCGTCCGCATCCCTTGCAGGGAGGAACCCTCTGGCCAGCAGCGCGGTGGAAGGGCGTTCCCCTCCGGCCACGTCCGCACGGGCGCGGCGCAGCGACTCCTTGAGGTGAAGGTTGGGGCAGGCCTCGGCGGCGTGCGCCATCGCTTCGGACAACGGCACGCCTCCGCGGAGCAGCGAAGCGAGCACGCCACAGGTTTCGGTGCGTGCGGAGAGCCCGATGAGCTGGCCAAGCACCGGCGTCTTGAGCAACCAGGCATCCTTGCGGGCCTTGGCGCTTGCCGATGAACGCGAGGAACCGATCCAGAGGGATACGAGCGCAATGAAGGCCGTGGCAATCGGGACGATGATGACAGCATGCCGAGCGAAGGTCGCCGCCAAGCCTCCGATGGGTCGTCCCTGGGTTTGCGTTGCGGCCATGGCGACTTCCTCGAGTTTGGGTAGCAGCAGGGTAACAAAGAGCACGAGCACCGCGTAAGCCATGCATGCGATCAGCGCTGGGTAGGCGATGGCAGCCAAGGCCGCTTGCCGTGCCTGTTTTCTTCGTCGCATCAAGGCATCAAGGGATTCGAAGGCGGTCGTGAGGTCGCCGGCAGCCTCGCCGGCCCGCAACAATGCGGAGGCGTGCGACGGAAAGCCTCGTTGGGTGCCAACGCTCGCATGCAAAGGAATGCCCGACGCGGTTTCCTGCCAGATTTCCTTGGCGAGCGACGCCGTCTTCGGGTCGGCGCTGCGCTTGGAAAGCGTCCGCAAGGCTTCGCCCGCCGTGAGGCCCGATTTCAAAAGAGGCTTGAGGCGGGAGATGAGGTCGGATGCCGCCTCGGGGCTCCCTGACCGCTTGGGGCTCGCCGAGGATTTGTCCTCGATGAGTTCATTGGGCTCTATCCCGCGTGAAGCCAATGATCGCAAAGCCTCCCTGCGGTCACTTGCACGTACCGTTCCGGTGTTTGACTGATTATCTTTCCAGCGGAAATCAGGCATGGGCGTCCGCGCAGCGTAGGGCTGCTTCGGCCAAGGTGGTGATACCGGCTTCGGCGGCGCGAAGGGCTTCTTCCGGCAAGGTCACCATGCCTTCGGAGATCGCCAAGGTACGCACCTCGGTGGCCGAAGCGCGGTTAGCGATCAAGGCGCGCACGGCGGCGGAGGCCCGCATGGCTTCGGCGATGGCGGTGCGGCCGCGGTAGCCGCCACGGCAGAATCGGCAACCGTTGCCTTCGCGCAGTCCTTCCGGCTTGGGAACTCGACCTAAGGCTCTTCCGGCGGCTGCGATGAGTTCCGTCGAGAGGACGGCTTTCTTCGAGCACTCCGGGCAGACCTTGCGAACGAGGCGTTGTGAGGCAGCGAGCCGGAGCGACGAAGCCAGCAGGAAGGGTTCGACCCCAAGGTCGCGGAGGCGTTCAACGGCGCCGGCGGAATCGTTGGCGTGCAGGGTCGTGAGCACGAGATGGCCGGTCAGGGATGCGCGGACGGCGATGTCGGCGGTTTCGCGGTCGCGGATCTCGCCGACCAGAATGAGGTCTGGGTCCTGCCGGAGTACGCTGCGCAGCACCTGTGCGAAGCCCAGTCCGAGTTCCGAGCGTACCTGCACTTGGACGGCGCCCGGCAATTCGCGTTCGACCGGATCCTCGACGGTCACGGCACGTAGGCCCGGCCGCATCACCGAGCGCATGAGCGCGGCCAAGGTGGTCGTCTTGCCGGAGCCCGTGGGGCCGGTGACGACGATGATGCCATGAGGGGATGCCGTGGCCTCGGAGAAAGCGGAGAGGGCCGCGGACGGCAGCCCGAGTTCGGCCAGCACGGTCGGAGTGGATTCCGTCTCGAGCAGGCGGAGGGAGACGCTCTCCCCGTGCACGGCAGGAAGCGTCGACACGCGTACGTCAAACCGTCGCCCGACCGTCTCCGCGGTGAACCGTCCGTCCTGTGGCGTGCGACGTTCCGACAGGTCCAGCTTAGCCATGACCTTAAGTCGAGCCACGACCGATCGACGCAGAGAAGAAGCTCCCGCTGGGAGGGGGATGGCCTCGAGCTCCCCATCGACGCGCATCCGGATGGCCAGTTCCCGACCCCAAGGTTCCACGTGGATGTCCGTGGCGCCTTCCGCGGCGGCCCGCGCGAGCAGGCCTTCGACTAGTTTCGCGGCGGAGGCATCGTCACCGGCGTCGTCATCGATGTCTGCTTCCGGCGGAGCCAGGTCTTCGGTTCCCTCCAGCTTGGCGGCGGCGACGCCGAACTTAGCGGCGAAAGCGGAATCAAGGGCAGGTGCCGAAACGATCACCCATGCCGGACGAATGCCTAAGGTGGCGCGAGCCCAGGCTTCGGCGGACGCGTCGGGAGGCCAGGTGGTGGCGAGCGTCACGCCATCAGCGCTCTTGAGCGGCAAGGCGTGGAGCGAGGAGAGGAACGCCAGCGGAGCGACGGCCGCCGGGTCATGATGCCAATCAGGCTCCGCGGAGAAAGTGATGCCTGCTTCCTTGGCGATGAGCGGTGCAGCTTGCTCGGGACGGATGCCGAGTTCTTGGGCGCGTCGGCGTTGCAAGACGGATCGATCAAGGGAGGTGCTCATCGCTGCGGGACGCGGAGCCGTTGCCTTGGGATGGTTTCCTCTGGGGGCGGCGGCGAGGTCGGTTTGGGCTGAGGCTGCTCTTGGCCTGTGAATACGGAGGGCGCCACGTAAGGAGCCGCGTTCGGTGGTGCGCCAGGCTTAGGCAAGGAAACCGTTATAGTTTTTCCATCCCGGCGCAGCACCGCCGAGCGGAGGTAATCGGACGCAGATTCCAAGGTCCAGCCTGCGAAGGAGCCTCCGACTGATACCCATGAGGCCAGGCCGCTCGTCGAATCCTTGAGGCTCGCGATGGGGCCGTTGGGCGTCGTGACGATTCCCGTCAACCGAGGTGCGCCTGGTTCGGCGGCGGAGGTCGCGATGGAGCGCCCAAACGGTGGCCGCTCGTTAAGGGTCGTGACCGGCGGTACGGGCGTCGCCGCCGCGAGCATGGCGAGGGCTCCGATCATCGAGGGGCGAGGGCTTCTTGGGCGCTCTTGGAGGCCTCGTCCTTCTTGGTGGTGGCTGGCGCTAAGTTGTCGCCTGATTCCACGGTGGGTCGCAGCAGGATGACGAGTTCACGCGTCTCCGAGACGTTCTGGTTCGAGGTGAAGAGGTTCCCGAGCAGCGGGATCGAGCCGAGCAGCCAGACCTTGGATTCCACCTTGCGTTCGGTGGAGGCACGCAGGCCGGCCAAGACGACCACGCCGCCATCCGCGACGGTGACCTGCGATGAAGCCTCACGCTTGCCGATGATGGGTTGCTCGTTACGGTCGATGGTCGTTGTCCCGACAATGTTCTCGACGAGTTGGGACACCTGCATCTGCACCGAACGGTCGGATCCCACCCGGGGCGTCACCTCGAGCTTGATGCCGATGTCGCGGTAGGTGACCGTCGAGCGGCTCACCGTCGCGGAGGCGAGGTCGGACTGAGACCCGGTCACGATCGGTTGGGATTGGCTGACGTTGACGATGGCTCGCGATGCATGCGAGGTGACGACCGTAGGCGTGGAAAGCACCTTCACGCGGGTGTTCTGGGCGGCGATGCCTAGCACCGCCTGCAGCGAACGGGGGCCGGTGGTGCCGCGCAACGTGAGCGCAGGGGAGCTTGCTCCGGGTAAGCTATCGGTCGACACGTTGAACGAGGATGAGCCGACTGCGTCCGTGATCCCTAGGGCGGCGAGCCCGCTGACTTCGCCATCGCCCAGCGTCACTTCGGCGATGACGACTTCGATGCGCACCTGAGCCAGACGCGAGTCGAGGCTCCGCAGGAGTTCGCGCAGGCGTTCCTGGTCGGAAGGCAGGCCCACGGCCACGAGGGAGTTGGAACGCTTGTCGGGGAAAACCGAGAACCCCGGGCTGAACTGGTTGGCGTCTGCCTTCTGGGCTCCGGGCATCGCCCGGCCTCCGGTGGCGATTTCCTTCACGAGCGCGGCGACGTCGGCGGAGTCGGCTTGCTTGAGCAGGTGCACCTCCGTCTTGACCGCCGAGCCTGGTGCCTTGTCCAGTTCGGCGACGAGCGCGAGGGCTTCCTTCAGGCGAGCGGCGGGGGCGGTGACGAGTACGCGGCTACCGTCTCCGAGCGGTTCGACCGAAACCTCCGCGCCGACACGGTCGCGTAGCGCCCCGGTCTGCAGGCTCTTGAATTCACGGGCGAGGTCGCTCCCCCGCGCCGCTTTGAGTTCGATGGTCTTCGTGGCGGATTCCTTCTCGATCAGGTTCAGGATCCGGTCCATGCGCTGGATGTTCGTCAATGAATCCGTGACGAGCAGCGTGCCCGCTGAAGCGAGCGTCTGAACCTTCGACGAGCCAGGGGTGGAAAGGTCGCGCAGAACCGTCTCGGCTTGGGCGACGGATACCTTGGACGGACGGAACATGCGGGTCACCACGCGTTGGCTCGGAGGTAGGCTGGCGACCTCGCCCGTGATGAATTCGGGGGCTTCGTTGGCCGCGCGGGCTGCAGGGACAGCTCGGACCGTGCCGGGGCCAGCAGGGACGAGGGCTACCCCGTTAACGGCGAGCAGGCTTTCGAGTGCGGCTGCCGCGGCGACGGGCGTCATCGGCGTGGCGGTCTCATGCGTGATGCGGGTCATGGGCAGTCCCGGGGACGAAATCACCGTCACGCCTGCGAGTTTTCCGTAGAGGGCGAGGGCCTGTGGCACGTCTTCATCGGAGAGCGCCAAGCGAACCGTGCCTGCGGGGGCGGGTTCGGCGGCGTGCGTGGCCGCGGCCACGAGGAGCGCTAAGATGAATCGGGAGGTCATGGGTCGAGTTGGAGCACTTCGCATTCGAGGACGAGGTCGATGCGGCCGTCTGAGCCGGTCTGGTCGATGCGTAGCGAAGAAGGGTAGCAGGCGGCCGGGATGTTGTCGGCGAGCTTGGTCGCGTTGCTCAGGTGGGTCGCCGGTGCATTGAGGCGCACCCGATGGACGGTGCCGCGTCCACGCTTGGTCGAAGAGACTGGAGCCACCTCGCCTTGGATACCTGCGGCTTTGGCCGCATCCGACACCAAGGCAAGTGCACCCACCGGAGTCATGCCTTCGGCCTTCTTGAGCACGGCTACTTCTATGATGGGCGACTTGGGCATGGCGTCGCGCGTAGCCTGCTTGGCCTTGAGTTCGGCTCGTTCCGACCAGCGTGACCAAACGTCACCTGCGACGAATAAGCAGGCCAGCGTTAGCAGTAAGGTGATGATAGGCCGAAGCGGGCTCATGGCGTCTTGCTGCCGAGTCCGGCTTTAGGTTCAGCGGTCAGTTCGAAGGATCCTCCGCCGGCGCCGATGCTGGCTCGGGTGATGGTCGCTGAGTTAAACCAACCTGAGCCGATCGTGGCGCTGCGGAACCGGTCCACATCGGCCGCGTCCGTCGCGGATCCACGGACCGTTATGCGTGAGCCATCGGTGGAGAAGGATTGCCATGTCATCCCGTCGGGGCGGGTGGCGTTGAGCGCAGATAGGTGCGCGAAGCCACCGTCGCCGCTGAGTGAAGCGATCAAGCGTGCCCGCTCGAGTTCCTTCTGGGCCTGCAGTGCGGCCGGTTCGCCTGCCTGCAGTTGCTCTGACTGCAAGGAGTTGGCCAGTCCAAGCGTGATGTCCGCTGCTGCGAAGATGACGAGCACTACGGCTGCGTAGGGCAGGAGGCCGGTCGCTTTCCTGAAGACGGCCAGTTTACGGAACCGCTGGTTTGCGGAACCACCGAGACGTGTTCTCGGGTCGCATGAAGCGAGGTCTTCCGCCGGCACGCGGATGGTTTCTTTTCCTTCCGGCCACTCCCAGGCGAAGCACGCCATGCCATCCTTGTCGATGGAGGCGGAAGTCAGTCGGACTGCGGGTTGGTTGGTTTCGCTGGCAGGTACGTCCAAGATGACCTCCGTCGGCACCGAGCTCCCGGCGTTTTTGCGAACGCTGAATGCGCCTTCGGAAGTCGTTATGGTCGCTCCCGTTGACCAGTCAGGGTCGGCTGGCAAAGGAACCAAGGGTGTTGCGATTGAAAGCAACGGTCCTCCTTCGGGTAGGCAGCGCTTGGACCAGCCTGCCGAGATAATGTAGTTACCCCCTTGGTTGCGGTTCGCGATCGATAGTTGGTCGGCGGGGAAGGGCGCCTCTGCTTCCATGGATAGCGATGCTCTCGCAACATCCCCTTGTCCGCATCTATAGACGAACCTATCCGCCGGAATCAGAACCAGGAGAGGGTAGGGGTTCTCAGTCGCCGGGCGGCTCAT
>JBEELT010000067.1:0-9847 GCA_041167995.1 Verrucomicrobiota bacterium | reverse complement strand
CCGCGAAGCCGAAGTCGGCGTACTCGGACGAGCGGTTGTGCTCCTTGATGTACTCGAAGTAGGCGGCGGCCTTGGCGGTCTCGCCCTTCGCGAGCAGGTGGTCGCCGACCACGGCGAGGATCGTCGGGCTGAGTTCCTCCGCCTTGTAGTTGGCGGAGACCTTCTTGAAGAAGGTGTCGGCCCGGTCGGGGTTGCGGAGGAAGACGTTCAGCTGGCCCATGGCGAAGAAGCCGCGGGCCTGGGCGATGAGGGAACCCTTGTTCTGCTCGAGGCGGAGGAGCTGGGTCAGCTCGGCCTCGGCGTTGGCGGGGGAATAGGCGGCGGGGTCAACCGGGGTGCCGGGCTTCACGCGCTTCACCTTGCGGGCGAGCTTCTCGCAGAGGAAGATGACGAGTTTCTCGTTACCCTCCTGCTTGCGGTCGTTGATGGTTTCGGCGACCGAGGCGGAGAGGATGCCAAGGGCCTCGGTCTTGGCGACGACGATGCTGGCCTGGCGGTCCTTCTCGACCACCGCGAGCTCGTCGGCGAGCTTGGCGGACAGCTTGGCGACCTCGGCCTTGGCGGCGACGATGGCCTCCTTGGTGGTGCCGTCCTGGCGCTCGAGGGCGTCGACCTTCTTGCGTTCGGCGGCGAGCTGGCCGCTGAAGCGCTTCTGGACCTCCTCGCTGCGCTGGGCGAACTCCGGCTTGTCGCCGAGGCGCTCGGTGGCCTTGATCACCTCGTAGAGGTAGGTCAGGGACTTCGGGTCGTTATGATCCCAATCGTAGACCTCCTTGTAGAGGTCGCGCATGCGAGCGTGCTCGCCGCGGCCGGGCAGCAGCTTGCCGAGCTCGCGCAGGACGAACTCCAGCGCGTTGGTGTTGGTGCGGCCGCTGCGGGCGGCGGCGACGTAGGCGTCGATGGCCTTGGCGGTGTGGCCGTCCTTCTCCTTCTCGAGGCGGGCCTTCTCGGCGAGGAACTTCTTCTTGGCCTCCGGGGCGCCGTTGGTGCGGGCGGACTCGTCGGACTTGCGGATAGGCTTGTCGAGCTCGGTGGCCAGGCGCATCTCGGCGTCGCCGATGAGCGTGTGGACCTCGGGGACCTGGTTGATGACGGCCTCGTCCTTGCTGACGGCGTAGTCCTTCAGCCACTCGTTGCAGAGGCGCAGGGTCTCGGCGGTCTCCGGCGGGGTGAGGCCGAACTTCACGATCGCCTGGCGGTAGCGGACGTCGGGCAGGAACTTGCCTCGGCCCGCGTAGTCGGCCTGGTACTGGTCGAAGCCGGTCTTCGTGTCCTTGAACTTGCCCTGGTAGAACCAGCAGAGGGCGCGCATGTAGACGGCCTGCTCGCGGGCGAGGGAGCGTGGGTACTTCTGGTTGAACGCGTCGAGGGCGGCGCCGGCCTGCTCCCAGTCGACGTTGGCGAAGAGGCAGGTGATGATGCGGAAGTCGATCTCCTCGACGGTGGCCGCATCGATCTTCTTCACGTTGGTCTTGGCCCAGTTGTAATGCTCGATGGCCTCTTTGAAGTCCTCGCGGTCCTGCGAGATCTCGCCGAGGATGACCGCGACCGCCGGGACTTCCTCGCTGTCGGGATATTTCTGCAGGAACTCCTTGCACTTCGCCTGGGCCTCGGTGTTGCGGCCGATCTGGCGCAGGGCGACGATGTAGTAGTAGTAGGCGCCCGAAACCTTCGAGAAGCCGGGGTTGTTGTCGAAGATGTCGCGGAACGCCACGAAGGCCTCCCAGTGCTTGTTCAACTCCAGCAGGCACAGGCCGATGCGGTAGGAGATGAAGGCGTCGTAGTCCTTGTTGGCGGCGAACTCGCCCTCGATCTTCTTGAACTGCTCGACGCCCGCGATGGCCTCCTCGATCTTGATCTTCGCGTTGTCGTCCGGCTTGGGGTAGAGTTTCTTGAGGTTATCGACCTCGGCCTGCTTGGCCTCGACCGCGCGCGAGACGGAGCGGGCCACGGTCGCACGGCGGAGGGTGCCCTGGTAGCTCGCGAGCGCTTGGCGGTAGAGCTCGACCTTCTCCTTCTCGTCGGCGGCGTTCTCGGCGGCCTCGAAGCGGGAGTCGCCGATCTCGATACGCTGGAAATTGGAGCGCACGATTTCGGCGGGCGAGCCGGTCCCGCGGGCGTCGACCTCGGCCTTGAGCTGCTCGGCTTCCTTGGTCAGGCCGAGCTTGGTGTAGACCTCGACGAGCTTGGCGGCGGCTTCGCGGCGCTCGGGCGTGGCGAGGCCCTCGGCGATCGCCGACTTCAGGAGCAACATGGCCTGACCTAGGGCCTTCTTCTTTTCGACCTCGCCGGCGGACTTGGACTTTTCCTCGAGGATGCGGGCGGAGAGGGTGTAAGCGCTGATGCGGTCCTCGGCGCGGATGGCGATATTGGGGGCGCGGAGTTTCTCGAGGAGGGCCAGGGCGGGGTCCCACTTGGACTGGCTGGCTAAGGCTTCGACGAGGCTGAGCTGGGCGATGCCGCGTTTGTTGTCCAAGCCGTAGAAGTCCTCGGTGCCCTTGGGGTACTTAGTGAGGAAGGCGGTCAGTTCCTCCTCGGTCTTGGCCCAGTCCTTGAGGGTGTAGACGGCGACGGCCTTGTTGAACGCCAGGACCGCCTTGAGCATGTCGCCCGCCTCGGTCGGCAGCTGCTTCTCCATCTCGCTCAAGGTGTCGTAGGCGGCCTTGTACTTCTTGGACTCCATCTCCTTGCCGGCCCGCTTGAAGAGGGCTTCCAGTTTGTTCTCGGGCGCGGGCGCGGTGGCCGCGGGCTTGGTCTGGGCGCGGGCGGGAGTGGCGACCGGGGTCACCGCCAGGAGGACGGCGAGGATGGCGGCTTTGGCCAGTTGGTAGGTGCGGGACTCGTGGGTGGCCATCGGGTAGGTTGAGCGCGGTGACGCCTCTTGGGGTGAGAGATGAAATTAGCCCTCCGGAGGCCTCCCTGCCAAGCAATAACCCTTCACACTCGCCCTGCCCGCGGGGGAGGATGGCACCCCAAGGGGAATTACCCCCACCCCGAGTCAGCGCGCCGCCTTCCGCCCGGAAGCCAGCAGGGTCTCGAAGCCGGGCTCGCGGTCCTCCTTGGCGACGACCCGGACCTCGGACTCGCGGAAGCCGGCTTCCTCGAGCCAATCGTGGAGGTCGTTCTCCTTGAAGCCGAGCCAGCGATCGGCGTAAAGTTCGCGCGCCTTCTCGAAGCGGTGGGCCCGGAGGTCGAGGATAAGCACCCTCCCGCCCGCCTTGAGGATGCGGTGGGCCTCGGCCAAGGCTTTTCGAGGGTTTTCAGCGTGGTGGAGGGCCTGGCTGAGCAGGACGAGGTCGACCGAACGGTCGGGCAGGGGGGCGTCCTCGATGTCGCCCAGGACGTAGTCCAAGTTGTTCAACTGTTCCTTTTTGGCCAAGGCCCGTCCCAGCTTGACCATCCGTGGGGAGTTGTCGACGCAGTGCACGAACTCGGCCTGCCGGGCCAGCAGGCGGGACAAGGTGCCGTCGCCCGCCCCGAGGTCGGCGATACGCACTTTCGGGGCCAGCAGCAGGAGCATCTGGCCGATGGATTCCCAGGAGCGCCCGGGGCAGTAGTTCTTGCCGAGCCGGTCGGCGACCAGGTTGAAGTGCTGCTCGGCCTTGCGGCGGCGGCGCTCGACGATCCGTTGCAGGGCCCGTTGGTCGGCCCGCGCGGCCGGCTCGGCCTCCGTGGCCCGGATGGCCGCCTCCAGGATGCTCTGCACGCCGGCCCCGAGGCCCCGGGCCAGGGAGTAATAGGAGTGCTTTCCGTCGCGGCGGTCTTCGGCCAGCCCCGCCTTGCGGAGCAGGGCCAGGTGGGTCGAGATGCGCGATTGGCCCATGCCGAGAATCTCCTGCAGCTCGCCGACCGCCAGCTCGCCCTTGGCCAGTAGGAACAGCAGGCGGGCCCGGGTCGGATCGGACAGGAGGCGGAGGGATTCCCAAGGGTCGGGCATGGTGGTCAGGATGGGGTCGTTCGGGCCGCTGTCAAAAGAGGAAGCCCCGCGGGGCGGGGCTTCGTCAGGGGCCGGGCGGGCGGCTTACTTCCGCTTATCGACCCAGCGGCTGAGCGACTTGACCTTCCAGGTCTCGGTCTTGCCGTTGATGTTGGTCGTGAAGGTCTCGCCCAGCTTCTGGTTGAGGAACTGCTTCGCGAGGGGCGAGATGTAGGAGAGGACGTTCTCCTCCGGCTTGCCGTCCCAGACGCCCAGGATGTCGTAGGTGATCTCGACCTGGTCGGCCCCGCGGAGCAGGGTCACGGTCGAGCCGATGCTGATCGCGTCGGCGCGGGCCTCGGTGAAGTCGGTCACGCGGGCCTTCTTGAGGAGGCCTTCGAGCTCGGCGCGTCGGGCCGAGAGCGTGTCGTGGTCCTGGCGGGCCATCTTGTACTCGGAGTTCTCGCGCAAGTCACCGTGTTCCTTGGCCACTTGAATGGCTTCCTTCACGGCGGGCAGCTTGTTCTGGATGATCTCGAGGAGCTCGCGGTCCTTCTCTTCCTTGCTGTGCTTGGAGACGAAGAGTTCCTTCTCCTCGGCCTCGTTGTCCGTCGGCTTGGACTGGGCGAGGCGCTGGACGTTTGGATCGATCTTGGCGAGGCGGGCGATCAGGGACTTCTTGGTCATCTGGTCGAAGCCCTGGCTGCTGAGCATCGTGCGGGTGAGGTCGTAAATCGTCTCGCTGTCGACCTTCGGGCCGTTGGCCGGCGCGAGGATGTCGGCGATCAGCTCCTTGTCCTTGACCAGCTCGTTGGCGAGGGGGATGCGGGCGGTGGAGTTGGACTCGAGGGCCTCCGTGTCGACGGAGCCGAGGATGGCGGCCAGCAGCGTCGGGTTGATGAGGCGACCGACAATATCGGCGTACTTCTTGGATTCGCGGTTCTTGATGATCCAGATGATGACCGGGGCGCGCAGTTCGCGGCTCTCGAGCCACTGGGCGAAGCGCTGACCGACCTCGGCCGCGAGTTCTTGGTCGCAGAGGTAGGAGATGGACTCGGCGACGAGCTTGGCGGAGCCACTCTTGGTCGCGCCGATATCGCGGTTGCGCAGCAGGTCGAAGGCGCGGTCCGCCCACTTTTCGCCGTGGTGCGCGCGCACGAGGTCGAGGAGGGTGCGGATTTTCTCCGTCGTGTGCGGGATGTTCAGGGCGACGAAGGCCAGGTCGCCCTCGTTGCAGAGCGCGATCACCTCGGAGGCGGTGGGGCTGACGGTGTCGACGGTCTCGACGGCGGAGCGGAAGAACTTATCGCGGTTCCAGATGGCGCCGAGCATGACCGGGATGAGGTCGCGGCGGCGGTTCGGGCTGACGGCGGCGAGCGCCTTGGCAAGGTCGGCGGAGACCTTGGCGAGGTTGGCTTCCGTGGCGGCGGAGCGGGTCTCCGCGGTGGAGCTGTCGGCCAGCGCCTCCAGGAGGGCCAGCTTGCGCTCGAAGTTCGGGGCCGACTCGTACTGGGCGAAGAGGTCTTCGCCTAGGTCGACCGGGGCCTCGAGCAGGATGTAGAGGCCGCCCTTCTTCTCGGGGACCTGAATCGCGCGGTCCTTCCGGATCGCGGCGCGGGCCTTGGTCCACCAGGACTTGAAGGTGGCGGCGCGGTCCTTGCCGGCGCCGAGGGAGGCGAAGTGGATGCGGTCGAGGTTGGCCTCGAGGGCGTAGGAGGTGCACTCGCCCTCGGGGTACTCGGCCAGCAGGGCCTTGACGATGGCGGCGGGGTCGTTGGCGACCTGGTGGGCCACCTTCTCCTTGGCTTCGTCGGCGTAGGCCGAGGCGACGAGGCTGTTCGGGTTCAGGATCTCGATCTTACCGAGGAAGAAAGCGGCGTCCATGACGTGGCCCTTCTTGCCCTGTTCGGGGAAGTCGACGGTGAAGCGCTTGGCGGCCTCGGCGTAGCCCCGGATGACGCCGATCCCCCAGGCTTGGTGGAGGCAGAAGGCGGGCTGACCCGAGCCGACCCGGTTGATGGCGTCCTGCAGAGAGTTGTTTTTAACGCCTTGTGGGTTGGGGGCCTTGTTGCTCATTGCAAAAAGGGGTTTTGGGCATAACAAAACGCACTTGCAAGCAGGAAGGCGGGGGCTTTGCGGTCTTCGGTCCCGATTGCCTTGCTTCGAACCAACCCGATGGCCTTTAAGCCCGAAAAACCCTCCATCCACGGCGAAACGCCGGACTCCCTCGGCGCTCGCTTGGTCGAGGCCGGTCACCCCCGTTACCGGGTCGCCCAAATTTTCGAGTGGCTCTACCCCCGCCGGGCGGGCGGTCCGGACGCGATGACCAACCTGCCGGCGAACCTTCGGGCCTGGCTGGCGGAGCAGTACGACTTCGCAGCCACCGACGTCACGGGCAAGAAAACCGCCTCCGACGTCACCCAGAAGGTCCTCCAGCGCCTCCGGGACGGCTCCCTGATCGAGACGGTCATCATCCGGGCCCCCATGGAGGGCGTGGGGCAGGAGCAGTCCCGCCGGACCATCTGTATCTCGACCCAGGTGGGTTGTGCCTACGGCTGCAAATTCTGCGCTTCCGGCCTCGAAGGCTGGAAAAGGGACCTTTCGGTGGGGGAAATCGTCTCCCAGCTCGTTCAGGTCTGCCGGATCGAGGACCAGTCCGACCCCATCCGGGCAGCCCAGGGGCTGGCCTCCTTCGATAATATCGTGGTCATGGGCATGGGGGAGCCTTTGGCCAACTACGACAACCTCCTGGCCGCCCTGCGCATCGTGAATGCCGCCTGGGGTTTCGGCTTCGGAGCCCGCCGCATCACCATCTCCACCTCTGGGGTCGTCCCCAAAATCCTCAAGCTCGCCGACGAGGAGCTCGGCTTCCGCCTAGCCATCAGCCTGCACGGGGCCACCAACGAGGTCCGCAACCAGATCATGCCCGTCAACCGCAAGTTCCCCCTGGAGGAACTCGTGCCCGCAGCCAAGGCCTTCGCCCGCAAGCACGGGCGCATGCTCACCCTCGAGTTCATCCTCATCGAGGACATCAATGATTCCCTGGAGCAGGCGAGGAAGCTCGCGGTCATCGCCCGGGAACTGCACGCGCACGTCAACCTGATCCCGTACAACAAGGTCGAGGGCCTCCCCTGGGTGCGGCCCTCGCTCACGCGCCAGGACCGGTTCGTCAAGGAGCTACGCGCGCTGGGCGTGACCGCGACTCTTCGGCGCGAAAAGGGACATGACATCGACGCGGCCTGCGGCCAGTTGCGCCTCCAGAAGGAGAAGGAGCTTCGCTCCGACCCGCCGCCCGCGGCGGCCTAGGCCGTCAGCCCGGCCACGAAGGCCCGGCGGTCCGGGGCCCTGTAGAAGGCCGTCCCGGCCACCAGCGTGTCGGCGCCGGCGGCCCGGCAGAGCCGACCCGTCTCAGCGTTGATCCCGCCGTCGACCTCCAGGCGAAAGTCCAGCCCGCGGCGCCTTCGTTCGGTATCGAGGAAGCGGATACTCTCGAGCACGGAGGGGATGAAGGCCTGGCCGCCGAAGCCCGGGAATACCGTCATGCAAAGGGCCAGGTCGACGCTCTCCAAGTAAGGCAGGAGCCGGCGGGGATCGGCGTCGGGGTTCATCGCGATGCCGGCCTTGAGCCCGGCCGCCTTGATCGCGGCGAGCGTCTTCGTCATGTCATGGTCGGCCTCGATGTGCACGGTCAGGCGTTCCGCGCCGGCCTGTGCGAAGGCGGCGACGAAGCGATCCGGGTGCGCGAGCATCAGGTGCACGTCGAAGTGCAGCCGCGTGCGTGGGCGCAAGGCCGCCACGAGCTGCGGCCCGAAACTGATGTTGGGCACGAAGTGCCCGTCCATGATGTCCAGGTGGACCCAGCCGAGGCCGGCTTCCTCGACCGCCCGGATGCCGCCGGCGAAGTCGCCGTGGTCGGCGGCAAGCAG
Organism: Verrucomicrobiota bacterium; assembly: GCA_041167995.1. Classification (GTDB taxonomy): domain Bacteria; phylum Verrucomicrobiota; class Verrucomicrobiia; order Opitutales; family UBA953; genus UBA953. The sequence continues at coordinate 2,005 of JBEELT010000067.1, read as the reverse complement.
GGAAGGGGCGACGACGGGAGAGGGCATGGCGTTACCAGGCGGTCGTCGCGGCCTCGCGGACCTGCGCGGCGATGTCGGCGAAGATCGGTCCATCGAGGCTGCGTTCCTCGCCGGCGGCGTTGCCGAGCGGTCGCAGGGTCGCTTTGGCCGTGAACTCGCGGTTACGGAAGAGCACCTTGCCGTCCCCGCTGGTCAGCGTGCAGCGCACGATGTAAGTGAGCTGGAACGAGGTGTAGAAGAAAGCGTCGGTCGGCTTGGTCGTGAGGCCGTCGCGCCGGAACGAGCTGATTTCGGCGTCGAGTTTGGCCCCGCCGGTTCCGAGCCTGACGCGCGGGTCCCCGCCGAAGCTTTCGGCCAGTTTCTGCTGTAGCAGGCCGTTGGCGACGGGCCGGTTCGTGGTGTTCCGGACCGGGGCGATGTCCAGCGTCGTGAAGGCCGGCTTGGGGCCGCCGAGCCGATAGGCGGAGCAGCCTGTCAGCAGGCAGAGGGCCAGCACTGACAGGGCTTTGGTCATCGCCGTTCGGTCTCCGTGGCGGGCTTCGGGATGTCCTTGCGGAAGCCAAGGGCATCGAGGTCCTCGCCGACGGTCGTGGGCTTGCCGCCGCCGTCGACACGGGGGCGCGGGTAGCGACCGAGGAGCCGGTCCGCCAGGGTGGTCGGCGGGGTGGGGTTCTTCTGAATCAAGGCCAGTAGCGCCTCCGCTTCCTTGGCGGCGGCCGATTCGGGCGCGATGGTGCGGCAGGCGTTGGCCATCAGCTTCGCGGCCTCCGGGTTATTGCGGTGTTCCCAGTAGAAGACAGCGAGGTGGAGGCGGGCGCGGGCGGCGCGGTCGCGTAAGGCGGCGACCTCCCGGGCGGCGCGAGCGGCCCGGGGATCGCGCGGGAACTGGTCCGCCAAGGTGCGCCAGTGGTCGGCGGCCTCGAGGGCCGCGGCTTGGTCCCAATCGGGACCGAGCGACTCCTTGGCGCGGAGTTCCGCCAGTCCTTCGAGCGCCTCGGGCAGATGCTTGCTGGCGGGGTAATCGCTGAGAAGGCGTTCCAGTATCGCAGCGGCGCGAGACTCCATGTCCATCGCCAAGGCCACGCGGCCGGCCCTGATCAGGCTCTCGTCCGCGAGGGGCCCGTTCGGGGCTAGCTTCACGGCTTTCTCATAGAGTCCGATGGCGTGGGCTCGGTCTTGGAACCAAGGGAACCAACCGCCGAGCAGCCGCCGCTTGCCGTCGGCGAGCTCATTGGCGATGCGGAACTGCAGCGCGACGACCTCTTGGAAGGAGCCGAAGGCCGAGTGGCGGGCGTAAAGATCGTCCAGGATCTCGGCCGCGGGGTCGTATTGCTGGCGATCAGCGAGCAAGCGGGCCTTGCGCAGCAGGGCCTGGGCCTCGCCTTCGGTGCCGGCCTCCCCGGTGATCAGGAGTTCCAAGGAAGCCAACGCGGCCCGCTGTTCGCCGGCCGCCACCTGCCGGTCGGCCTGCCGGAGCACGGCCTCCACCACCGGGCGGCGGCTTGGGTCCGTCTCGTAGCGGGCGGCGGGGCGATGCGCGTCATCCTGCGAGGCGCAGGCGACCAGCAGACCGGAGAGCAGGAGGAGTTCAGGGCGAAGGTTCATGCCAGCGAAGGAGGGTTGCGCCCCAGGTGAGGCCGGCGCCGAACGCGACAAGCAGGACGAGGTCGCCATGCTTGATGCGGCCCGCGGACCAGGCCTCCTCGAGCGCCAGCGGGATGGAGGCCGCCGAGGTGTTGCCGTAGCGGTCGAGGTTGATGGGGAAGCGGTCGAGCCCGACCTGGAGCTGGTCGGCGACGGCCTCGACGATGCGGATGTTCGCCTGGTGCGGGATGAACCAGGCCACATCGTCCGAACGCTTGCCGCAGCCCTTCAGGACGCGTTCGCACGAGTCCGCCATGACGCGCACGGCGAGTTTGAAGACCTCCTTGCCGTTCATCCGGAGGAAGTGCTGGCGGTCGCGGATAGTTTGCTCGCTCGCGGGCTGGGCCGAACCTCCCGCCAC
>JBEELT010000066.1:0-9883 GCA_041167995.1 Verrucomicrobiota bacterium | reverse complement strand
CAACAAGCGCAAGTCCGTGACCCTCGTCCACAAGGGCAACATCATGAAGTACACCGAGGGCGCCTTCATGAAGTGGGGTTACGACCTCGCCAAGAGCGAGTTCGGCGCGGTCGAGATCGACGGCGGCCCCTGGTGCAAGATCCCCGAAGGCAAGGACGGCGCCGGCCTCGTCATCAAGGACGCCATCGCCGACATCACCCTCCAGCAGGTGCTCACCCGCCCGACCGACTTCGACGTCATCGCCACGCTGAACCTGAACGGCGACTACCTCTCCGACGCCCTCGCGGCACAGGTCGGCGGCATCGGCATCGCCCCGGGCGGTAACATCAACTACCTGACCGGCCACGCGATCTTCGAGGCCACCCACGGCACCGCGCCGAAGTACGCCAACAAGGACGTCGTCAACCCGGGTTCCGTCGTCCTCTCCGGCGAGATGATGCTCCGCTACATGGGTTGGACCGAAGCGGCCGACCTCGTGCTCAAGGGCCTGAACGGCGCCATCGGTGGTGGCCGCGTCACCTATGACTTCGCCCGCCAGATGCAGGGCGCGACGGAGATCAAGTGCTCCGAGTTCGGCGACGCGATCATCGCGTCGATGTAACCTAGGCCCAGGGTTTTTCCGGCCGATGGCGGGTCCGCTTGGGACTTGCCATCGGCCTTTTTTTGGGCAGAAATCACCGCCTTCCCAAATCACCATGAAGCACACCCTGTCCGCCCTCGCCCTCGCCAGCCTCACCGCCGGCGCCTTCGCCCAGTCCGCCCCGGCTCCCGTCGCGGCGACCGCCTCCGACCTCGCGGTCCGCGGCGGCATCTCCTGGTCCGGCAAGAACGTCTTCCGCGGCAAGGAGCGCTCCGGCAAGGATGGCCTGATTCAGTCCGACATCACCGCCGAGTACAACATCCCCGGCTTCTCCGGCGTCTCCGCCTACCTCAGCTTCTTCAGCGCCGACAGCTTCGAGCGCGTCTACGTCCTCGGTGCCCGCACCGACGACGCCCTCGGTCGCCTTGACGTGGGTATCCAGCGCTCCGCTGCCGTTTTCCGCAACGCCAACGGCAGTCGCGCCAGCCTCACAAATAACGGCTACACCCTCCAGGACTCCAACCGCGAAATCTACATCGGCCAGTCCTTCAAGTCCCTCCCCCTCGCCCCGGTCGCGACCCTCTACTACAGCACCGACCTCAAGGAGATCACCGTCGACCTCGCCGCCTCCAAGTCCTTCAAGGGCGCCGAACTCGGCATCCCGGGCTTCGACGTCGTGGTGAAGGCCAACCTCGGTCTCTCTGACGCCAGCGACGCCAACGGCGACATCGACGGCGGCGCCAAGGTCAAGAACGCCTACACCTACATCGGCGCCTCGGTCGACGTGACCCGCGCCGTCGGGCAGGGTGCCGTGGTCGGTGCCGGCCTGAACTACGCCTACAACACGGACGGTCAGACCGCCGTGCAGGGTTCGGCGGCCTTCCTCAAGGTCTTCGCCAACTTCAAGTTCTAAGCCCTCGCCCCCAAGGCGACTCCCAGGAGGCGCGGTTTCGGCCGCGCCTCCCTTGTTTTTGGGTATTTTTGACCTTCCCCCGCCGGGGGAGCATTCGGGTGTTGACGGAGGGGGGTGCTTTCTCATGTTCCCGCTTTCCCTCTTTATGAAGACCACGCTAGCCAAGAACGTGCAGCTCAAGGACAAGACCTGGTACGTCGTCGACGCCAAGGACCAGGTCCTGGGCCGCCTCGCCGTCAAGATTGCCAATATCCTCCGCGGTCGCCACAAGCCCACCTATACCCCCCACGTCGACACGGGTGACTACGTCATCGTAATCAACGCCGACAAGGTCCGCCTCACCGGCGCCAAGGAGCAGGACAAGACCTACATGTTCTACACCGGCTGGGTGGGTACCGCCTACCGCCGCACGGCCGCCGCGATGCGCGCCAAGCGCCCCGAGTTCCTCGTGACCCATGCCGTCAAGGGCATGCTCCCGAAGAACCGCCTCGCCAACGACATGCTCGCCAAGCTCCGCGTCTACGCCGGTGAGCAGCATGAGCACGCCGCCTCCAACCCGGTTCCTTTCAAGGGCTAATCCCCGACCTTACTGTCAATGAGCGCCAAGTCCCCTGCCATCACCGCCGTCGGCCGTCGCAAGACCGCCTCGGCCCGCGTCCGCCTTTCCCGCGGCACCGGTTCCATCTCCATCAACGGCAAGCCCGCCGAGGAATACCTCTACACCGAGGCCCTCGTGAAGTCCGCCACCCTCCCGATTCGCACCGCGGGTCTCGAAGGCCAGGTCGACGTCACCGTCAACGTCATCGGCGGCGGCCCCAACGGTCAGGCCGGCGCGATCTCCCACGGCCTCGCCCGCGCCATCCAGAAGCTCGACCCCACCTTGCGCGCCCCCCTCAAGAAGGAAGGCCTGCTGACCCGCGACGGTCGCATGCGCGAGCGTAAGAAGCCCGGCCGCCCCGGCGCCCGCAAGCGCTTCCAGTTCTCGAAGCGCTAAAGCGCCCCGAGACAGGAACGACGAAGGCCCCGGTACCCCGGGGCCTTTTTGTTGCCCAGTTTCCCTCCTCCGCCCATCAATTCGTCACGTCCCTCCGCCATCCTCCCGCCATGACCTCCCCCCTGACCAAAGTCGGCATCGTCGGCGCCTCCGGCTACACCGGGGAGGAACTCGTCCGCGTGCTCGCCCGGCACCCGCGCGTCACCCTCGCCGCGGTCTGCTCCCGGACCTTGGCGGGCAAGGCCGTCGCCGACGAGATCCCGCGTCTCCGTGGCGTGGTCGACCCGGCACTCGTCTTCGCCGCGTCCTCGCCCGAGGAGTGCGCGAAGTCCGACGTCGACGTCTGGTTCCTGGCGCTCCCGCACGGGGTCGCCGCCGAATACGCCGCGCCGCTCGTCGGCGCCGGCAAGCGCGTGCTCGACCTCTCGGCGGACTTCCGCCTCCGCGACCTCGCGCTGTACAAAAAATATTACGGTCATGACCACCCGTCGCCGGCGCTCGCCGCGCAGGCCCGTTACGTGATCCCGGAACTGCAGACGGACGAGGCGTGGAAGTCGGCGAAGCTCATCGCCTGCCCGGGCTGCTACCCGACCAGCATCCAGGTGCCGCTCGTGCCGCTCCTGCGAGCCGGGCTACTCAAGCCTGCGCCGGGCCAGCTGGTCATCAACTCCTACAGCGGCGTCTCTGGCGCTGGCAAGAAGGCCGACATCGCGTTCCTTTTTTCCGAGCGCGACAGCTCAATCAAGGCCTACGGCATCCCCGGCCACCGGCACCTCGCCGAAATCGAGGAGCAGTTCGGCGCGGCGGCCGGCCAGCCGGTCGTCGTGCAGTTCAATCCGCACCTCGCCCCGATGCACCGCGGCATCGCCACGACCATCGTCGTCCCCGCGCCCGGCGTCACCGCCGCACAGGTCGAAGCCGTGTGGCGGGAAGCCTACGCCGGCCGGCCTTTCGTCACCTTGCTCAAGTCGGGCGACTTCCCCGACACCGCCCACGTGGCCGGCACCAACCGGGTCGCCTGCTCCGTCGTCGCCGACGCGCGCACGGGCAACCTCATCATCACCGCTGTCATCGACAATCTCCTCAAGGGCGCCGGCGGCCAGGCCGTCCAGAACCTGAACCTGATGATGGGCTGGCCCGAGGCCGAGGGCCTGCGCTGAGACCTTTCCCATGTCCCTCGAGTTCACCAACGATTCCCCGGGACTGACCGACGTCCCCGGCTTCCGCGTCGGCGCCGCCGGCTGCGACATCCGCAACAAGTCGACCGACCGTCTCGACCTCACGCTCGTCGTCGCCGACCGGCCGTGCGCGGCCGCCGGCGTCTTCACGACCAACGACGTGAAGGCCGCCCCGGTGCGCTTCTGCCAGCAGGTGCTCGCCGTCTCCGCGGACCGGATCCGTGGCATCGTCGGCAACAGCGGCAACGCCAACGCCTGCACGGCCGCCCAGGGCGACGTTGACGCCGCCGCGATGGCGAAACTGTCCGCGGTTGCCGTGGGCACCCCGGACGACGCCTTCCTCGTCTGCTCCACTGGCCGCATCGGCGAGCTCCTGCCGATGGCCAAGGTAGCCGCCGGCATCAAGGCCTCGGCCGCCTGCCTGTCGCGCGACGCCGCCGAAGGCGTGCGCTCGGCCAACGCCATCCTGACCTCCGATACCCGCCCGAAGAGCTGCACCGCGCGGTTCACTTGGGAAGGGAAGACCGTCACCGTCGCCGGCATCGCCAAGGGCGCTGGCATGATCGAGCCCAACATGGCCACCATGCTCGCCTTCGTCTGCACCGACGCCGCCGCCGCGCCCGCTGAGCTCAAGGCCGCGCTGAAGGCCTCCGCCGACCAGTCCTTCAACTGCGTCAGCGTCGACGGCGACATGTCCACCAACGACACCGTCCTGCTCCTCGCTTCCGGCGCTTCCGGCGTGTCCGTGGGCGCGTCCGCCCCGGCCGCGCTCCGCGCGCTCTTCCAGGAAGCCCTCGACAAGGTCTGCTTCGCGCTCGCCGAGAAAATCGTGGGCGACGGCGAGAAGATCACCAAGGTCGTGGCCGTGGAAATCGCGGGTGCCCGCACCCGGGCTGACGCCGAGAAGATCGCCCGCGCGATCGGCAACTCCCTTCTCGTGAAGTCCTCCTGGTTCGGCGAGGACCCGAACTGGGGTCGCCTCGCCGACGCCGCTGGCTACGCCCGCACCGGCCTCGACGAGTCGAAGCTGGATATCTTCTACGACGACGTCCCCGCCGTCCTCGGCGGCCAGCCCCTGCCCGCGAACAAGCCCCGGTGGAAGCAGGTCGTGCAGGCCGCCCGCTTCGCCGTCCGCCTGGACCTCCACCTCGGCGACGCGAAGTTCCGCCTCCTCGCGGCCGACCTCACCGACGGCTACGTGAACTACAACAAGAGCGAGTGAGCCCGGGCTTTCCCCCTTGTCTCGCCCGCCGACCCTGTCGACACTCCCGCACCGACCGATGAGCACTCCCGCCGCGCAGAAAGCCGAGGTCCTCCTCGAGGCGCTTCCCTACATCCATAAGTTCCGCGGTTCCACCTTCGTGGTGAAGTACGGCGGCAGCTTCATGGACGACCCGAACCCGGAGGGCCGCGACCGCGTGGCCACGGACATCGCCTTCCTCGCCGCCGTCGGCATCCAGGTCGTCGTCGTCCACGGAGGCGGCAAGGCCATCACCCGCGCCATGGACAAGGCCGGCCTCAAGTCCGAGTTCCGCGGCGGCATGCGCGTCACCGACGCCGCCACCGTCAAGATCGTCGAGGAGACCCTCAATGGCGAGATCAACGGCCAGATCTGCGACTCCCTGCGCGCCCGCGGCGCCAACCCCCTCGGGATGCCCGGCAACCACGTCAACCTCTGCGAGAAGCTCTACGGCGCCGATGAGCAGGGCGCGCCCGTGGACCTCGGTTTCGTGGGCGACATCAAGTTCGTGAAGACGAAGCTGATCAAGAAGGCGCTGGCCGACGGCCACCTGCCGGTGGTCTCGCCCATCGCGCTCGACGCCGACGACCAGGCCTACAACACGAACGCCGACGTGGCCGCCGCCGCGGTGGCGCATTCCCTCCGGGCCCGCCGCCTGATCTTCATGAGCGACGTCCCTGGCCTGCTGGCCGACCCGAAGGATCCGGCCTCGCTCATCGCGACGCTCAAGGTCGGCGAGGTCGACGAGCTCAAGCGCAAGGGCGTCATCGCCGGCGGGATGATCCCGAAGGTCGACAGCGCCGTGAAGGCCCTGAAGGAAGGCGTCCGCCGCGTGCACTTCATCGACGGCCGCGTGCCGCACGCGCTCCTGCTCGAGGTCTTCACGGACAAGGGCATCGGCACCGAGATCGTCCACGGTTGATGAGCGGTCCGTCCCCAGATCCCGCCGCCACGAACTACGCGGCCAACGTCGCCCATAACTACGGCGCCCCGCCCATCACGCTCGTGAAGGGGCAGGGGACCCACGTCTGGGACGCCGCAGGTAAGCGCTACCTCGACTTCGCCTCCGGTATCGCCGTCAACGCCGTCGGTCACGCCCACCCGCATTGGGTGAAGCGCGTCAGCGAACAGGCCGGCAAGCTCGTCCACGTCAGCAATCTCTACCGGAACGAGCCGCAGGGCGAACTCGCCCAGGCGCTTTCGCGCCGCTGCGGTCCCGGACGCGTCATCTTCTGCAACAGCGGAGCCGAGGCCAACGAAGGCCTGCTCAAGCTCGCCCGCCTCCACGGCCAGCGCAAGTCCGGCGCCGAGGGCGCCTGCATCGGCGTCGTCGTGGCCGAGAAGGCCTTCCACGGCCGCACGTTCGGCGGCATGTCCGCCACGCCCCAGGAGAAGATCCAGAAGGGCTTCCGTCCATTGCTCTCCGGCTTCACCGCCGCCCCGCTCAACGACCTCGCTGCCTGGGATAAGGCGATCGATGCGCAGAGCACCGCCGCCGTCCTGATTGAGTCGATCCAGGGCGAAGGCGGCGTGAATCCCGCGACCCCTGAGTTCCTTCGCGGCGTCGAGCAGCTCTGCCGCGCCCGCAATGTCCTCTTCCTGATCGATGAGATCCAGTGCGGCATCGGCCGGACGGGCAAGTTCTTCGCTTACGAGCACGCGGGCGTGAAGCCTGACGCGATCGCCATGGCCAAGGGCCTCGGCGGCGGTTTTCCGATCGGCGCGATCTGGATGGCGCCTCCGCACGACGACCTCTTCCAGGCTGGCTCGCATGGGACCACTTTCGGTGGCGGGCCTCTGGCCGCTACCGCGGGACTCGCCGTGCTGGAGATCCTCGAAGCCGAACAGCTCGTCGCCAAGGTCGCGGAGCGTTCCGTCGCCTGGCATGCCGCGCTCCGTGAGCTCGTCATCCTGCGTCCGGACCTCGTGAAGGAAGTGCGCGGCGCCGGCTACATGGTTGGCGTCATCCTGCACGTCGACCCGCTCCCGGTCGTCGCCGCCCTCCGTGAGGCCGGCATCCTTACCGCGCCCGCCGGCGGCGTGGCCGTACGCCTACTGCCTCCGCTCAACGCCTCGCCCGAGGAGCTGGCCGAGTCCGTGGCGATCCTGCGTCAGGTCCTGGGCGGCTGGAAGGCGGCCTGAGCGGTTTTCCGCCCTTATTTTCCGCTGTCCAAACGTGGCCAGAGGGCTATGTTCGAACGCTTTCCGAGATGCGTCATTTCCTGAAGGAGACCGACCTGAGTCTGGCCGAGACGGCCCAGGTCTTCGCTACCGCCGCGGCGCTCAAGGCCGGACGCGGCCAGTCTGCCGGCGCCGCCCTCGCGCACCAGTCCTGGGGCCTCATGTTCTTCAAGAAGAGCACCCGGACCCGCGTCTCCTTCCAGGTCGGCGTCCATGAGCTCGGCGGCCAGCCGGTGATGCTCAACGCCGACGATCTGCAGATCTCCCGCGGTGAGACCGTCGCCGACACCGCCCGCGTCCTTTCCCGTTACCTGCACGGCATGGTCATCCGTTGCCATGAACACAGCCTGCTCGAAGAGTTCGCCCGTTGCGGCACGATGCCCGTCGTCAACGCGCTGTCCGACTTCCTGCATCCGTGCCAGTTCATGACGGACATGTTCACGCTCGCCGAACGTTACGCCCCCGGCCGCCCGGAGCAGTATGCCGCCTCCCTGAAGGGCAAGAAAGTCGCCTTCCTCGGCGACACCGCCTGCAACATGGCCAACTCGTTCGTGCTCGGCGGCGCCGCCCTCGGCGTCGCGGTCGCGCTCGCCGGTCCAGCCGGTTATGAGCCCGGCGCCGAAGTGCGCGCCCAGCTGAAGAAAGACGGCCTCGCCGAGACCTTCACCTTCTCGACCGACCCGGCCGCCGCCGTCCAAGACGCCGACATGGTCTACACCGATGTCTGGGTGAGCATGGGCATGGAGGCCGAGAAGGCCGAACGCCTGAAGCTCATGCAGCCTTACCAGGTCAACGCGAAGCTGATGTCCTTGGCCAAGCCCTCTGCCTATTTCATGCACTGCCTCCCGGCCCACCCCGGCGAGGAAGTCTCCGCCGAAGTACTCGCAAGCCAGCAGAGCATCATCTTCGACCAAGCCGAGAACCGGCTGCACGTGCAGAAGGCCATCCTCGCCCACCTCGCCGCCCACCGCGGTTGATTTTTCCATACCACTAACATGAGCAAGCAGAAGAAAATCGTCCTGGCCTACTCCGGCGGCCTCGACACCTCCGTCCTCCTTTCCTGGATCAAGGAAAAGCATCACGCCGAGATGATCGCGTTCTGCGCCGACATCGGCCAGGAAGACGAGCTCAAGGGCCTCAAGCAGAAGGCCATGAAGACCGGGGCCTCCAAACTCTACGTCGACGACCTCCAGGCCGAGTTCGCCCGCGACTTCATCTTCCCGATGATGCAGGCTGGCGCCATCTACGAGGGTCAGTACTACCTCGGCACCTCCATCGCGCGCCCGCTCATCGCCAAGCGCATGGTCGAGATCGCCCGCAAGGAAGGCGCCACCGCCATCGCCCACGGCGCCACCGGCAAGGGCAACGACCAGGTCCGCTTCGAGCTGACCTGCGCCGCCCTCGCCCCGGACCTGGAGATCATCGCCCCCTGGCGCAACGAGGCCTTCCGCAAGGATTTCCCGGGCCGCGCCGAGATGATCGCCTATTGCGCCGACAACAAGATCCCTGTCGAGGCCAGCGCCAAGAAGCCTTACTCCTCCGACCGTAACCTCCTGCACATCTCCTACGAGGCCGGCATCCTCGAGGACCCGTGGATGGACGCCTTCGCCCCGGCGAACAAGGCCATGTTCAAGCTCTCCGTCTCCCCGGAGGACGCCCCGGACAAGCCGGAGTTCGTCGAGCTCGAGTTCCGCCAGGGCGACTGCGTTGCCGTCAACGGCAAGAAGCTCGACCCCCTCGGCGTCATGCGCACGCTCAACAAGCTCGGCGGCCGTCATGGCGTCGGCCGCGTCGACATGGTCGAGAACCGCTTCGTGGGCATGAAGAGCCGCGGCGTCTACGAGACCCCGGGCGGGACCATCCTGCACTTCGCCCACCGCCAGATCGAGTCCCTGACCATGGACCGCGAGGTCATGCACCTGCGCGATTCGCTCGTCCCGCGTTACGCCACCCTCGTCTACAACGGCTTCTGGTACGCCCCCGAGCGCCTCGCCCTCCAGGCCCTCATCACCGAGTCGCAGCGCAACGTCACCGGCACCGTGCGCGTGAAGCTCTACAAGGGCGGCACGTACGTCGCCGGCCGTAAGAGCCCGCGTTCGCTGTACAACCCGCACATCGCCACGATGGAGGCGGACCCGACCAAGGCCTACAACCAGGATGACGCCACCGGCTTCATTCGCCTCAACGGCCTACGTCTGCGCGTGAACTCGAAGGTCAACGGCGTCGCCAACCTCAGCAAGACCGTCCGCTGAGGACGGCCTAGCCGGCCAAGAAGAAGGGCGTCCCCGGTCTCGGGGACGCCCTTCCTGTTTGAAACTGGAGGCGCGGGTCGGAATTGAACCGACGCATGGGGCTTTTGCAGAGCCCGGCCTTACCACTTGGCTACCGCGCCTGAAGACTGACTGGCTCCCAAAATGCCCGCGGCTGAATGCCTTTCAAGGGTTTTATGCGCGGGCTTCCCTTTCGGGCTGGAACCCCCTAGAACAGGTGCATGTCCGCCACGCCGCCTTTCCGCATCGGTCTCGGTTACGACATCCACCCCCTGGTGGCGGGGCGCCCTTGCATCCTCGGGGGAGTGCGCATCCCCTCGGAGGTCGGCCCCGACGGACATTCTGACGCGGACGTCCTGCTTCATGCCGCCGCCGACGCGGTCCTCGGCGCCGCCGGCCTGCGGGATATCGGCCACTACTTCCCGAACACGGATCCCTCCCTCAAAGGCATGGATTCGGCTTTGATCCTCGCCCGGGCGGTCCAGGAAGCGGGTCGGGCCGGCTGGAAAATCGGCAACCTTGACCTG
>JBEELT010000065.1:0-9884 GCA_041167995.1 Verrucomicrobiota bacterium | reverse complement strand
TATCGGGCATGCCCGACCGCAAGCCGGCTGGGGTCTGAACGCTCGCCGACTCGGCGCCCAGGCATAAAAAAGGCGCCGGGGTGCGGCGCCTGATTCGTCGATGAGCCTGACGGCTTATTCGAAGTCGTAGATCTTGACGGAATCCCAGTAGGCCTTGCAGTCGGCGATGAAGGCCTGGTGGATCGGGTCGATCTGATAGGCGTCATGGTCGGCGTGGTTCTTGAAGACGAAGAACTCGGCGAAGTCGTAGGAGGTGTCGATGATCGGGCGGACGGCGTGGGTGCTCGGGATGCCGACGTAGCCGCTGTGGATGCTCTTGATGGCGAGCAGGCCGCGGAGCTTGGTCTCGAACTCGGCGCGCTGGGCGGCGGTGATGTCCTTTTTCAGGTAGAAGAAGACGATGTGGTGGAACATGGGAAGGCGAGGTTTGCGGAAGCGGCGGGGGAAGGGAACAGCAAATTACTTGCGGAAGAGGTCCAGCAGGGCGGCCGTGACGAGGGCGTGCCCGGCCGCGCTGGGGTGGTTGACCTGCGACATCAGTTCCTTGAGGGGCGTGCCGGCGGCGACCTTGGCCTTGAAGAGCGCGAGGCTGTCGACCAGCAGGACGCCGTGCTCCTTGGCTAGGGCGCGGACCTGCTCGGCGTGGAGGTTCAGCGGGTCCTTGGGGTCGTCGAGCTTGGCCGACTGGTCGGGCGTCGGGGTCAGCAGGATGACCTGGATGCCGGCGGACTTGGCGGCGACGATCATGGCCGACCAGTTCGCCTTGGCCTTCTCGAGCCCGAGGCGGCGATCGTTGAGGGAGTAGTCGATCGTCACGACGGCCGGACGCAGCGCGAGGACGTCGCGCTCGAAGCGGGCCGCCCCGCGGTCGGAGGCCTCGCCGCCGATGGCGGTGACGATGACGTTGAGCACGGCGTGCGGGAAGCGGGCGCGCAGGCCGGCCTGCAGGCCCGCGGGGTAGGCCTCGTTCGCGTGCACGGCGGGGGTCACGAAATAGCCGGCGGGCACGCTGTGGCCGTGGCACACCAGATGGAGCGTGCGGTTGCGCGGCCACTTGAGCTCAAGGGCCTGTACGACGGGCGCGAGCGCGGACGCCGGCGCGGGTTCGGCGGCGGCGAGGGGCAGGACGGCGAGCAGCAGGAGGGGTAGCCAGGGGCGCATGGGTCCTTTCTACGCGGCGGGCCCGGGCTGGGAAGCGCAAAGGGTTTCGCCTTCCCCCGCCCCGCCCCTGCCCTCATAAAAATCTTACGGATGGCCCACCTCCTCGGCATCGACCTCGGCACCACGACCACAATCGTGGCCCGGATCGGCGCCGACGGCGCCCCCGAGCTGGTGCGCGACTGGGAGGGCGAACCTATCACAGCCACCGCGGTGGCGTTCGAGACCGTCAACCACGTGGTGGTCGGCCGCGAGGCCCGCGCGATGGCGGAGGATGGCGAGCATGTCTTCCTCGAGTTCAAGCGCGACCTCGGCACGGGCGTCTCGCACCCAGTCTTCGGGCGGCGCGTGACCCCGCTCGACCTGTCCGCGCTGATGCTCCGCAAGGTGCGCGAGCACGCCGAAGCGGCCCACGGCCCGGTCGACCTCGCGGTGATCACGATCCCGGCCAACTTCACCAACGCGGCCCGCGAGGCCACGCTGGAGGCCGCCCGCCGCGCGGGCTTCGGCGCGGTGCACATGATCAACGAGCCGACGGCGGCGGCCCTCGCCTACGCCCGCGGCCAACGCCAGCCGCTCGCCGGGCTCTACGCGGTGTTCGACTTCGGCGGCGGCACGTTCGACGTCTCCCTGGTCCGCGCGCAGGGACTGGCCGTGGAGGTCGTCTTCACCGAGGGTGTGCAGCGTCTGGGCGGCAAGGATTTCGACGCGAAGCTGACGGAGCTCGTCGCGGCGAAGTTCCGCGCCGCGACGGGCGACGAGCTGCGGCCGGGCGACTGCGAGTTCGGCAAGGCCGACGCCGAGGCGCTGAAGCACCGGTTGTCTGCCCGCGAGTCGGTCCGCCTGCCGCTGCGCTCGTCCCGCCATGGCCGCGTGGCGGTCACGGTCGCGCGCGCGGAATTCGAGGCGGCCATCGCGGGACTGGTGGCCCAGGCGGAGATGGCCTGCGAAGGCGTGCTGCTGCGCGCCGGTCTCGACCGCGCCGAGCTGGCCGGGGTCTTCCTCGCCGGCGGGACGTGCCGCGTACCGGCGGTCCGCGCCGCGGTGGCCCGGGTCTTCGGCCGCGAGCCGCTGCTGCGCGACCCCGACACCGCCGTCGCCCTGGGCGCGGCGCTCTACGCGGCGCACAAGGCGGACCCGGCCAAGCTCTCGCCGGGCCAGCGCCGCCAGGCCGCGGCCATCGCCTTCCAGGACATCGCCCCGCACTACTACGGCACGCTCTCGGTCGACGACGACGGGCTGCTCGAGAACAGCATCATCATCGCCAAGGGCGAGAAGCTGCCGGTCTCCCGGACGCGCACGTACTACACGGTCGAGGACGACCAACGCGTGCTGACCTGCGAAGTCACGCAATCGGCCATCCCGGAGTCGGACCCGACGTTGGTGCTGCGGATCGCCGAGGTCGAGATGCCCCTGCCGGCCGGGCGCCCCGCGGACCAACCGATCGAGGTGACCTTCGCCTACGACCTCAACGGCATCATGCGCGCGGAGTTCCGCGACCTCGGGACGGGCAAGCCGCTCGTCATCGAGCTGCGCAATAACGGGGCCGGCCGCGGCTCGCTCAACGTCGCCAAGGTCGAGCTGGGCTGAACGATGCGCGCCTGGCTGATCCCGCTCGCGCTGGCCGGCGTCCTCGTCCTGGTGGTCTCCGCCTGGCTGGCGTTCCGCCCCCGCCCGGAAGGCGCGCGGCGCACCCGGCGGCGATCGACGGGCCTGACCGCGGCCCCGGGCGGCGCGAGCGATGCCGACCGCGTGGCCTGGGTGCTGGGCAAGCTGACCGGCACGCCGCCGCGCCGGATCCCGCGCGACGGCGTGCTGCGCGACGTGCTGGGCCGAGTGACGGCGGAGGATTTCCTGGCGGCGGCCGGGCGGGAGTTCCGGACGGAGCTGACGCTGGCGGAGGATCGCCTCGGCATGACCGTCGCACAGTTCGCGGCCTACGCGGCCCATGTGCGCCGCGGCCAGCGGAAACCCAAGGCGGGCGGACGCAAACGTTCGCCGCGGACGACGGGCGACGTGCTCGACCGGCTGGAGGCGCCGCTGCTGGCGCTGGCGAGCGAGCTGGGCCTGCGCCGCGACTGGGACCTCGACCAGGCCCGCCGGCACGTGACCAAGGAATACCTCCGCTGGAACGCGCGGATCCATCTGGCCGCGCGCGAGGAGGAGCGCGCGTCCGTGCAGGCCCGCCTCGAGGCGATCGGACGGCTCCGCGAGGCGCTGGCCCCGGCCCAGCGCTGAAGCGTCCTTGCCTCCGGACCGAGGAGCCCCACGCTGGCGGCCCTCCGCATGCAGGCCCTCGTTCCGCTCTTCCCCGAAGTCACCGCCGCCCAGTGGGACCAGCTCACGGCCATGGCCGCGCTGCACCGCGAGTGGAACGAGAAGATCAACCTGGTCTCACGCAAGGACATCGAGCACCTCGAACGCCACCACTACGCTCCCTGCGTCGCGGCGGTGAAGTTCCTCAAGCTCATGGATGGCTGCCGCGTCATGGACGTCGGCACCGGCGGCGGCTTCCCCGGACTGATCCTCGCCATCCTCTACCCCAAGGCCCGCTTCACGCTGGTCGACTCCGTGGGCAAGAAGATCACCGTCGTCGAGGACATCGCCGCCCGCCTGGGGCTCAAGAACGTGGACGTGAAGAACGCCCGCGCCGAAACGATGAACCACGAGCACGACTTCGTGACCGGTCGGGCCGTGGCGGACCTCCGGACCTTCGTCCACAACACCCGCCAGCTCCTCTGCAAGGGCCAGAAGCACTCCCTGCCCAACGGCATCCTCTACTGGCAGGGCGGCGACCCCGCCGAGGAGGCCGCCAAGTCCCACCTGAACCCCGTGTTCAGCTCCGAACTGCGCCCCTTGCTCTGGAACGATGAGAAATTCGAAGGCAAGCGGATCGTGCTCTACCGCACCCAGGACCTGCTCCGGTGCAAGAAGCCCGACGCGCCCGGGATGACGCAGTAGGCCCGCCCCGTGCCTTGACCCTTGGGCGACAACCCCCACGT
This sequence comes from Verrucomicrobiota bacterium, assembly GCA_041167995.1. Taxonomy (GTDB): domain Bacteria; phylum Verrucomicrobiota; class Verrucomicrobiia; order Opitutales; family UBA953; genus UBA953. The sequence goes on along the minus strand of JBEELT010000065.1, from coordinate 5,724 downwards.
TAGGGGCGATGTCCAGCCAGCGGCTACCGTTGAACCCGGCCGGGGAGCGCCTTGAGGCCCTCCTCCGCCAACGCATCGTCTACCTCGACGGCGCGATGGGCACCATGATCCAGCAGCTGAAGCTGCAGGAGGCCGACTACCGCGGCGAACGCTTCCAGGACCACCCCGGCCAGCTGAAGGGGAACAACGACCTCCTCGTCATCACCAAGCCGTCCGTCGTCCGCGACATCCACCGCGCCTACCTCGACGCCGGGGCCGATATCCTCGAGACCAACACCTTCAACGGCACGTCCATCGCGATGGAAGACTACGCGATGACCCACCTCGTCCGCGAGCTGAACGTCGCTGCGGTCAAGGTCGCCCGCGAGGCGGTCGACGCCTTCAAGGCCGCCAACCCGGGCAAGGAAGCCTTCGTCGCCGGCGCCATCGGCCCGACCAACAAGACGCTGTCGATGTCCCGCGACGTCAACGACCCCGCCAAGCGGGACGTGACGTTCCTCCAGGTGCGCGACGCGTACCGCGAGCAGGTCGACGCCCTGCTCGACGCCGGCGCGGACCTGCTGCTCTGCGAGACGGTCTTCGACACGCTAGTGCTGAAGGCGGCGCTCTTCGCGATCGACGAGGCCTTCGAGGCCCGCGGCGCCCGCGTGCCGCTGATGATCTCGGGTACGATTACCGACGCCTCCGGCCGCACGCTCACGGGCCAGACGACCGAGGCCTTCTGGAACTCCGTCCGCCACGCCCAGCCGATCAGCATCGGCATGAACTGCGCCCTCGGCGGCGAGCAGATGCGCCCGCACATCGCCGAGCTGGCGAAGAAGGCCGACCTCTACGTCTCCTGCTACCCGAACGCCGGCCTGCCGAATCCGCTCTCGCCGACGGGCTTCCCCGAAGGCCCGGAGGACACCGCCGCCATTCTCGAGACCTTCGCCCGCGACGGACTGGTCAATATCCTCGGCGGGTGCTGCGGCACCACGCCCGGCCATATCGCCGCGATCCGCCGCCGCACCGAGAAGTACCCGCCCCGCATCCCCGGCGAGGCGCGCCCGGCCCTGCAGCTCTCCGGCCTGGAGCCACTGAACATCGTCGGCGGTCCCGGGACCTTCGTGAACGTCGGTGAGCGCACCAACGTCGCCGGCTCCAGGATCTTCAAGGGTCATATCGAGAAGGGCGACTACCGCTCCGCCTTGCGCGTGGCCAAGCAGCAGATCGAGGCCGGCGCGACGGTCATCGACATCAACTTCGACGCGGGCCTCCTCGACGGGGCCGCGGCGATGACGAAGTTCCTCAACCTCGCGGCGACCGAGCCGGACATCACCAAGGTGCCGTTCATGATCGATTCGTCGAACTTTGACATCATCGTGGCCGGCCTGCGCTGCGTGCAGGGCAAGGCCATCGTGAACTCGATCTCGCTCAAGGAAGGTCCCGCCGAGTTCGTCCGCCGGGCCCGCCTCTGCCGCCGCTACGGCGCGGCGATGATCGTGATGGCCTTCGACGAGGTCGGCCAGGCCGCCTCGCTCGCCGACAAGATCCGCATCTGCGAGCGCGCCTATGGCATCCTCACGCAGGAAGCCGGCGTCGACCCTCAGGACATCATCTTTGACGCCAACATCCTGACCGTCGGCACGGGCATGAAGGAGCACAACCGCTACGCCCTCGACTTCATCGAGGCCGTCACGGAGATCAAGCGTCGCTGCCCGGGGGCCCGCACCTCGGGCGGCCTGTCCAACGTCTCGTTCGCCTTCGCCGGCAACAACCCCGTCCGCGAGGCCATCCACTCCGTCTTCCTTTACCACGCGGTCAAGGCCGGCCTCGACATGGCCATCGTCAACGCCGGCATGCTCGAGGTCTACAGCGAGATCGACCCGGAACTCCGTGAGCTCGTCGAGGACCTCGTCCTCTGCCGCCGCGACGACGCCACGGACCGCCTGATGGAGGCCGCGCCCCGCTTCGCCGCGACCAAGACCGAAGCCGCCGACGTCTCCAAGAAGCACGAATGGCGGGCCCTCGGCGTCGAGAAGCGCCTCGAGCACGCCCTCGTGAAGGGCATCGACGACCACGCCGTCGCCGACACCGAGGAGGCCCGCCTCAAGCTGGGCCGGCCGCTGCTCGTCATCGAAGGCCCACTGATGGACGGCATGCGCGTCGTCGGCCAGCTCTTCGGCGAGGGCAAGATGTTCCTCCCCCAAGTCGTGCGCTCCGCCCGCGTCATGAAGACCGCGGTCGCCCACCTCGAGCCCTTCATGGCCGCGGAGAAGGTCGGCGGCTCCACCCAGGGCTCCTTCCTCATCGCGACCGTCAAGGGCGACGTCCATGACATCGGCAAGAACATCGTCGGCGTCGTCCTCGCCTGCAACAACTACGCCGTCACCGACCTCGGCGTGATGACCCCCACCGAGAAGATCGTCGCCGAGGCCCAACGCCTGAAGCCTGACTTCATCGGCCTGTCCGGCCTGATCACGCCTTCGCTCGACGAGATGATCACCGTCGCCCAGGAATTGAAGCGGGCGGGCATCCGCACGCCCCTGCTCATCGGCGGCGCGACCACTTCCAAGGAGCACACCGCCATCAAGCTCGCCCAGCATTACGACGGCCCGATGGTGCACGTCGGCGACGCCTCCCTCGTCACCGCAGTCTGCAGCGACCTCCTCAACCCGGCCAAACGCGACGGCTTCATCGGCGACCTCCGGACCGAACAAGACGAGTTGCGCGAGGCCTACGACAAGCAGCAGCCGGCCGTGGTCATCCCGCTGGCCGAGGCCCGGAAGCGTCCGCTCGTCACCACGGCGCCCGTCCAGCCCGCCCCGCGCCGTCCCGGCGTGACGCTCTTCGAACGCATCGACCCCGCCGCGGTGGCCGAGATCATCGATTGGACGCCCTTCTTCATCACCTGGTCGCTGAAGGGCGCGTTCCCGAACATCTTCAAGTCGCCCAAGGTCGGCGAAGAAGCGCGTAAGCTCTTCGACGCCGCCCGGGTCGAACTCGACGACCTCATCCGCGGTAATCGCGTCCACCTCCGTGGGGTCGCGGGTCTCTGGTCCGCGCGTCGCGTGGGCGACGACGTCGATGTGTTCGCCGACGAAGCCCAGGCCAAGAAAGTCGGCCGCTTCCACTTCCTCCGCGACCAGCGCCAACGTCCGCGCGTGGACACCTGCCGTTCGCTGGCGGACCTCGTTTCCGCCGGCGCGGGCGACCACCTCGGCGGCTTCGCCGTCACCGCGGGCCAGGAGATTGACGACTATGCCGCCTCCTTTAGGGAGCGTGACCCGCTGCGCCACATCCTCATCCAGGCGCTCGCCGACCGCCTGGCGGAAGGCTGCGCCGAATGGCTCCACCGCGAAGTGCGCACCACGCTCTGGGGCTACGCTCCGGGCGAAGCCCTCACGGTCGAAGAACTCGTCGATGAGAAGTACGCGGGCCGTCGCCCAGCGGCCGGTTACCCGGCCTGCCCGGAACACACCGAGAAGGCCGAACTCTGGCGCCTGCTGAACGCAGACCGCCTCAGCTGCACGCTGACGGAGACCTTCGCGATGAACCCGGCGGCCTCCGTGTCCGGCCTCTACTTCGGCAATCCCCAGTCGATCTACTTCGACGTCGATAACGTCGGCCGCGATCAGGTCGAGGACTACGCCGCCCGCAAGGGCTGGACGGTCGCGCAGGCCGAGAAGTGGCTGCGCCCCGTGCTCGGCTACAAGACCTGACGATGGAGGCGCGCGAACGCGAGAAGCTTGTCGCCGCCGTCGGGGCCGAGGACGCCGCCGCGGTCGAACGCTTCCTGGCCGGCTGCGCCCTGTGCGCGCTCGTCGAGGCCGCCGACGCCGCCGACAGCGATTGGCCGGAATGGGCCCGCGCCGCCGCCGTCCTCCAACGCTGGCTCGAGGCCGCCGGACGCGAGGCCGACGCGGAGCGCAAGCTCGGGTACCTGCATTGCACCGTGGAGGCGCAGAAGGCCGTGCCCACCGCCCTCCGCCCCGCCCTACCCCAGGCCGTCGCCCGCATGCTCAAGCAGCACGGCTTCGCCTAGCCCTGAGGTTTTCGCGACCCCTTGATGGCCTTCAACAACCCACTGACGGCACAAGTCGCCGCCAGCGACAGGCCATAGACGAGCAAACCCGGGATCCATCCGACCACCACGGTGGCCACCAACTGGGCCCCGTCGGCATAGGCCTCGCTAGGCGGAGCCGGCATCCTCTGCCATACATCGAAATGAGTCGCCACGCCGAGGAACACGGCGAACCACATGCCGAGCACGCCGGCGGCAGCGAAGGCGAGCCGACCACGCCAACCGACGGCGCGGTGGGTGAGGATGGCGCAGCCGACGCACGCGACCACCCCCACCAGCAAATGGACCGACGCTACGTAAGGCTGGGCGATGTGCCCTTGGAGACTGGCCAGCCGGGCGGCACCGACCAAAGCAATCGAGGTGAGCAGGCAGCCGACCGCCGCAAGGATGGGGTTCTTGCCTACGCTTGGACGAGCCACGGCCACGGCGGAAGGTTGCGACGGGAGTTCGGACAGTCAACGGCGATGTCGCTTTAGCGAACCAAAGGGCTGACCCCTCAGGATCGGACCAATTGCCAAGTCTGCCAGGCCATCATACCAGCGAGCACGATCCACAGCAGGCCGGTGACGCGGTCGACCGCGCGCACGATGGCGGGCGTGCGCAGGTGCCGGCGCAGGCTATCCGCCAGGAACGCGTAGAGGCTCATGACTGAGGTCTCCGAGACGACGGTGACCGCGAACAAGGCGAGCAGCGAGGAGAGGTGGAAGCCATCCGTCGGGAGGCGTCCGGCCTGGATGATCACCAGGATCCACGGCACGGTCTTCGGGTTGGAGAAGTTGACCCAGACGCCGCGCCAGAAGAGGCGCCCCGGCGAGCCCTCGAGGCTGGAACCGTCCGGCAGCGCGTCGCGCGGGCGCAGCAACAACCGGCCGCCGAGGTAGAGGAACCAGAGCGCGCCGGCGCCGGCGACGACCGCGCGGGCGGAGGTGAACTGTCCCGTCATCCAGATCGCGATCGCGAGGGCTAGCAGCGATTGCGGCATCTCGCCGGTCGCGAGGCCGAGCGTGTGCCAGAGCGTCCGGCGGGCGCCGTAACGCAGGGAGGTCTCGATGGTCGACAGGACCGCGGGGCCGGGGGAGAGGCTCGCGACGAAGCACACCGCGATCAGCATGCCGACGTCCATCGTCGCTCAGCGCAGGGCTTGCTTCCAGCGGGCGATTTCGCGGGCGACGGCCTTGGGACCGGGCATGCCCGTATTCTCGCGGGCGGCGAAGCCACGCTTGAGGCTGAAGACCTCGCGCCAGCCCTGCGTGAACGCCTTGTCGGCCGTCAGCGCGGCCTCGTCGGAAACCTGGTCGAGCGGCACGCCGGACTTCTCGGCGAGCGCGACGAGGCGGCCGACGGCATGGTGCGCGTGGCGGAACGGCATACCCTTGCGGACGAGCCAGTCGGCGAGGTCGGTGGCGAGGAGCGCGGGGTCGGAAGCCGCGGCGAGGCAGCGGGCCTTGTGGAATTTCGTACCGGCGAGCGTGGCGTCGGCCACGGCGACCGAGAGGATCAGCTGGTCGGCGGCGTCGAAGAGCGGGGGCTTGTCGTCTTGCAGGTCGCGGTTGTACGTGAGCGGCAGGCCCTTGGTGAGGGCGAGGAGGTGCGTGAGCGAGGCGTGGAAGCGCGCGGCCTTGCCGCGCAGGAGCTCCATGGAATCCGGGTTGCGCTTCTGC
>JBEELT010000064.1:0-10202 GCA_041167995.1 Verrucomicrobiota bacterium | reverse complement strand
CGGAGACGTAGCCCTGCTCGTTGAGCATGAGGCATTCGTGGAAGCCGTGCTGCTGGGCCTCCATCTTCGCCATGATGTTGTTCAGGTAGTTGAGGGACTTGATCATCGGCGGCAGGGCGGCCGGGCTGATGCGGCGCGTCGGCGCGGTGATGATGCGCATGCCGGTCGTGTAGAGCTCCTCCGGGTAGAGCTTGATACTGTCCGCGATGCAGATGATGGAGGGCTTCGGGCAGTTCTTGGGCGAGAGGCCGAGGTCTCCGAAGCCGCGGGAGACCACTAGGCGGATGTAACCGTCGGTCAGGTTATTGCGCCGGCAGGATTCGCAGACGATCTCGGCAATCTCCGCACGGGTCCAGGGCATGTCGAGGCACAGGGCCTTGGCCGACATCTCGAGACGCTCGAGGTGCTCGTCCAAGCGGAAGACGCAGCCTTGGTAGAGGCGGATGCCTTCGAAGATGCCGTCGCCATAGAGGAAGCCATGGTCAAAGACGGAGATCTTGGCCTCGGCCTTGGGGTAGAACTTGCCATCGATGTAGACTTCCATGTTGGGAAAAGCCCACCTTGGCGGGTTGGCCAAGGATTTTCCAGCCCGAAACCCCTTTTTTAAAGCGAGGGTGCTGGTTTAAGCCACCCGCAGCGTCAGCCGGAACTTCCCCGAATCCTCCGGGGCGATCCGGTCGGTGTCCGCCAAGGTGACGGGCCTTCCCAGCAGTTCGGTCAACCGCTTGGCCAGTAGCGGGTGGAGGGCGGAGAGGTCGCCGTTCGCGTGTTCCGGTAGCAGGGTGAGCTCCGCCGAGCCGTCGGCGGATTGGCGCAGTTGGTAGTGGGCGACGCCGGTGATGTCCCGGAAGCATCCGTCGACCATCCGGGTGGTGACCACGCGGCCGTCGGCGCTCCTGAGCGTGTCGCGGAGGCGTCCATGGACGATCCAGCGTCCGCCCGTGTACTCGGCGTGGTCTCCGATCTCGTAGCGGACCAGGGGCAGGTACTCGTTGGTGAGGGTCGTCACGAGCAGCTGGCCCACGCCGCTTCCGTCGACGTCGGCCAGTTCGAGCCCCGCGGTCTCCAGGGAGCCGAGCATGCCGCCGTCGGGGTGGTCGATGAGGAGGTGGCCGGTCTCGCTGGAGCCGTAAAGGTTGATGACTGGCACGCCGAAGGCGCGCTCGAGGATGCGACGGTGGACGACGCTGGCGTACTCGTAGCTGGTCAGGATGAAACGCAGGGAAGGGAAGCGGAGCCCGTGGCGTTCGCAGTGGAGCGCGAACCAGGCCCCGTGGACCGGGTCGACGTCGAGGAAGGTCGGCGCCCAGGCCGCGGTCTCGGCCGCCATCTGCGCGAGTTTCTCCTCCGGGAGGGCGAACGGGATGCGCGACTGGTTGACGAACAGCGTCGACCCCAGCGTGCGTTGCTCGACGTTGAGCCATCGGGCGTAGCAGCTGACCCCGCTGCAACCGGGTGTGGTCAGCACCGCGCGTCGCGCGGCCGGGTCCGCGGCGAGAAGGCTGGCGATCAGGGGGTGCCGGCGGAGGGCCCGGGCTTCCTGCTCGGCCCACCAGGTTCGGCCGAAGATCACCCGCACGCTGGCCCCGGAGGTCCCGGAGGTGCTCTCCTCCTCGATTTCGCCGGACTTCTCCAAGGTCGCTAGGTCGAAGCGCCGCGGAAGGAAATCGCCAGGCGAATGCGCACGCAGTTCGGCCTTGGTGATCCGCGGTAGGTCTTCCAGCCGGGCCTCGGGCAGGGCTAGGGCTACCCGCCAATCCGATCGTTCGTAAAAAGGCACGCCGGCAGTGGCATCCAAAGTCTGGTCGAGGCGGGACGCGCGGTCGGAAGCGGAGGGGGGGAGGGTTCCCGGCATGGCAGGACCCCATCCTAGCCCGACCTGCGTAAAAAGCAAAAGGGGGCGACGGTTCAGCCGAGGATTTCCTCCTCCACGCGGTTGCGGAGAATCCCGAGGCCGTCGATCTCGACCTCCATCACGTCACCGGGTTGGAGCCAGCTGGGCGGGACCTGCGCCATGCCGACCCCGGCGGGCGAACCGGTCAGGATGACGGAGCCGGCGGGCAGGGTCGAGCTGCCGGAGAGGAAGGCAATCAGGTCGGCGACCTTGAACTGCATCGACGATGTATGGGCGTCCTGCCGCACGGCCCCGTTGAGCCGGAAGCGCAGGCGCAGCGACTGGGGGTCGCGGAGCTCGTCCGCCGTGGTCAGGCAGGGTCCCAGCGGGCAGAACGTATCGAACGATTTCCCCCGCGTCCATTGGCCGCCGCTCCATTCCTTCTGCCAGTCCCGGGCGGAGACGTCGTTCGCGCAGCAGTAGCCGAGCACGTGGTCGAGCGCCTGGTCCGGCGCGACGTTGCGGCAGTCGCGTCCGATGACCACCGCCAGCTCGCCCTCGTAATCCACCTTGTCGCTGCGCAGGAAACGCGGCAGGCGGACGGCGGTCTCGTGACCCACGACGCTGGCAGGGCTTTTCATGAAGATGGTCGGGTAGGTCTGCTGCGTGGCCCCGAATTCCTTCGCGTGGTCGGCGTAGTTCACCCCGGCGCAAAAGATCGCCGTCGGCACGACGCAGGGCAGGGGTAGTCCCGGGCTGACGACCTGGGGGGTCGTCTGGAAGCGTCCACCGCGGAGAATGACCTGACGCCAGGTACCGTCGGGTTCGGCGATGGCCTGCACCGGCCGGTCGGTGAGCGTGTCCATGAAGGCGAAGACTTTCATCGACGTCACACTTGCAGTGGGCGTGCCGAAAGGCGAACTTCCGTTCTAAACGGAAGTTTCTGGGCATTTAAGCCTGATTTATGCCCATCGGGAACTATCGGGGGTTGTCGTGTGTCGAGTTTTCACCCTACCTAGCCCCATGCGATTGCCCCGTCGTTCCTTCCTGCGCAAAGCGGCTGTTGCCGCCGTCGGCTTCACCATCCTCCCCCGCCATGTGCTGGGTCGCGGTTTCGTCCCGCCGAGCGAGACGTTGAACCACGTCATCGTCGGTTGCGGCGGCATCTCCGGCTCCGGGGCCCACTTCGGCGACCATATGAAAGGCGCCCATCGCGTGCTCGCGGTGTGCGACGTCGATGATAACCACGCCCGGAACCGCGTGAACCAGGTCAAGGCCGCCGGCGGCAACACCCCGCTCAGCACGCGCGATTTCCGCGAGGTCATCGGTCTCGCCGACGCCGACGTGGTGCACGTCTGCACGCCGCCCCATTGGCATGGCGTCATCGCCGCCCAAGCGGCGCGTGCGGGCAAGGCCGTCTGGTGCGAGAAGCCCCTGACCCGCACGATCGGCGAGGGTCTCGCCCTGCGCAAGGTCGTGCAGGAGACCCGCGTGCCGTTCCGCGTGAACACCTGGTTCCGCCTCAATCGTACCAACTACTACGGCGTCGGTCCCGCCCGCGACATCCGTCGCGTGGTCGCCAGCGGCGTCCTCGGCGGCCCGCTGACCGTGCGCCTTGCCTGCGTCGGCGGCATCGCCTGGAAGGTGAACCTCTGGGTCGGCAAGCCGAACCTCGAGCCCCAGCCGGTCCCCGCCCATCTCGATTGGGACATGTACTGCGGCCCGTCCCAGCTGATCCCCTACCACCCGCACCGCGCCCACGGTTCGTTCCGCGGTTACTGGAATTTCGACCAGGGTGGCCTAGGTGACATGGGCCAGCACTTCCTCGATCCGGTTCAGTACTTCCTCGGTAAGGACAAAGAGTTCCCGGTGTCGGTCGAGGCCGACGCCCCGGCGCAGGACGCCATGGCCTGCGGCGTCTGGAAGACCGTGACGCTCACCTACGCCGACGGCACCCGCATCATCCTCGAGTCCGAGCTCGCCGAGCGCGGCGAGAAGCCGTTCATCGAGGGACCGAACGGCAAGCTGTTCGCCAACCTGCGCTCGGACCGTCCCGAGCTCATCCGCAAGGCGATGGAATTCCCGCTGCCCGAGTACCAGGAGGACGACTTCGACGCCTGCGTGCGCGAGAAGCGTCCGTTCGGCTACGGCGTCGACGAGGCCTTCCACAGTTCGACCATCGTCAACCTCGCGGCCCTCGCCGTGCGCCTAGGTCGTCCGCTTAAGTTCAAGCCCGACGGCTCCGGCTTCATCGGTGACGCCCAGGCCGATCGGCTCCACTCGCCCGTGCTGCGCGGGCCTTGGTCGATCTAACCCCCGACTTCCTTCCTCATGAAACTTTCCCTGTCCCTTCTGCTGCTCGCCGCCGCGACCTTCGCGGCGGACCCGGCCAAGGCCGCCGCCAAGGCCGCGGCCAAGCCGGCCGCGAGCAAGGCTGCGCCGACCCCTGAGCAGGTGGCCGCCGTCGCCCGCGTCCAGGCCATGCAGGAAATGGTCAACGCCGCCCGCCGTTTTCCTGTCGCTACGCCGGAAGCAAAGGCTTTCTTCGATCAGCTCCGCGCCCAACGCGCCGCCACCGCCGACCCCGAGGCGCGCGCGGCCCTCGATCAGGCCTTGGCGATGGATCCCGTCGTCGCCGTCCGCCTGCCGCTCGGCGAAGCTCCCGTGAAGGCCGTCGAACTCCCGGCCGGCACCACGCCGGAGACCAAACTGGCCGAACTGGAACGCCAGCTCGACCTCGGTCAGCCGCCCCGCGCGCTGTCCGCCGCGGAGCTCGTCCCGCTCGCCGCCGCCGAGGACTTCGCCGCGGCCCATCGCGCCGCGCGTCTCCTGCGTCGCGTCGACCCGGCCGCCGCGGCTCCGGTGCTTTGGCAGCGCCTCGCCAAACTGACCTCGCGCGAGCAGGTGCAGCTGACGGAGGATGAACTCCTGCGTCTGCCCGTGAAGTTCGCCGGCACGGGCGCCCCCGCCGCTCCGACGGGTTCCTCGGCCGCGAAGGCCGCCTTCCTCCGGGTCTCCGCCGTGCGCGCCTCGGTGGCGCTGTCCAAGGAGGCCTTGCTCCCGCTCCTCAAGTCGACCACCGCCAACGAACTGAACGAAGCCGCCTGGGAGGCGGTGCCCCGCGTTTTCGCCCGCGCCGACCGTCCGGCGCTCGAGGCCGTCGCCAAGGATCTCCTCGAGGCCGCCGTCAAGGCCCGCGAGGCGAAAACCGAACCTAGCCGCCTCTACCCGAAGGCGAAGGCCGCGCTGGAAGCCTTGCGCTGAGCGTTTCCCTCGCGCGATTGTCGCTTGCCCCGCCGAGGCCTTGGGTCTTGCAATGAGGGCATGTCGCCCGCCGCCACCAAGGATGCCGCGCCCAACCTGCTGCTCGCGGGTTTCATGGGCACTGGCAAGTCCGCGCTCGGCCGGCAGCTCGCCAAGCGCTGGCGCCGTCCTTTCCTCGATACCGACGAGCTGGTCGAGAAACTCGCCGGCACCAGTATCGCCGATATCTTCGCCGAGCACGGCGAGGAGCATTTCCGCGCCCTGGAGCGCCAGGTCGTCGAGTCACTGCTCCCCGCCGAGGGGGCCGTCATTGCCTGCGGTGGCGGGCTCGTCGTCCCACCCGGCATGGGCGAGCTCGTTCGCAGTAAGGGAGTGGTCATCACGCTCTTCGCCTCTGTCGACACCATCCTCCGCCGCACCTCCGGCAACAGCCGGCGCCCCCTCCTCAAGGGGGACGACCCCGAGGCCCGCATCCGCGAGCTGATGAAGAAGCGCGAGCAGGCCTACCTGCAGGCCGGCATCGCGGTCTTCACCGACGGCCGCTCCCTGCAGCAGCTTTGCGTGATCGTCGAGCGGGTCTACGAGCGCGAGGTGCGGGCCGCCCTCAAGGGCCCGGGCAAGCGTCGGGATTGAACCACGGGTCGTCCGTCGGCGGGAGGTCGCGATGCGCCCGCAGGCACGCCAGGAAGTCGGCGCGCCGCACGGCGAAGGCCCCGAGGCTCGCGAGGTGCGCGGTCGGCATCTGGCAGTCGACGAGCACGAAGCCGGTGGCCAGCAGACGTTCCACCAGCCGGACAAAGCCAACCTTCGAGGCGTCGCTGCGCCGGTGGAACATGGACTCGCCGTGGAAGACCCGGCCGACGGCCACGCCGTAGAGTCCGCCCACGAGCTCGCCGTACCAGCGGACCTCGACGCTATGGGCATGGCCGGCGCGGTGCAGGGCGACGTAGGCGGCGATCATCTCATCAGTGATCCAGGTGCCGTCCTGCCCGGGGCGCGGCGCAGCGGCGCAGGCCCGCATCACGCCCGCGAAGTCCTGGTCGAAGGTGACCGTCCAACCCGGCTTGCGCAACGTGCGGCGAAGGCTGTCGGTGATGCGTAGCTCCCCCGGTAGCAAGACGAAGCGAGGATCGGGACACCACCAGGCCACAGGTTCGCCCTCGGAGTACCAAGGAAAAATCCCGGACCGATAGGCCGCGAGCAAGGCGACCGCGTCAAGCGAACCGCCGGTCGCGAGGGGCGAACGGGCCGGGGCCTTGGCCGGGTCGCCTCGGGTCCATTCGGTCATCGGCCGTCATCAAGCGGCGACCTACGCCCGGGGCAAGTTCAGTCCTTGGTGATATTGTAGACCGAGGGGATCGAGATTCCGAGCTCGGCCGCGATCTCGCGGACGGGGACGTCCTTCTTGCGCAGCGCCTTGGCCTTGGAGCGCATCGCTTCGCTGATCTGGGCGCGGGCGCGATTTGGGCGGGACAGTAGTTTGACGAGCCGGCGGGCCAGTTCGTTCTTGGAAAGGGAGGAGACCTCGCGCTCGATCAGGGAACGGCGTTCGGTGTGCTCATCCTCCCAGGACTGGACCGCCAGGTCGCGGGCCCTCGAAAGGGCAGCGCGGACATAGGCGTCCTTCGAGGTGAAGGTTCTAGGGTCAAGGTCGATTTTCATGGAAAGGGGTGTGGTTTTATGACGGGAATCGAAGCAGCGAGGTCGATTTGTCAAACAATTGTTAATCTCAAGTTTTATAATAAAATCGGAAAAAGTCAAACCATGGGTACGCATTACGTCCCGGAATTCCCCTTAATGTCCCCTGAAGATTTCCCTAGCGGCTCCACTCCAGCATCCGTCGAAGCGGGATCTCCGCGGCGGCGCGCACACCCTCCGGGAGGGTGATTTCGGGGGTGCCATTTAACAGGCAGTCCCGGACTTTCTCCAGGGTGTTCATCTTCATGAACCGGCATTCGTTGCAGGAGCAGCGGTCCGTCGGGGCGGCCACGAAGGTCTTGCTCGGCACTTCCTTGCGGAGGCGATGGATCATGCCCGCCTCGGTGGTGATGATGAGGGTGTCGGCGGTCTGGCGCCTGCACCAGTCGACCATCAGCTCGGTGGAGCAGACCATGTCCGCCATCTCGCGGACGGCCTCGGTGCACTCGGGGTGGGCGACGACGGGCGCGCCCGGATGGGCGGCCTTGGCCCGGAGCAAGGCGCCCGGCGTGAACTGCACGTGGGCGTAGCAGTTGCCTGGCCAGAGCTGCATCGCACGACCGGTCTTGCCGGAGACCCAGCGTCCGAGGTTCTGGTCCGGCACGAAGAGGATGCGGCGGTCGGCGGGGACCTGGCCCACGATCTTGCTGGCGTTACCGCTGGTCACGATGACGTCCGAGAGCGCCTTCACCGCCGCGCTGCAGTTGATGTAGGCGACGACGTAGAGCGACGGGTCGGCCGCCTTCAGCGCGGCGAGCTTGTCGGCCGGGCAGGAGTCGGCGAGCGAGCAACCCGCCTCGAGGTCGGGCAGGAGCACCCGTCGCGTCGGGTTCACGATCTTGGCGGTCTCCGCCATGAAATGCACCCCGCAGAAGACGATGGTGGAGTTTTGCGCGGAGGCGGCCTTGTAGGCGAGGCCGAGCGAATCGCCGACGAAATCGGCGACGCCCTGGATGTCCTCGCACTGGTAATTGTGCGCGAGGATCAGCGCGTCCTTAGCCTGCTTGAGCGCGAGCACCTCGCGCTGCAGGGCGGACAAAGGTGTGCCGCCGACGGGCAGGGGAGGGAAGACGGAGGCGACGGGGTAGGCGGGGCTCATGGGCGGTGGGTCCGGCGTTTCTGGCAGCGGTCGCAGAGCGCGGTGACCTGAAGTTTCTGGGAGATGGGGCGCATGCCGTGCTTCGCGGCCACGGCCTTGCCGTACCACTCCATGAACGGGGCCTCGACCTCGACGATGGTGTCGCACCCCTCGCACACGAGCTGGGCGCGGAAGTTGGTCGGGCCGACCTCCGCCAGGTAGTACTTGTGGTCGCGGCCGACGTCGACCTCGCGGATCACCGCGCTGCCGACGAGCAAGGGGAGCGCCCGGTAGATCGTCGCGCGGGAGACGGTGCGGTCGAGCGAGCGGGCCTTCTTCAGCAGGTCCTCGGCGGTGTAATGGCCGGGGAGGGTCCGGGCCGCCTCGAAGACGGCCATGCGCTGGCGGGTGGCCCGCAGACCTTTCTCCGCGATGTAGGTGCGGAAGGCGCGGGATTGTTCCGTGGTTTCTGGGGGCGTCGACTTGGGCATCCGCTTTTGAGACTGTTTTGATACCGTCCGCGACGGCCGTCAAGCGTGGGACGAGTCATTGACACCGAGGCCTCGCACCCCTTCATTTGAGCCTCTTTTCCCTCGGGAAAGGCCCCCCACGATGTATCACAACACGGACGACCTGCGTATCCGCACCCAACTCCCCCTCCTGTCCCCGGCGGTGGTGCTGCATGAGCTCCGTCCGTCCGAACGGGCCACCGAGGTGGTCGCCCAGGCCCGCAAGGAGGCCGCCCGCATCCTCGCGGGAGAGGATGACCGCCTCCTGGTCATCGTCGGACCGTGCTCGGTCCACGACCCCAAGGCAGCCCAGGAGTACGCCGCCCTCCTCGGGCAGGAAGCCCGGAAGCATGCCGCCGACCTCTTGGTGATCATGCGCGTCTATTTCGAGAAGCCCCGCACCACCGTGGGTTGGAAGGGCCTCATCAACGACCCCGAGGTCGACGGCTCCTTCAAGATTAACAACGGCCTCCGCCTGGCTCGCCGCCTGCTGGCCGACATCGCCGACGCGGGCCTGCCCGCCGCCACCGAATTCCTCGACCCGATCACCCCGCAGTACCTCGCCGACCTCGTGGCCTACGGTGCCATCGGCGCCCGCACGACCGAAAGCCAGATTCACCGCGAGCTCGCCTCGGGCCTTTCCATGCCGGTCGGCTTCAAGAACGGGACCGACGGCTCCGTCCAGGTCGCCGTCGACGCCTGCCTCTCGGCCCGTTCCTCGCATTGGTTCCCGTCCGTCACCAAGGACGGCGTGGTGGCCATCTTCCAGACCGCCGGCAACCCCGACGCGCACGTCATCCTGCGCGGCTCGAGCAAGGGACCCAACTACGGCGCCGAAGGGGTCGCCGACGCGGCCACGCGCATCCAGAAGGCCGGGCTCACCTCCCGGATCGTGGTCGACTGCTCCCATGGCAACAGCTCGAAGGACCATCGCCGCCAGCCGCTGGTCGCGGCCGACGTCGCCGCGCAGGTCGCCGCCGGCGCCGCCGCCATCGGCGGCGTGATGATCGAGAGCCACCTCGTCGAAGGCCGTCAGGACTGGAAGGGGCGCGACGTCTCGACCTATGGCTGCAGCATCACCGACGCCTGTATCTCCTTCGCTCAGACCGTCCCGGTGCTGGAGGCGCTCGCCGCCGCCGCCCGCGCTCGCCGCGCCCTCGTCAAAGCCTGAACTTTCCGCCATGAACTCCGTCCTTAAGCTCCTCCTCGAAGGGGAGGCCCTCGATACCCAGCAGCTCGGCAAGATCCTCGGCCTCGGGGCCGACGCCGTGGAGCGCGAGCTGGCCGAGCTCCGGCGCCAGGGCGTGCTGCTCGGCATGCGTCCCGTGCTGAACCCCAGTTTCGAGGCCGAGCGCCGTGTGCGCGCGGTGATTGAAATCAAGATCCGCCCCGAGGGCATTGGCGGCTTCGACGGCATCGCCGAGCGTATCAGCTCCTTCGAGCAGGTCGAGAGCTGCTACCTCATGTCCGGCGGCTACGACCTCCTCGTCGTCGTCACGGCGGACAACCTCTACAAGGTCGCCGGGTTCGTCCATGAGCGGCTCGCCCGCATCGAGGGCGTCCAGGGCACCTCGACCCATTTCTTCCTCCGCGCCTACAAGAAGGATGGTTTCGTGGTGACCGCCGACGGCGTCCGCCGTGACCAGCCTTCCGTCAGCCCCTGAGCCCCGACCATGGACGAATCCGGCCGTTTTGTCGCGCGTCACGTCGCGTCCCTGCCCAAGTCGGGCATCCGGGACTTCTTCGCCATCGTCTCCAAGATGAAGGACGCCGTCTCGCTCGGCATCGGCGAGCCTGACTTCGTCACCCCGTTCCACAT
>JBEELT010000063.1:0-10342 GCA_041167995.1 Verrucomicrobiota bacterium | reverse complement strand
CCAGGCCGATCTTGGGCCAGACCTGCATGAAGTCCTCAGGGTACTGGCCCTTGAGGTCATACGCGCCGTAGAGGATCGGGGTCTGGAAATGCCAGAGGCCTTTCTCGCCACCCGCGTTGGACCACCAAATCTTGCCGAGGTCATCCTGGGCGAGCCCCCACTGGCCTCCACCGCTCGGGATACTTTCCTTGAGGGGCTCCTTCGCGCCGTTCCAGCGCAGACGGTAGGAGTTATAGGTCTGATACATCCAGTTATCCATCGTCCAAATCAGGCCGCTCTGCTGGTGCTCGAGGTTACCGCCCTTGGGGCCGCCGACGAACCACGGTTCCTTGGTGTCAGCGATGCCGTCGCCGTTGGTATCGCGATAGACGAAGATATCGAGGGTGTCGGTCTCATTGATGAGCACCCGGTCGTCGAGCGGGAGCACCATGCGCGGCAACAGCATCTTGTCGCGGAAGAGGACGTGCTTGTCGAACTTGCCGTCGCGCTTCGTGCTCTCGTGGCGGGAGACCACCCCGATCGGGTCATGCTCATTCTTCCCATCGATATCCTGCATGTAGGTGCGCAGCTCGGCGATGTACATGCGGCCGTTACCATCAAAGGTGAGGTTCGCCGGCTCGCGGATGCCATCGCGTTCACTCAGCACGAGTTCCAGCCGATACCCTTCGGGGAGTTCGATGGTCTTGAGCTCCTCCTCCGGAGTCAGCGCCTTGACCGGAGGTTGCGGGGTGAAGTCTGGCACATAGGGCTTGTCCTCGGCGGCAAAGGCGGCGGCGAAGATCAGGAGGGCGGGCAAGAAGGGACGCATGGGTGGGGCTTACCGAAACTCCCAGATTGGCGGGTATTTTCAAGCCGCTTCCGGGACTGGCGGCGGAAACGTTTTGCCATGGGACGACGCTCTGGCTTCCTGCCTCCATGCGTGCCCTGCTGCTCAGTTTGCTCCTGACCTCCCCGTTGGTCGCCGCCACCGGCAAGCCCAACCTCGTCATCATCCTCGCCGATGACCTCGGTTACGGCGACTTGGGTTGCTACGGACATCCGACGATCAAGACGCCGCATCTCGACAAGATGGCCGCCGAAGGCCTGCGCTTCACGCAGTTTTATTCCGCCGCCGAGGTCTGCACACCCAGCCGGGCCGCGCTGCTGACCGGACGCTACCCCGTCCGCTCGGGCATGGCCCATGACCAGTTCCGCGTGCTGCGGGCGACTTCGACCGGCGGCCTGCCGGCATCGGAGATCACCTTAGCCGAACACCTCAAGGCCGCGGGCTACGCCACCGGCATCATCGGCAAGTGGCACCTGGGCGCCTGGGCGAACGACCGGCCGCAACACCACCCGCTCGACCATGGTTTCGATTTTCACTTCGGACTGATGCACTCGAACGACATGAACCCGTCGGACAAGCCGAAGCCGAAGAAAGCCAACGCGCTGGTCGAGCAGGATCCGGCTTGGTGGAACGCCGCGCTCTACCGTGGCCGCGAGCTCCTCGAACCGCGCACGGACCAGACGCGGCTGACCCGGCGCTATGCCGAGGAAGCCGTGAAGTTCATCGGAGCCCACAAGGATAAACCGTTCTTCCTCTACCTTCCCCACACGTTCCCGCACACGCCCTTGTTCGCCTCGGAGCGCTTCCAAGGGTCCAGCGCCCGGGGCATCTACGGCGATGTCGTCGGCGAACTCGACGAGAGCGTCGGCGCGGTGCTGCAAGCCCTACGCGATCAAGGGGTCGCCGAGAACACGCTGGTGGTCTTTACGAGCGACAACGGCCCGTGGACCTGGATGGGCGCCGAGACGGGCGGCAGCGCCGGGCTGCTGCGCGACGGCAAGGGAAGCACCTGGGAAGGGGGCATGCGCGTGCCGGGCATCGCCTGGTGGCCCGGCCGGATCAAGCCCGGGGTGACGAGCCAGGTGGCTTCCACGCTGGACCTGTTTCCGACCTTCACCCGGCTCGCAGGGGCCGAGCCCCCGGCCGACCGGCCGATGGATGGAGCCGACCTCTCCCCGTTGCTGCTCGAGTCCAAGCCCCTCGAGCGCGAGGTCTTCTGCTACTACCGAGGCACCCGGCTCTTCGCGGCCCGACTGGGACCGTGGAAGGCTCATTTCCAGACCCAAGGTTCCTACGGCGACCCGAAGGTCGTGACGCACGAACCGCCCCTGCTCTTCAACCTCGAGGTCGATCCTTCGGAGTCCCACGATGTCGCCGCCCAGCATCCGGAGCAGCTCGCGCGCATCATCGCCGCCGTCGAACGTCACCGCGCGAAGCTGACCCTCGCCCCTTCCCAACTGGTCGAGACAACGACCAAGTAACCGGCGGTAGGCTCAAGGGGCCCGTTTGGGCATGAGACCCGCGGAGGGGTCCGACTCCGGGCCGCGGTCCTCCCGGCTTTGGGCCGGTCGCCCCGCGACGATCAGCCGGAGGGAGCGCAACTCCCTTTGGATATGCTCGCGCTCGGTATGAGCCCGGGCCAAGGCGGCATCCTGGGCGAAGTAGGCCGGCCGCTGACGCAGGTCATCCCAGCGCCGGTACCAGTAGTCAGCCTGCCCCATCGCTGTCCGCTCCGCCTCCAATTGCCGCACCCGCTGCCGCAGGGCTTCGTTATCGCGGCGCAAGGCACGGCAAAGCCAACGCGATTCACGCAGACGCCGCCAGGCCCAGAGATCGGACCGGACCCAACGACACCAGAGTCGTCGTAAGAAGCGCATGGCCTAAGAAGTTAACTTCAGAGGCGCGGGCAACAAGCCACGTCTCGCCTTGGTTTACCTCATCAAAGAATAGGGCGATAAACCCAAGCAGAACTCACTCACCGATTTTCTTATCCAACAGAAAACGCCACTCCCAGCCGCCCGCCCACTCGTGCTTCGCCGGCTCGCTCGGCGTACCTTTGGTGACCTTGAGCCCTGACTTCGAGCGGTAGGCCGCCCGGAGGCGATCGCCCACGAGCTGCACCACAAAGAAACCGACGTCGGTGTGACCATCGTTGATGCAATCCCACTTCCGGGTTTCCCCCGCCGGCGCCCAGACCTTCAAACCGGTGCCAGTATGGCCATAAAGGTAGAGCGCGATGTTGTAGTCTTTAGCCACCGCGTAAGCCGCCGCCCAGTCCTCCGGGTGCCACCAGTCGGTATCGAACCCACAATGACTCATCAGCACAACCGGCCGTCGGGACTTGCCGACGTGGGTGGCGAGGTCCTCCCGTAGGAAAGTGAGGGCGGCCTGAGGGTCGTGCCAGACCCGGTTGTACTTGATGGCGGCGTGCTGCGTATCGGCGGGATAGAGACCGAGCTGCACGAAGTGGACATCATCCCAGTCCCAGGACGTGTGCAGGCCGTTGGCGGACAAGTTCAGGATTGCGCCCTTCTCCTTGCGCAGCCGGTTGCGGGCGATGAGCTCAGCCTGCAAGCTGAAACCGCTCTTCTCCTTGCCGACCGGCGGGCCGTCGTGATTACCAAAGCATTCCATCGTGGGATAAGCCAGTCGCGCCTCCCCGGGAAAAACCCCGAAGTCGGCGGCGTAGAGGGCGAACTGCTCGCGACCGATAACGCGTCCGGCCACCTTGGTGTCGCCGTTGTCGATCAAGTCCCCGAGAGACAGCACCGCGCGCGGCCGGGCGATGGGACCGCCGCCGAGTTTGGCCGGCCACTCGACCTTCGCGATGCCGTTCATCTCGGCGATGGTGGTGGCGTTGAGGTCGTTGTGGTGACCCTGCGGATGGTCGACCTGGCGGTAATGCGGGTCGGAGGTGGACAGGAAGGTCACGTCACGACGGGGCGTCTCAGCCGCCGACAGGAGCGCAAAGCTGGCGAGCCAGACAAGGAGACGAGTCATGCCGCGACTCTAGGTCGGCGCAGCCGATGGGCGAACCTAAATCAAGCGAACAACGCCGTCACCGGCTTGGCCTTGTTGCCGACCTGCATCGGACGACCGGCCGAAGTGATGATGTCCGTCTGCACGGGCAGACCGGCGGCGTGCGCGATGGTAGCGTGGAGCGAACCGGGCGTGACGCCTTCGCCATCGGGGGCGTAGCCCTTGGCGTCGCTGGCGCCGTGCACGTAGCCGCGCTTGACGCCGCCGCCGGCGAGGACGGTGGAGAAGACCAGCGGGTGGTGGCCGCGGCCGCCGCCGGAGAAGTCGGGCTTGCGGCCGAACTCGGTGGCGACGACCACGAGGGTGGAGTCGAGCAGACCCTTGGCCTCGAGGTCCTGGATCAAGGCCGCGTAGCCGCGGTCGAACTCGGCGCCGACGTCCTTCATGCGGGTGTCGAGGGTGGCGTGCATGTCCCAGCCGCCATGCGAGACCTCGACGAAACGGACGCCGTGCTCGACCAGACGACGGGCCAGTAGGCAGCCCTGGCCGAACTTCGAGGTACCGAACCGGGCCTTGGTCGCGGCCGACTCGGCGGTGAGGTCGAAGGCGGCCAGGTCCTTGCTCTTCATGAGCTGAAAAGTGGACTCGTAGAATTCATTGTAGGCCTTGACGTTCTCGTCGGTCGGCGCACCGGCGAAACTGCCGTTGAGCTGGGCGAGTAGGTCGAGGCGGCGGGACTGGGTGTCGGCGTCGGCGAGGCCCTTGATGTTCTGGAGACCGTCGTTCGGCGAGAGGATCGGCAGCGGGGAATACGCGGCGGGGAACCAGCCGTTGCCGTGGTTGGAGGGACGGCCGACGCAGACGGTCGACGGCAGGGTCTTGCTGCTCGCGCCGAGGAAGTGCTGGGCCCACGCGCCCAACATCGGGTGCTGCACGGTACCGCGCTGCTCGAAGCCGGTGCGCATGAGGTAGGCGGCCGAGGCGTGCACGCCGACCTTGGCGGTCATGTTGCGGATCACCGCGAGGCGGCCGGCGACCTTCGCGGTCTCCGGCAGGTAGTCGGTCAGCTGGAAGCCGGCCTTGGTAGAGATCGTCGCACCGGGGCCCTTGCTGCCTCCTACCTTGGGGTCGAAGGTGTCGATGTGCGACATCCCGCCGTTGAGCTGGATGAAGATGACGCGCTTGGCCTTGCCGAAGCCCGGTAGGCCGGCATTGGGCGCGGAGCCGGGAGCGGCGTCGGCCGCAGCCGCGAGTTGATTGAAGAACGGCAGGACGGACAGGCCGAAGGAGACCTTGGCGCAACGTTCGATGAACGAGCGGCGGGCGAGCGGGTCGCGGAGCTGGTCGGAGGGGAGGTTTCGGCTCATGGGAGGAAGAGGAATTCGCGGGTGTTCGCCAGGACCCAGGCGAGGTCGGCGGGCGTCAGGCCGGCGGCCATAGCCTTCACGGCCTTGGCCGACTCATCGGGACGGGGGTGACGCGAGAGAAAGGAGAGGTAGAGGGAGTCGACCTGGGCCTCTCGGCTGGACAAGCCGGCCGCGGCGGCGACCGCCGTCGCCTTGGCGTCCGACACGGTGCGCCCTACGGCGCCGTTCATCATCTGGAGCACCTGAGGCACGCTCCCGTCGGAGGTCGCCGAATCGGCGAGGAGCCGGTCCCCTTGGCCGAAGACGCGAAGGAAGTGGTTCTCCGGCGAGGGCTGCGGCAGTTCGCTCGAACGGGCGAGGAGCAGACCGTTCCGGCTCTGAGGCTTCTCCCCGTCATAACCGTTGGCGAGTCCCGCCGTGCTGCCACCGGCGGCCTTCTTAACGTCTTTGCCACCCTTCAGGAGCCCGGCCTCTTTAATCGTATCATAGACGCGGTGTACCGCCACGGCCGTGATCGGGCCCTTCGGCAAAGCCATCAACTTCATGTCATCGCCGCGGCGCAGGAGCACGTTATCGACGGAGGCGCCGACGGAAGCGACGACCAGGCTGTCCCAGGCCTGCTCGGCGGTGAAGCGGCGGACGATCGGGCCGCTGAAGAGGTAAGGCCCCTTGGCGAGGTCGGGCGTGGGATTCGCGACGGCCTGGTAGGTGCGGGAATTGTAGATCACGCGCTGGAACTCGCGTAAGTCGAAGCGGGCGGACTTCATGACCGTGGTCAGGTGGGCGAGCAGCTCGGGGCTGAACGCCTGCGTCAGGTCATCGACATCATTGACCGGTTCGAGCACCGCCAGACCGAGGTTCTTCTTCCACAGGCGATTGGCGATGTTGGTGGCGAAGCGCGGGTTCTGCGGGCTGGTCAGCCAGGTGGCGAAGCCGTCGCGGAGCTGGGCGGGGGTCTTCGCGCCGACCTGGTAGATCGGTAGGCCGGCGTCGGCCTTGTCCCAGGTGATCAGCACCGGGCTCACGGGCGAGCCGGGCTTGGCATCCTTGTACTTGTAGTCCTTGGGGAAGGTGAGTTTCTGCGCGGCGGTATCCTCGAGACGGTAGGCGTTGACGTCGCCGATGCGCTTGACGACGCCCTTGGGGAGCGTGTCGTCCTTGCCCACGGTCCGGCGGAGCTGGGCGAGCATCGACTCGTCCTTCTGGTCGGTGGCCCCGAAGAACGCGGCGAGCTGGTAGAAGTCCCGCTGCTTCCAATCGGCGAGCGGGTGGTCGTGGCATTGCGCGCACGCCATGTTGGTACCGAGGAAGGTCGTGAGCAGGTTCGCGACGCCGTCCAGCGGCATCTCGGCGTCGAACAGCAGGAAGCCCGCGGCGCCGTTGTCGCACAGCCGGCCATCGGCGGTCAGCATCTCCATGACCAGCTTGTCCCACGATGCATTGGCGGCGAGGCGGGCCTTCAGCCAGTCCTCGAAGGTGAAGGCGGGTACGCCCTTGTTGAAGGTATCTTTCACGCGGAGCAGGTCGGCCATCCAGTTGAACATCTGCATCGAGTACCCGGGCGAGTACACGAGCTGGTCGATCAGCTTGGCGCGCTTGTCGGGCGAACGGTCGGCGAGGAACGCCTGGGCCTCCGCGGCGGTCGGGATGCGACCGATGGCGTCGACGTAGAGTCGCTTAAGGAACTGCTCGTCGGAAGTCAGCGGGTTCGGCTGCTGGCCATGCTTGGCGAGCACGGCGCCGACCACGCGGTCGATCTCGGCCGCGGCGACGGCGACGGTGTTCTGGCCGAAGGTGCCGGACTTGGCCTTGGCGGCGCACTGGCGGGCGAACTCCATATCCTCGGCGCAAAGGACGTTGCCGTTGAAATGGTACACTTTGCCGTCGCGACCCTGGAGGGTCAGGAACGGACCGGTGAGCGCGCAGAACATCGCGTCGACGCTGCGACCTTGGTTGTCGCGCCAGGTATGCCAGACGGCGTCCAGCGGCGGGATCGGGGCCACGGCGACCGGAGCCACCTTCGGGGCGGCGACCGCGGGGGCGGCCGCCTCGTTGGCCTTGGCGGGCTTCTTGTCACCCTTGGCGGCGAAAGCCGGCGGCAAGGCGCAAAGGCCAAAGGCGACCACGCAAAGGGCTAGGAGGCGCATGAAGGGGTTCACACTAGGATTAACCCCGGGTTAATACCAGAGGTTTCACCCCATGAGTAGGGCCTAGGGGGTAGGTTATGGGCATGAGGCACGCCCCCCGACCCTACTCCCTAATCTCTAATTCCTACTCCCCACTCCCTGTTCCCTCTCCTACCCCTTACTTCTTCCCCTTAGCCGTCACCTCAGCCTTAAGCTCGGTCACGGTCACGGGCTGGGGCTTCACACCCGTGAAGGCGGCCTGCTCAGCCTGGATGATGTCGGTCGCGACCAAGCCACCGCGGGCGATCAGGAAGCGGTACTTCAGTGAAAGGGTTTCACCCTTCTTGAGGTTAGCGCGCGGGTAAGCCCCGAAACGAGCGTAATCCCGATAGGCGGACCAGCGGGTGCCGCGCGGGTTGGCTGGGTGGTCGATCTCCACGACGCCGAAAGTTTTCTCACCGAGGGCGTAGGTCATGCCGACCCAAGGGTAATCGACATCCTTGTGCGGGAGCGGCTTGGCGACCGGAAAGAAGTAAGCCGTCTTGGCGGCGGTGACCTCCTGCGGGGCGCGGTAGTGCACGCCGCCGTGCTCGGGGTCGGCCTCGAGCGCGAGGTCCCCGGCCTCGGCCTTCACGGTCGTCAGGAAATCGACCCGCAGGAAACCCGGGGCCGTGAGCGGCGAGAGTTCGAGCGTGCGCTCTTCCGAAAGGATGAGCCGGCCCTTCTTGTCGCTCCACTCGATGGTCGAGACGAGCCGCGCCAGCCCGCGTTCGGCGGTCTGCTGCTTGAAACCCGTGTGCACCTGACGACCCGACCCCATCGACCAGAGGTCGAGCTTCTGGCCCTCGAGACCGACGCGCATCCAGCCGAAGAAGATCCCGCGGTGGTGCGTGTACGTGCCACCGGGCCCCTTGGTGATGGCCTGGCCATCGACCGGATCGACGACGCGCAGGTAAGGCTTGTAAGTCTCGTTGGCGCGGGCCGGGGTGGAGACATCGTTCGCCGTCAGGTAGGCCGCGACGACCTTGCCGTCGACCAGCATCTCGAGCGCTCCCTCACCGGGCCGCAGGGAAACCTGCGGAGCCTCCGCGGCAATAGCAGACAAGGCGAAGAGCGAAGCAAGGAGCGAGGGGAGACGCATCCCCTTCCCCTAGTCCACCCATCCACCCTCTGGCAACCCGTTAGACCCTCCTCCCAACTCTCCCCCTATCCCTGTCCCTTTCCCTGACCCTTTCCCTGACCCTATCCCCAGCCCTATCCCTTCCCTACCCCTTCCCTTCCTCCTCAATCATCCTTTGCAACTCGGCGACCACCGGGGCCACCAAGCCGCCGCCGTCCACGGCCATCGCGCTGGCGGCCTTCACCGCGCTTTGCTGGGCATAGTCCTCGAACAGCTGCGCCTTCTGCTTGATCAGCAGGACCAGGTGCTCGTCGATCGTGCGCGCGGCGATGAAGCGGTGCGCGATGACTTTACGCGTCTGCCCCATCCGGCGGACGCGCGCGACGGCCTGGCGTTCGGTGGAGGGCTTGAATTGCGGCTCCATGAGGATGACGACCTGGGCCGACTGGAGGTTGATGCCGACGCCTCCCGCCTCGATCTGCAGGACGATGAGGCCGAAGCCCGTGCGGGCGGTGAAACGGTCGATGACCGCCTGCCGCTGCTCGACGGAGAGGTCGCCGTCGATGCGGTCGTGGTCGCCGGCGATGAGGCCGACGTCATCCAGTACCTGCCGGAAGAAGGAGAAGAGCACGACCTTGCGCCCCTCCTCCCGGTAATGGCCGAGGAGGTCGCGGAGGCGGTCGTACTTGGCGGCCTGCTGCCCCCCGGCCCCGATGGTCGCCGCGAGCCGCTTCTGCATCAGGTTCATCGGCGCCTTGGCGTAGGCCTCGCGATCCGCCGGCTCGAGCGGGATGACTTCGTCGACCTCCTGGAGGTCGGGCAACTCCTTGAGCACGTCCTTCTGGGTGCGTCGTAGGTACACGGGGGCGAGCTTCAGGCGGACTTCGATGGGCTTGGGACGCGCTTGTCGCAAGAGGCCGCCGAGGGACTCCTTGAGCCCGGGTTGCACCGTGAGGACGAGGTATTGCAGTTCCTCCAGACGGTTCTCCAACGCCGTGCCGGTGAGGAACGTGACGAATTCGGCGGTGGCCGCCAAGCGAGCGACAGCCTGACTGCGCTGGGCCTCGGGATTCTTAACGGAGTGCGCCTCGTCGACGGCGACGAGATCGACGGGCCCGATCCGGTCGACCAGCTTGCCGAGGGTCGCGAACGTCGTGATGGCGACCCCGCCCTCGCGACGCCATTGCGCCAGCTCGTCGTCCCGGTCAAAGCCATGGATGACGATGGCCCCGAGTTTCGTGTGCTTACGGACCTCCCGCTCCCAATTGATGAGCACCGCGTTCGGGGCCACGACGAAGAAGTGGCGCTTCCCTTGGGCGGCGAGGTGGCACATGGCCGCGAGCACCTGCACGGTCTTGCCGAGCCCCATGTCATCCCCGAGCAGGGCGCGCCGCTGGTGAATCAAATACTGCGTGCCGAACAGCTGGTAACGACGGAGCGTCGCCGTGAGGAGGGTCAGGTCCAGCTTCGTAGCCTCGACCGCATCGGCGATTTCGGCCGGGAGACCGCCGCGCTGATCCGCGGGGGCGACGGGTCGGACCGCCGGACCGGGCGACCCCGGGCCCGCGCCTTCGATGAGCACGATGAAGCCCGCGGCATTCTCGCCGTAGCGGCGCCAGACCTCGGCCTCGTCGACCACCAGCTCGCGCGCGTAGCGATTCAGCAGGCGGGCTTCAGCCAGCAAAGCGGCGGCCTCGGACCGGAGATTCGTCTCGTGCGCAGCATGGGCCGCGCGCTTGGCCGCGGAGAAGAAATGCTCGCCGGGCACGGTGCCGTCGCGGAACAAGGCCACCTCCCGACGGAGGGCCTGGCGTCGACGCTCGACCCCTTCGGCGCGGGCGGGAAATTCTCGCAGCAGGATCTCGTAACGAGCCACCGCGAGCAGCAACGCGGCGTCGCCCGGGCGGCGCTCATCCGGATCCGG
>JBEELT010000062.1:0-10436 GCA_041167995.1 Verrucomicrobiota bacterium | reverse complement strand
GGACGAGCTTTGCCAGGCGGTTGGTCTCGATGAACGGCAGGTCGCGGATGCGGGCCAGGTCGCGCACCACCATCTTGGCGCCGAACGTGCCGAAGGTGATGATGTTGGCTACGCGGTCGGCACCGTACTTCCGGCGCACGTAGTCGACGACCTCGTCGCGGCGGCGCATGCAGAAGTCGATGTCGAAGTCGGGCGCCGAGACGCGCTCGGGGTTGAGGAAGCGCTCGAACAGCAGGCCGAAGCGGATTGGGTCGATGTCGGTAATCTTCAGGCAGTACGCCACGATCGAGCCCGCGCCCGAGCCGCGGCCCGGCCCCACCGGGATGTCCTGGCGGCGGCTCCAGTCGATGAAGTCCCAGACGATGAGGAAGTAGTCGACGAAGCCCGTGCCCGCGATGACCCCCATCTCGTAGTCCACGCGGCGGCAAAGCTCGGCGGGGCTCGCCCGGCCGGGACCGGGGGCCTCCTCGTCCGCCCAGGCCTTGGGGTCGTCGTAGTCGACGTCGTAGCGCTCCTTGAGGCCCGCCTTCACCTGCTCGAGCAGGTAGCTGCCGTTGGGGCGCATCGGCGCCCGCTTGTCCTCGGCGATGGCGAAGTCGCCCTTCTTGCCGGAGGCTAACGCGAGGCCGTTCTTCAGCTGCTCGTAGCCGTCGAGGATGGCGTCGATTTTCTTGCCCGCCTTGGGCTTCACGCCCTCGCTGAAGACGTAGACTGGGTAGTTGTTCTGGCCGACCGGCAGCTGCACGTCGCACATCTCGGCGATGGCGACCGTGTTGGTGATCGACTCCGGCACCTCGCCGAAGACGCGGAGCATCTCGGCTTGGCTCTTCAGGTAGAACTCCTTGGCGTCGTAGCGCATGCGGCGCTCGTCGGCCAGGCGGGCGCCCGTCTGGATGCAGAGCATCGCGTCGTGCGCGACGTTGTCGCCGGCGTCGACGTAGTGAACGTCGTTCGTCGCGACCACGCGCAGCTGGAACTCGCCGGCCAGCTTGAGCAGGTCGGGGATGATCCGCTTCTGCTCCTCGAGCCCGTGGTCCATGAGCTCGATGACGAAGTTCTCGCGGCCGAAGATCTCGATGAAGCGGCCGCAGGCCTTCCGGGCGGCCTCGTAGTCCCCGCGCAGGAGGGCCTGGGGGATGACGCCCTGCAGGCAGCCGGAGAAGCCGATCAGGCCCTCCGCGTGCTTGGCCAGCTGCTCGAGGTCGGTGCGCGGCTTGTAGTGCAGGCCCCGCACGTGCGCGTCGGAGACGAGCTTCGTGAGGTTCTGGTACCCCTTGAAGCTCCGGGCCAGCACGCCCATGTGGTAGTACTTGTGCTCGCGGCGGTCCGGCTTGTCGGTGAGCGCGTGGTCCCAGACCAGGTAGAGCTCGCAGCCCAGCAGCGGCTTGAGCTTCACCTCGCCCTTCGAGCGGGACTTCGCCTCGCTCCAGAAGTCGAAGAGGCCGAAGAGGTTGCCGTGGTCGGTGATCGCCACCGCCCGCATCGTCATGTCGCACGCGCGCTCCATCAGGCGGTCGATACGGCTGCAGCCGTCGAGCATGCTGTAGTCCGTATGCACGTGGAGATGCACGAAGTCGCGACTGATGGTGTCCGGGTCGGCCATGCGGGCAGGCGATACTAGGGAGGGCGTGGAGGGCAGGGGAAGGGCATAATCCGGCGGGTTATCCGCTGACTTATGCACAGCGGAGGCTTGCCCGGCGGCACGGCCGGGCCAGACTCGCTCCGCATGACCCCGCGCCGGCTCACTCCTTTTCGGCAGGCCCTTCTCGGACTGGCCCTCGGCGTCGTCTACGGGCTGGTCTGCCGCTTCCTTTTCAACCCGTTTGTCACTTCTGCGCGGGGCTCGGCCGAGGAGTTATGGGCCATCATGAGCCTGAGCTTCATCTTCTTGGTGCCTCTGGCGCTCGGCTTCCTGGTGATCTGGTTCGGGGAGTCCGAAAAGAGCTGGGTGCGCCGCGTCTTCCAGCCTTGGCTCGCCGGCCTCGCCTTCATGGCGGCGACGATCGTCTTCCACCTCGAGGGATACATCTGCGTCATCCTCTGGCTGCCGCTGGTCTTCTTCATGTCCACGCTCGGCGGGGTGCTCGCGGGCGTTCTCCGCGATGCGCGCGCGTCGGACGGGTCCAAGCGCCTCTGCGTCGCGGCCGTCGCGCTGCTGCCCTTCGTCGCCGGGCCGCTGGAATCCCTCCGCGAACGCGAGACCGAGATTCGCACGGCCCATACGTCGATCGAGATCGCGGCCACGCCGGCGCAGGTCTGGCGGCAGATCCGCTCGGTGCCGCGCATCACCGAAGCCGAACATGGCCCGTCGTGGAGCCATCGGCTGGGCTTCCCGCGGCCCACCGAGGCCGTGCTCGAAGGCACCGGCGTCGGCTCCGTCCGCTACGCCCGTTTCGAGGGCGACGTGCTCTTCGTCGAGAAGGTGACCGAATGGGAGGAGAACAAGCGCCTGTCGTTCTCGATCGCGGCCGATACGAAGAACATCCCGCCGACGACGTTCGACGAACACGTGACCATCGGCGGACCCTATTTCGACGTCCTTCACGGCTCCTACTGGATCGAGCCGCTCGGCCCGGACCGGGTGCGCCTGCATCTCTCGAGCGACCAGCGCCTCTCGACGGGCTTCAACTTCTATTCCCAGTGGTGGACCGTGTGGCTCATGAACGACCTGCAGTCCTACATCCTGCGGATCATCAAGACCCGCGCCGAAAAGGCGGGCTGAGCTTCGCCGCCTACTTGACCTTCACGAAGGTGCGCTTGCCCGCCTGGATGACCAGTTCGCCGGCGGGCTTCGCCACCTTCTGGGCGGAATCGGAGACCTTGTCGTCGCCGATCTTGACCGCGCCGCCCTCGATGAGGCGCCGGATTTCCTTCTTGGAAGGGAAGAGGCCGGTCGCGGCGAGCAGGTCGACGATGCCGATCTCGGCCGCGCCGCCGGAGACGGCGGCCCAGGTGAACTCCGGCATATCCGTGCGGACGCCGCCCTTGGAGAAGACGTTCTCGAACTCGGCGCGTTCCTTGGCGCCGGCGCCCGCGCCGTGGAACTTGTCCGTCAGGCGGGTCGCCAGCTGCTTCTTGGCCTCCATCGGGTGGAGCGCCTTGAGGGCGGCGAGCTCTTCCGGCGTCGCGAGGAGCAGGAGGTCGTAGTAGACCCACATGGTAGCGTCGGGCACCGACATGATGCGGCCGAACATGTCCTTCGCGCCGTGGTTGAAGGCGATGTAGTTGCCGAGGGACTTCGACATCTTCTTCTCGCCGTCGAGGCCGACGAGCAGGGGCATGCCGAGCACCGCCTGGGGCGGCTGGCCTTCCTGTTCCTGCAGGTCGCGGCCGACGAGCATGTTGAAGAGCTGGTCGCTGCCGCCGATCTCGATATCGCACTTCAGCATGACGGAGTCGTAGCCCTGCAGGAGCGGGTAGAGGAACTCGACGATCGAGATGGGGGTGTTCGACGCGTGGCGCTTGGCGAAGTCGTCGCGGGCCAGCATCTGGGCGACGGTCATGCGGCGGCTGAGCTGGAGGGCGTCGAGGAACGACATCTTGCCGAACCACTCGCTGTTGCGGCGGACCTCGGTCTTCTTCGGGTCGAGGATCTGGTAGGCCTGCTCGAGGTAGGTCTTGGCATTCTCCTCGATCTCCTGTTCGGAAAGGACCGGGCGGGTCTCGGACTTGCCAGTGGGGTCGCCTATGCGGGTGGTGTAGTCGCCGATGATGAGCACGGCCTGGTGGCCGAGTTCCTGGAACTGGCGGAGTTTCTGGAAGACGACCATGTGGCCGAAGGTCAGGTCGGGGCGGGTGGGGTCGACGCCGAGCTTCACGCGCAGGGTCTTGCCGGCCTCGAGACGCTTGAGAATCTCCGCCTCACCGATGAATTTCTCGGTGCGGGATTTCATGACCTTCAACTGTTCCGCGGGGGACATGGGTTCACTCTCCCTAAGGGGGAGGGGAGGGGGAAGGAAAAAGAGTCATCGAGGACTTGAGGTCCGGAGGGCCGGAGGGCCGGAGGACACGAGATACAAAGAGGACCGGAGGCCCGGAGGCTCGGTGGACCAGAGAAGATACAGGGCTCAAGGGGGGGCTCCATGGGGAAACCGGATGGCTAGCTGGGGGGCATTATCAACAAAGCATTCATTCCGGTTCCCGGTCTCCCTTTGAGCGCTTCAGCCTCTGGCCAACTGGCCAACCGTTCAACGGGTCAACTTTGCCGTGCTAGTGTCCTCGTGCCCTCCAGCCCTCTGAGCCTCCGTGCCTCTATTGGTTGCCCTCGTCCATCTTCCTTGCCTAATGAGGGCATGGATCTCGTCCGCGAACTGATCGATTACGTCAAGCACCCCAGCGTCTCCACCGACCCGGCCTTCAGGGCGGGCATGGATGGCGCCCGTCAGCATATCTGCGGACTGCTCAAGGAGGCGGGCCTGGAGGTCGAGGTCGTCCCGACGCCCCTCCACCCGATCGTGCTCGGCCGCCGCCGCGGTCCCCAAGAATGGCCCCACGTGGTGCTTTATGGCCACTACGACGTCCAGCCGGCCGACCCCCTGAACCTTTGGACGACTCCAGCCTTCGAACCCACGGTCCGCGACGGCAAGGTCTGGGGTCGCGGCACGGCCGACAACAAAGGCCCGCACCTGGTCGCGGTCGTCGCCCTGGCCCGCCTGCTCAAGCGCCGGCCCGACCTACCGCTGCGCATCACCTTCCTGATTGAAGGCGAGGAGGAGATCGGCTCCCCGAGCTTCCCGGAATTCCTGCACAACCATAAGGCCGAGCTCGCCGAGGCCGACTGCGTGGTGCTCTCCGACACCGCCTCCCCGAGTTCCGACCAGATTGTCATCACCACCGGCCTGCGCGGTATCATCGGCTTGGAGGTCGGCCTGACCGGCCCGCGTTCGGACCTGCATTCCGGCCTGCACGGCGGCGCGGTCTACAACCCGATTCAGGCCTTGGCCGAGCTCTGCGCCTCGCTGCACGACGCCGACAACGCCGTGACCGTCGAGGGTTTCTACGACGGCGTCCAGCAGCCGGAGCGCTGGGAGCGCGAGCAGCTGGCCAAGCTGCCGATGAACGAGGACGATTACCGCCGCTTCCTCGGCGTCGACGAACTCCATGCGGCCCCCGGCCTCAACGGGCTCGAGGCCGTGCGCTTCGCCCCGACGCTGGAGTTCAACGGCATCGGTGGCGGCTACCAGGGCAAGGGCTCGAAGACCGTCATCCCCTCCAAGGTCTTCGCCAAGATTACCTGCCGCCTGGTCCCTGGCCAGGACCCCGTCTTCGTCCACCGCAAGGTCGCGGAGGCCGTCCGCGCCCGCGCCCCCAAGGGCGTCCGCGTCGAAATCCAGGAGATGCAGGGTAACGCCGCCTACTACGTCTGTCCGCCCGACCGTCCCAACACCCCGGCCGGCCAGAATCCCGTGCTCGCCCGGGCCTTCCGCGAGGCCGACAAGGCCATCGGCGAGGCTTTCGGTAAGCCGCCGCTCTACCTCCGCGAAGGCGGCAGCGTCCCCATCATCGGCGACATCCGCCGCGAGACCGGCCTCGATTCCGTCATGATCGGCCTGTTCACGCCGGAGTCGCACCTGCATGCGCCGAACGAGAACTTCGAACTCGTCATGGCCGAGCGCGCCGTGAACGCCTACGAGAAGCTCCTCGAGCGCCTCGCTGGCGCCGATCGGATTAGCGGCTAAGCTGAATCCAGGAAGACATGACTATTCGTGCATCAGTTCTTTTTCTTGCATACAACCATCATGCTTTTGTTGCGGATGCATTGAAGTCAGCCCTCATGCAAGATTGTGGCGACTTCGAGCTTATCATTGTGGATGACGCCTCTACTGACGGAACCAGGCAGGTCGTCGAAGATACTTTGCGTCTACATGACAGGCCCGATGTCTCGGTTCGCCGTATTTATCACGACAGGAACCAGGGGTTATTGGCTGCTGTTAATTCGGCAATGGCGGTCGCCAAGGGCGACTGTTTCGTCATGATGGCCGGAGATGACATATCGATGACCTACAGGCTCAGGTTAACGCTGGAGGCATTCAATGACCCTGATGTCATGCTTGTTGTTGGAGATTATCAGAAAATAAACGCCAAAGGAAACCCATATCCCAGCAGGCCATCCAGAGCATTGCCCCGTCGTTGCGGTTATGGGGCCGTTCCCTCATTTAGAATATACGGCAATTCTTGTCCTTTTGGCGCCGCCGCCGCCTATCGAAGAAAGCTGTATGATTTCTTCGGGCCTATGAGGCCGGGTTCCCATGCGGAAGACAATTGTTTCTGGGTTCGCGCCTTGTTGTTAGGCCAGATCCATCATGAAGCGACTCAGTTTGTTCTTTGGCGGCAGCATGATAAGAATATTTCTAACTTCAGAGTTTCACTGGAGTCGGATATCTGGCGTAGAAGGCATTTAGACTGGATGGACCAGCATTCGAGAATGTCGCCTCAATGGCTAGTTGACATCGATGTTGCTCACGAAGCCGGAGTGATTCCCGCTTTTCTTCGTTCTTGCTTGCGAATTGCTGCCCGCCGCGAAGACGCCACATGGGGGCTGGAGGCTAGTTCTCTTAGGCAGGATGCCTGGAGCCTGTGGCTTCATCGAGCGTGGAAAATGATAGCTCTGGGTCGAGTGTCGACTGCTTTCAGAATGTTTAAATTAAGGGTCTCTAGAAGGAGGCAAGAGAAGCGATGGAAGAGTTGGGCGGACCTCAAGTTGGACACCACCGCCTAAGCCTGCCCGATTCCATGAATATGTTCATCCAGATGTCATCAGGTTTATGCAGTCCACGCCTGTGATATTTTACCAATTCTAACCAAGGTGAAATCTGCCACGATGCTCCCTTCAGTTTCGATCATCTTTTTTTCGTACAAGCAGGAAAAGTACGTGACCGAAGCCCTGCTTGGGGCCTTGAACCAAGACCTGCCCGCTTACGAACTCATCATCGCGGATGACGCCTCCCCTGACGGCACGGTTGCCGTGATCGAATGCGTGTTGGCCGCGAACCCCCGTCCGCACGTCTCCATCAAGCTCATCAAGCACGACAAGAACCTAGGGCTCGTGAATAATTTCAATTTCGCGCTTTCCCGGGCGACGGGCGACATCTTCGTGGTGATGGCGGGCGACGACGTTTCCTATCCGTCCCGGGCCCGGGTCATGGCCGAAGCTTTCGCGAGCAACCCGAAGATCCGCGCCGTCAACTGCGCTACCCGCCTGATCGACGCCACGGGCGCCCCGCTGCCTTCGCGTCCGCATTCCCAGCAGTCACAGATCTTCGAACACGGCCGCGGCCGAAACCATATCTATGCGAACGCTCCGGTGACCGGGGCGAGCGCGACTTACCATCGCAGCATCCGTGATGTCTTTGGCCCGCTGTCGCCGCATGCCGGCGCAGAGGACGCCGACTCTTTTTACCGCGCACTCCTGCTAGGCTGCGTGTTATATCACGGTGAAGTCCTCGTCGATTACCGCATGCACGGCGCCAACGTGAGTAATTTCGACATGCGGAAGCTGACGGACGTAGAGATCCTCGAGCGCGAAGCCGCCTGGTCTGACCTGGTCGCAAAGAACAACGCCCTGTGGATGTGCGATCTGGAACTGGCCCGGAAGGGCGGGCATATCGAAGAGAAGCTCTACCCGCTCGTCGCCGGCCTGGTTCGAAAGGCCATCGCCCGACATGAGCTCACGGCTTTGTCATTAAGAAACGCTCCCCGCTCGCTCTGGCTGCCTGCCGCGTGGAGGCTGATCAAGTCCGGAGGGCTGGTGAAGGCCGCGGCTCTCTTCTTCATGTGGGCTTCGGAGAGCCGAAAGCATTCGCACGTGAGTCGCGTCAAGCGGCGGAAATTTCAGTAAAGCCGGCCCAGCTTGGCGGTCGTGGCCTTTCGGAAACACCTTAAAAGGGGTTTTTCCCCGATTAGGCCTCCGGTTTTGCCCTTCCGCTTTCGCGGATAACCCTTCAATCTCCGGGCATTCACCATGGCTGTCTTCCGCAAGCGTACCCACACCCCGACTCCGAAGAAGAAGGATATCCCGGCGGGTCTCTGGACCAAGTGCCCCTTGGACGGGGAGATGGTCTACACCAAGGACCTTGAGGCCAACTGGAACGTCTTCCCGATCAGCGGCTATCATGAGCGCTTGTCCACCAAGCGCCGCATCGCCCTCCTGATCGACGACGGCTCCTGGAAGGAGACCGACAGCAAGTTGGTCTCCAAGGACCCCCTAAAGTTCACCGCCGGCGGCTCCTACCCGGAGCGCCTCGCCCAGCACCAAAAGAAGTCGGGTCTCCGCGATTCCGTCGTCTGCGGCCACGGCCTGATGGACGGCCTCCCGGTCTCCCTCGCGATCATGGACTTCTCGTTCATGGGCGCCTCGATGGGTTCCGTCGCCGGCGAGAAGGTCACCCGCGCCATCGAGCGCGCCATCAAGATGAAGTGCCCCTGCGTCGTGGTCTGCGCCTCGGGTGGCGCCCGCATGCAGGAAGGCATCCTGTCCTTGATGCAGATGGCCAAGACCAGCGCCGCCCTCGCCAAGCTCCGCGCGGCCTGCCTGCCCTACATCGCCGTCCTCACGAACCCCACCATGGCGGGCGTGATGGCGAGCTACGCCACCTTGGGCGACGTGATCGTCGCCGAGCCGGGCGCGCTCATCGGCTTCGCCGGCGCGCGCGTCATCAAGGAGACCACTAACCAGGACCTGCCCGACGGCTTCCAGTCCTCGGAGTTCCTGCTCAAGCGTGGCCTGATCGACATGATCATCCACCGCAAGGAGATGAAGTCCAAGCTGGCCAGCCTCCTGCGCGCCCTCGCCCACCGCAAGGTGAAGGTCAAGGCGACCAAGCCCCGCGCGGCCTGACGCGGTCCCCGCGGCCATGTCCACCGAGGCCACGCTCCGCTGGTTGACGGGCCTGCGCAACCTGGGTTCCCGCCTCGGCACGGAGCGCATGGCCGCCCTCGCCGAACGGATCGCCCACCCGGAGCGCGCCGCGCCCTGCATCCACGTGGCCGGCACCAACGGAAAGGGCTCCACCTGCGCGATGATCGAGGCCATCCAGCGGGCCCACGGCCGCCGGACCGGCCTCTACACGAGTCCGCACCTTATCTCCATCGGCGAGCGTATCCAGGTCGACCGGCGCCCGCTCACCGACGAGCGCGTGGTCGCCCTGGCTGAGATCCTCCGGCCGCACCACGCCGCCACCGCCGCGGCCACGCCCGATCTCGCCCCGACGTTCTTCGAACTCATCACGGCCGCGGCCTGGATCGAGTTCGCCCTGCGGCGGGTCGACGTGATCGTGCTCGAGACGGGCCTCGGCGGTCGGCTGGACGCTACGAACATCTGCGAGCCCGAGGTCTGCGTCATCACCTCGATCGGACTGGACCACCAGGAGTACCTGGGGCCGACCTTGGCGCACATCGCCGCGGAGAAAGCCGGCATCCTCAAGCCGGGCGTGCCCGCCGTCATCGGCCTCGTCCCGCCGCCGGCCGAGGCGGTCATCGCCGCACGCGCGCAAGCGATCGGCGCGCCCTTGTATTGGCTGAAGGATTACTTCCCGGATGGCTTGCCGGAGACCAACCTGGTCGGCGCGCACCAGCGCGCGAACGCGGGGCTCGCCTTGCTCGCGTGCGAACTCGCCGAAGGTTTGCCGGTCAGCGAAGCGACCGCCCGGGCGGCGCTCCGCCAGGTCGACTGGGCGGGGCGCTGGCAGCGGCTCACCTTGGCCGATGGCCGCGCCTTGATCGTCGATGGCTCGCATAACGAGGAGGGGGCCCGCGCGGTCCTCCCCTTGCTCGCCGCGGGGCCGCCCCCGACCCTGGTGGTCGGCGCGCTCGGCGCGGAGCGCGCGCAGGTCCTGTTGGCCGCTGTTGCGCCGCTCGCCGCGCGCCTGCACCTCGTCGCGCCGGACAACGAGCGTGCCTGCCGACCGGAAGAGCTCGCGGCGTTGTTGCCGCCGGCCGACCAGGCGAAGGCTTCGGTGGCGACGGTGGCCGAACTTTTCCCTTCGCCGGGCGTGTGCCGCGCCCTCGGCGACCCCATCGTGGTCCTCGGCTCGCTCTACCTCGTGGGCGAAGTACTCGCCCGTTTCCATGGCGGACCGCTCCCGGATGGCCGGTTGCAGGATCGCCTCCCCCCGCCGCCATGAGCGACTTCACCTTCGTCCCGCCGGGCAGCACGCCGCCAAAGGTCGACCCGGCCGACTTGCCGGGCTGGCTGCTCGAGGAGGACGACGACTACCTGGTCTTCGACAAGCCGGGCTGGCTCGTCTGCCATCCGTCCAAGGACGGTCCTTGGTCCTCGCTCGTCGGCGCGGTGAAGGAGTGGCGCGGGCTCGACGTCCTGCACCTCGTCAGCCGGCTGGACCGCGAGACGAGCGGGATCATCCTGATCGCCAAGCATTATGAGGCGGCCTCCGCGGCGCAGACCGCGATGGAGCGGCGGTGGGTGACGAAGACCTACT
>JBEELT010000061.1:0-10722 GCA_041167995.1 Verrucomicrobiota bacterium | reverse complement strand
ACGACGATGCACTGGCGGCCGAACTTACGGGCGGCCGCGCGCACGAGTCCGGGGTCCTTGACCGCCGAGGTGTTGAGGGAGACCTTGTCCGCGCCCGCGTTCAGCATCGTCCGGATGTCCTCGACGGAGCGGAGCCCGCCGCCGACGGTGAGAGGCATGAAGACCTGGTCCGCCGTACGCTCGACGACGTCGACCATCGTGCTGCGTCCGTCGCTCGAGGCGGTAATATCCAGGAAGACCAGTTCGTCGGCCCCCTGTTTCTCGTAGGCGGCGGCGACGGCGACCGGGTCGCCCGCATCCCGCAGCTCCTCGAATTTCACTCCCTTGACCACGCGACCGGCGTGGACATCGAGGCAAGGGATGATGCGGACGGAGAGCATGGCGGACCTCTGGGGTAGGCAGGGCGGGCAAGGAGGTTAAGCCTAAACTACTCGAGCACCACCGTCACCGGACCATCGTTCATCAATTCGACGGCCATCTCGGCACCGAAGACGCCCGTCGGCACCGGGCGACCGAGAAGGGCGCCGAGTTCCTGCGCGAACAGGTCAAAGAGCGGCTGTGCGACCTCCGGGCGGGCGGCGCCGTTGAACGAGGGACGGTTACCCTTGGTGAAATCGGCGAGGAGCGTGAACTGGCTGACGGCGAGGGCTTCCGCGCCGGCGTCACGAAGGTTGACGCCCATCTTGCCCTGGGTATCGGGCATCAGCCGCGCTTTGGCGACGTCGGCGGCGAGGCGGCGGACGGTGGTCTCATCGTCCCCAACGGCAAGGCCCACGAGCAGCAGGTAGCCTCGGCCGATCCGACCGACGACCACGCCGTCGACGGTGACCGACGCGGCGGTGACCCGTTGCAGCACGACCTTCATGTCACACCAGCGCCTCGAGGATGGTGCGCAGCTTCATCTCGGTCTCCGTGGATTCGGCCCCGGGGTCGGAACCGGCCACGATGCCCGCGCCGGCGAAGGCCCGCGCCGTGGTCCCTTCGAGCCGGGCGCAGCGCAGCGCCACGAAGAGTTTGCCCGTCAGGCCATCCGTGCCGACCCAGCCGACGGCGCCGGTGTAAAGGCCGCGGGCGTGCGGCTCGAAGCCCGGGATGAACGGCAGCGCAAGATCGCGCGGCTTGCCGCCGACCGCTGGGGTGGGGTGAAGCTCCCCGGCCACCTCGAGGAAGCGTCGATCGGCGGGCATGGTCCCTTCGATTGGGGTGCGTAGGTGCATGACGTTTCCTAAGCGCAGTAGTTCCGGGTGCTGGGAATTGGCCGCGAGGACGCCGACCATGCGGAGGCGGCGTAGGATGGAGGCGGTGACGGCGCTGTGTTCGCGCAGGTCCTTGTCGCTGCTGAGCAGGGCCTCCGCGAGGCTCGCATCTTCCGAGGCGGAGTCCCCGCGGCGGGTGGTCCCGGCGACCGATTCGGTGCGGACCGCCCCGTCGAAAAGCGACAGGAGCGTCTCTGGGGTCGCGCCGATCAGGGCTCCCTCCGGTTCGTCGACCAGGAAGGTATGGCAGGGTGGGTTGGCGCGCCGCAGCCGATGCAGGGTCGCGTAAAGATTGAAGGCATCCGCGTGCCGCCAGTCGAACGCGCGGCTAAGCACGATCTTTTCGAACGCACCTTCCTTGATCAGTTCCGTGGCCCGCCGAACGGCCGAAGGGAACCAATCCCCGCCCACCTCGCTCAGGACCGTCGGGACTTGGGCCCGCGGCGGGGGCGGCGTCGACCGGTAGGCGAAGCGCCGGAACTGCTCGACGCGCTGCGTCAAGCGTTCGGCGCAGCCCGGAGTCGCGGGCTCGGCGAGCGTGACGGTCGTGCGACCTTGCTCGGTGACCACCTGCCAGGCCGGTAGGAAAAGGCGGGCCTCAAGGCCCTGGGTCGCGTCCCCGGGATAGAAGGGGAAAGTGGCGATGACGCGGGGACTACCGCCAACACAGGTCAGCGACGCGTGCAGGCGGCGGAGCCAACCGTCGGCGGCGAGGAAGCGTCCGGGGCCGCGGCCGGTCCAGGTCGCGATCGGCGCGCCGGCCGCATGGGCCCGCTGGCGGGAAGGGTTTTCGAAGTAACCGCGCGGGGCGGGTTCGTCCAAGGTCTCCAGTACCGCGAGCGCATCGAGCTCGGGGACGGGAAAGGTATAGACGATATACCCCTCACCGGCGCGGAGACGTTCGGCCTCGGCTAGGGCTAGGGCTTCGTCGACTGCGGTCAGGTCGGCCACGCCACGACGATACGGAGGAAAGCCGGTTTGTCCAACTCAGGCCGGCGAAGGGGCGGACGGGGGCTCGATCGGGGGGAAAAGGATGCACTTTTCCGCCACCGCGGAGCCGGTACCCACCGTCGACCAAGCGAGCTGGCCCGCGTAATCCGTCGGGACGGGGAGGCCGATGTTCGCGAGCAGCTTGGCGGCCGTCGCAGGCATGACCGGCAGGAGCAGCGTACCGATGAGGCGCAGGCCTTCGGCGACGTAGGCCAGGCACGAATCCAGCCGGGCGCGATCGGCGGCGTCGGCCGACTTGGCGAGTTTCCACGGGGCCCGGGTCTCGATGTAGGCGTTGAGGGCGCTGACGAAGACCCAGAGGGCCTCGAGCGCATGGGAGATCTGGAATTCGGTGCAGGCTTCGTTGAACTTCGCCAGAGTCTCGGACCATAGCTTCCGCAGATGCTGTTCGTGTTCCTCGTCGGCGCCCGGCGCGGGGACCTTGCCGGCGTAGTTGCGTCCGACCATGTTAAGGAGGCGATTGACGAGGTTGCCCAGGTTGTTGCCCAGGTCGGCCTTGTAGCGGTTCTCGAAGGTGGTCGGGGAGAAGTCCGCATCCTGACCGACCACCATCTCGCGGCAAAGGTAGTAGCGGAAGGCGTCCGTGCCGTGCGAGCGCGCGAAGCCGAGCGTGTCGTTGGCGTTGCCGGCGCTCTTGGAGGCCTTCTGGTTGTTAACCGTCCACCAACCGTGGACGAGGAGCTGGCGGGGCGGCTCGAGGCCGAGCGCCTTCAGCATGCAAGGCCAGTAGACCGCGTGCGGCGGCGACAGGATGTCCTTGCCGATCACGTGCACATCCGCGGGCCAGAGACCCTGGTCCAAGACGGCGGAATAGTAATTGGTGAGCGCGTCGAACCAGACGTAGGTGACGAACGATCGATCGAAGGGCAGTTCGATGCCCCAGGTCAGGCGGGTCTTCGGGCGGGAAATACAGAGGTCGTTCAGCGGTTCCTTGAGGAACTCGAGCACCTGGTTGCGGCGGAAACGCGGCGTGATGAAGTCGGGATGCGACTGGATGTGCTCCACGAGCCAGCCCTGGAACTGCGACAGCTTGAAGTAGTAGTTCTCCTCGGTCGTCTGGGTGACCTCCCCGTAGATTTCCGGCCACGAGCCATCCTCCGTGCGGTCTTTATCGGACAGGAACTGCTCCTGCCGCACGGAATACCAGCCGGATTTGGTCGCCTTGAAGATCAGGCCCTGGTCGAACAGGCGTTGCAGGAAGTCCTGCACGACGCGCTGATGGCGGGGCTCGGTCGTCCGGATATAGTCGTCGTTCGAGATGTTCAGTTCGGCCAGCATCGCCCGGAAGACCGCAGCCACC
The DNA here is from genome assembly GCA_041167995.1 of Verrucomicrobiota bacterium. Classification (GTDB taxonomy): domain Bacteria; phylum Verrucomicrobiota; class Verrucomicrobiia; order Opitutales; family UBA953; genus UBA953. The sequence goes on along the minus strand of JBEELT010000061.1, from coordinate 7,155 downwards.
TCGTCGACGAGCGCCTGCGGCTCGATGCCTCGCTTCTGGGCGGTCTGCTGCACCTTCTGGCCGTGCTCATCGAGACCGGTCAGGAAATGGGTCGGATGGCCGTGCAGGCGTTGGCGCCGGGCGATGACGTCGGCCAGGACTTTCTCGTAGGCGTGCCCGAGGTGCGGGGCGCCGTTGGCGTAGTCGATCGCGGTGGTCAGGTAGAACTTGCGGGGCATGGCGGACCCTTGAGGGATAGGGAAGGAGGCAGGGCAGGACAACCCCAGAAGCACTCCTTAGCCGGCGGCCCGGACGACGTGCGGCTCGTAGGCGATCTCGAAACCGTAGCTCTGGCCGGCGCGCAGGGCGAGGGGCTTATCCCGCAGCAAGGTCTGGTAGTAATGTACCTTGCCCCAGCACGAGCGGTGGCGGGCATCCTCGCTGACGACGCGGGTCTCGGCCCAGGCGGCGTGGAAATCATCCTTGAGCACCTCGCAGCGGTGGGATTCGGGGCCGAGCACGAGCGCGTTCCCCGGCGTCATGCGCGAGTGGGTCGCGGCGATCGGCAGCACCAGGCGGAACTCGTCGAGGGTCACCGCGGCCTTGGCCGTCAGCAGGAAGCGACCGACGACGCGCCCGCCGTTGAACTCCCAGTCGACCTTGAGGGAGGCCATGTTCGCAGAGAGCTTCTCGTCGCGGTCGATGAGGTCGGGCTGCTCGTAGCGGAAGTGGTAGGTGCCGGGCTTGGTGCCCATCGCCACCTGGGCGTTCTTACCGTAGAAGGAAGGGGTGAAGGACTTCCCCGCGATCGTGAACTCCGGGATGAACGGGCTGACGGCCTGGTTGGAAGGCCAGTCGAAGACGCCCGGCATGTGCGGAAAGGCGAGGGAGTCGCTGGCGCGGTGGATACCGGCGGAGACTAGCGGCAGGATGATGTGCAGGCCGGAGGTGGGGTCCTGGTAGGAAAGCAGGCCCTGTTCCTTGCGCGGGGACTTGTCGAAGGAGAAGAAGCGGCAGACCGCCGCCTTGCCGGCCGGCTTCACGATCTCCATGGCTCCGCCGATGGTCTTGGCCAGGCGGGACCACTGCGAGAGGTAGCGGGCGGCGTCGAAGTTCGCCATGCGGGTCGTGTGGCCCGGGATGGTATCGCGTTCCGCGTCGCGGACGACGATGAGCCCGTGCTCGGCGTCGAAGAAAGTCGTGAAGAAGTTAGCGTAGAGACGGCGAACCAGGTCGCGGGCGAGGGCCTCCTTGTCCACGGGGATCCAGCGGTCGCGGAGGGCCTGCAGCAGGAGCGTGACGCAGTGCATCTGGCCATAGGCGCCGATGCCGCGACCGTAGCACCAGCCGAGGCCGTCCTCGCGCGTCGTGTCGAGGATGACGCGGAGGTATTTCTCCGCATGGGTCCGGAGCTTCGGGAGCTTCTGGTCACGCAGTTGGATGTTGGCGTGGAGCTGGAGGGCCTGGCGGATGAAGATAAGGGCGACGACCCCGTAGAGGTCGAAGGCGCCGCCGAAGTTCTCGGCGTGCGCGGCGCGGGAAGCCTCGTCATGGAAGCCGCCGGAGGCGCTGGCGTTGATGCGGTCGACGAAACGGTCGACGAGCGGTCCGGTCTCGTCCTTCTTGGTCAGGCCGAAGGAGAAGCGGCAGACCGCCTTGGCGATATCGAACGCCTGGACGTGGTCATGGTGGTCGTGCTCGATCGCGAGGCGTTCGTCGATGAGCTGACGGGTCGCCTCATCGAGCTTCTCCCAGACAGGGTTGCGCTCGCGGGTGGGGCCGAAGGCGAGCAGGCCGAGGCAGGCGAAAGCCATGCCGTTGTCGGAGCCCTTGCTGAGACGGACCTGGGCCGTGATGGTGCGGGCGACGATTTCGACGATGTTCGTGCGGTCAAGGGAGAGTTCCCCGGTGGCGCGGTAGTATTCCCCGAAGGCAAGGGCAGCGTGGCCGGGCTCGTCGGCGCGGGAGACCTCGCCGGGGACGGGGATCACAGAGCCGTCCGGGGCTAGGGAACCAAGGTTTAGTTTGAGGAGGGCCTTGGTCTGGTCTAGACACTGGCTCGCGAAATTAATCATGCGGGAAGGTTTGGGATTGGTGGGTGCGACCACCCTGTCAATCCCCCACGTAAAAAAATCGTAAGTTACCTCCCAGCGGGCACGTTAACCCGTCAGGAACGGGGCGATAGGGGCTGGAAATCGACCTCGACCGGGCAGGCTGAGAGCCGGGCCTGTAGTCTGGCCTGCGCCCGCAGCGGCCACCACCGGTAGAGGTGGATGTCGATGGGCTTCCAGAGTCCGACCCAGCCGCAGATGGTCAGGCCCTCGCGGACCCAGTCGCCCCAGCCGGCGGCGGGCAGCAGGCCGCGCAGGGCTAGAGTGACCGCTAGGAAGGTCAGCCCGATGCCGAACGCGGTACGCCCCTCTCGGAGCAGGGCGTGCAGTTCGCGCCGGCTGACCTCGGCGCGGTAGGCGAAATAATGGCGGAGGGATTGGCGGACCAATTCGGTCACCGCCGGGTCTTCCGCCTGATGCAGCACGACCCGTAGCCGCAGTTCTGGCCGGCCTTGGATGCGGAGCTCGCGCGCCCAGCTGACGATGAATTCCTCGGCGTCATGGTCCAGGTCGCGCTCGTGGAGGAACGGCGACGGGTCCATGGTGTTGAAGAGCTGACCGACGTGGTTGAGCCGGAGCTCGATCAGGCCGGGGGCGGGTTCCATTCCTCATCCTCCCACGGGAGGGCGCAACTGGTCGATGAAGAAACGCAGCCGTTGGGCGCGCATATCCGGTCGTTCACCGGCCCCGTGGCCGGCCCCGGGGACGACATGCAGCTCGAATCGATCCTTCTTGCCGGCGGCCAGTAAGGCATCGCGGAGGTCGTAGGTGCACTTCACGTCCACGTTGGAGTCCGACTCGCCGACGGTGAGGAAGAGGCGGCCGCGGAGGTTGGCGGCGTCCGTGCCGCAGGAGTTGGCCTCATACCACGGGCCGATCGGGTAGCCCATCCATTGCTCATTCCACCAGAGCTTATCGACGCGGTTGTCGTAGCAGCCGCAATCGGCCGCGCCGGCTCGGTAGAAGTCACCATGACGCAGCAAGGCGTGCGCGGTGTTCTGCCCTCCGGCCGAGCCACCGAAGATGCCCACCCGTCCCAAGTCCATCGCAGGTTCGGTCTTCGCGACCTCGGTCAGCCAGCGGATGCGGTCCGGAAAACCGGCGTCGCGCAGGTTGCGCCACGCCTCCTGATGGAACTCCTTGCCGCGGTTCCAGGTGCCGCGTCCGTCGATCTGTACGACGTAGAAGCCTTTCAGCGTGGGCTCGCGGTGATTGTTGTTCCAGAAGCCGAACGAACGCGGCACAAAGGAATCCTGCGGCCCCGCGTAGATATGCTCGAGCACCGGGTACTTCTTCTTCGGGTCGAACGGGTAGGGGCGGTTCACGACGCCCCAGATGTCGAACTTGCCGTCGCGGTCCTTCGTGTGGAATCGGATGGGTTCCTGCCACCCGGCTGCCTTGAGCTTGGCGAGGCTACCCGTGAGCAAGGTCGCTAGGGCTCGACCGTCCGCGGTGGCACGTAGGGTGAAGGTCGGGGCAACGTCGACGCGGGAGGCCGTATCGATGAAGTATTTGCGGCCGGGGGAGAATTCCACCGTATGGTGCGCGTCGCCCGGCGTCAGGTCGAGCGGGGGTCGGCCCTTCAGGTCGGTGCGGTAGAGGTGTTGCTGATAGGGGTTCTCGCCGCCTGCTCGCCCGATACCCAGGTAGAGGAGTTCGCCGGACTTCGTGTCGACCTCGACCACCTGTTTCATGATGCCGGGACCGATCGTCACCGGGTGGAGCGTCCGGCCGGTCGTGAGATCCACCAAGTACAGTTGGTTGAAGCCGCTCCGCTCCGAAGTCCAGAGGGTCCGGTTCTCATCGAGGTCGTGGCGGTAGCGACTCCCGTAGGTGAAGACGAACTTAGGATCTTCCTCGGCGAGCAGCTGCCGCCAACGGCGCGTGTCGGTCGAGAATTCGACGATCCCATGGCCCGTGAAGCCGCGCTTCACGTACTGGCTGCGGAGTCGACGACCATCGGCCGTCCAGTCGAGGCGATCCGTGTTCATCGTCAACGGGAGGACTTCCCGTGAGGGCGTCGAGGGAGCCTCCCCAGTGACGGCGAAGACCCAGGGTAGCCGCTCGGTCTTGTCGTCGCCGGGTTTGTCGTACGGGATGTCCTTCTTGGTGCCCTTGAGCGAATCGACGACGGTGTACTGGCGGATCGGTGCGACCCGTTCGCGCCAGAGCGCGAAGTGCTTGCCGTCGGGGGCCCAGGAGACGGGGCCGACCCAGCCATCCGGGGGTTTGCCATCTTGGGTCAGGGCGCGGGCCGTCTCGGGCCGTCCTTCCTCCGTCAGCAGTACATTACCCTCCTTGAGCGTTACGCGCCACCGCCCGTCCGGGGAACGTTCACCGAGGCGGGTCGACGACAGGAGGTTTTCGCGGCCGACGGACTGTCGGCGGCTGGCGGTAGTTGCCTCGGGACTCTTGTCTGGCTTCGCTCCCGTCAAGCGCCCGTCTGGTTCCAGGATCCATGCGTCGGTGTCGTTCTCCAGCCGGAGACGGCCGTCGTCCAGCGGGACGACCCGGGTGAAGGCAGGTTTAGTCGCCGCAGGTTTATCCGGCGAAAGCGCCGCGAAAGCCTTGGCGACCATCGCCGGGTCGAAGGCCGGGCCCATCTCCCCAGTCGCGCACACCACGCGCTTCCAGGCGGTGGTCGCGCCGCGCTCCGCGAAGACGAGGAATTCGCCTTTGTCGGACCAGCGGAGGTTCTCGAGGCGCGTGGCGGGTGCCTTCCAATACCAGGCGTCATACTGCTTCTGCCAATCGGCGACTTCCGGCGCGGCGGCGAAGGCCAGCAGCGGTAACCACAGCAGGGCGAGGCGAAGGGGCATGCCCCTAGGACAACCAAGGTCCGACGAGGTTCAATCAATCTTATGAACCGTCACTTCTTCGCCTTCTTGTCCTTGGGGCGAAGCGTCTCGAGGTACGCGACGACATCGCGGATCTCGGCCGGGGTTAGGATGCCGAGCATCGGGGGCATGACGGAGACGGGCAGGGTGCGAACGGCGAGTTCGTCGGCGGGAACCGTGCGTTTGGAGCCATCCGGCAGACGTACGGCATAGCTCTGGTTGATCGGGCCGGGCTCGGAGGTCACGACGCCCGCGATCATCTCGCCGTTCTTCAGGGTCAAGGTCTCGAAGCCGAAGCCCGGCACAATCTTCGCCGAGGGATTGACGAGCGACTCCGCGAGTTCGGTGTTGGACCGCTGGGACCCGACCGACTTGAGCGAGGGACCGACCTCGCTGCCTTCGTCCGACTCGAAGCGGTGGCAGGCCGTACAATTCGCGGCGAGATGCTCGTTGGCGATGGCCCGGCCGCGCTTCGGGTCGCCGCCGGCGACCAGGAGCTCGTAGGGAAGCTCAGGGGTGGCCAATTCTTCCGGCTTCCGGGTGATCGCCAGGTAGCGGCGCAAGGCGTCCTTGACCGCGGGTTCGGCGGAGGTCGCTGCGAAGGCATGGACATCGAGCCGGAGGCTATCGCCCAGCCGACCTTGGGCCAGTTTCTCAGCCAGACCGGAGCGAAGCGCGGTCGCGGCTGGAAGGGTGGAGGTGGCGATCAGGTCGACCGCGGCCTGACGTTCGACCGGCTTGAATCCCTTACCCTCGAGGAAGCGATGCGCGGTGGTCAGGGCGTCCTCGGGCGCGATGTTCGGGAGGAGCTTGAGGGCGGCGATCCGCAGTTCCGCATCGATGCCGTCGGCGGTGGCGGCAAGCAGCGCGCCTCGGACTTCGGCGGGCGCATCCGTCTTGGTCGCCAACAGACGCAGCACCTGCAGCTTCACGGCGGTCGAAACCTGCTTGGAGGCGGTCAAGCGGAGCAACTCCGGCGTGGGGACCTCGAGACCGTATTTGACCAAGAGCTCCACGCCTAGGGCCTTCAGCGCGGGCGTCCGTAACGCGAGCAGTCCGGACTGACCGGCGCTCATCGCCGCGCCGAGTGGCCCGAGGGGACGTTCTGCGTAGCGTCGGGCGGTGCCGTCCACTAGGTCGAGCCGCGGCGGGGTGGGGAATAGCAGGAGGAGCTGGAGGGCTTCCGGCAGTAGCTCGGCGGTCTCCGGTTGCGCCTGGATCCAAGTCAGGAGGCGGGCCGCCGAAGCGGGCGTCCCGAGGCGGAGATTCTGATTCAGCGCCCGACGCAGTGCCGTGGTCGGCAACGCCGTGGGAGGATTCGTGACCATCGCCGCCAAGGCCTCCTGGGCGGCGGGGATGCCTTCGTCGTCATGGATTGCGCGGACGGCCTCATTGAGTACGTCGCGAAAGGGCGAGGCGAGCAATTGGGCGAGCGCCGGCGACCGTCGGCGCGCCAAGGCGAGCGTCGCGAAGGTGGCTTTCGCCGCATCGGCGCCCCGGGCCAAGGAAAGGAGTTCGGCTTCGGTCTGCGTACCGGCTAGACCGACCACTAGGCCATGTCGCAACCACGGTAGCTTCAGGTCGGCGGCGGCATCCTGGAAGAAAGCCGCCGCGGGCGGACGGCGTGCCGTCAGGCCGTCCTCGCCGATGCGCAGACGACCTAGGGTGAGCCCCGTTTGGATACGCACGCGCGGGTTCTTCGACGACAGCTGGGCGACCATCCGGGTGGCGATCAGGTCGTCAATCTCACCTTCCTTCGTCAGTCGCTCGCGGGGAGGCAGTCGTCCTTCGCCCAGCACTTTCAGCAGCTGGACGCGGATCTCATCAGACTCGTCGCCCAGCAGCTCGGCCACCCCGCGCAGATCGGCGAGCTTACCGTGCCGCAAGCCCATGCCCCAACCCCAGAGCGCGTGGATGCGGGCCAAGGTCGGTTGCTTCGGGTCACGGGCGATGGCGAACATCTCCGGCCACGCACCCAGCCGATCGAGGCGGAGGGAGGCGTTGACCCGCACGCGCTGGTCGGGATGCCCGAGCAGGCCGAGCAGACGCTCCCGGGGGAGGGGCGCGGTGAGCGGCAATGAAAGGATTTCGGCGGACACCGGGTCGGTCCGGGTGGCCACGTCCATGCGCCAGATCGCGCCCTTGCCATCGAGCGGGTAGCCCCCGATCCAGTCGGCGAAGTAAGCGCGCCCATCGGGCGCCCAGGACATGCCGATGCCCATGAGGCC
>JBEELT010000060.1:0-10993 GCA_041167995.1 Verrucomicrobiota bacterium | reverse complement strand
GCGGCTAGCGCGGCCGTCGACTTGGCGCGGTCGATGACATACTGGAAACGTTCGTGGTGGTCGCCGAACGGCTCCAGTTCGGCGATGAGTTGGGCGCGGCGCGCGGCGAGGTCCATGGGCGCTCAGCGACCTTCGAGCGCGGCGGCGTCGAGGCCGGGCCTGATCAGGGTTTGCAGCGCGGCCTCCAGTTTGAGGGACTGGGCCGCGGGTAGTTTGGCTTCGGTGCGCAGCCAGGACAGGGCCTCCTGCCAGACCAGCGGGGAAGGCCGGCGCAGGGTCTGCAGGTTCTCCAACTCATCGGACATCGACTTGCGGCTGCCGTAGGCGTCGGTCAGGCCGGCCAGGAGCCGGGCGCGCACGTAATCCGCGCGGAGTTGGGAGTGGTTCGGGTGGACCTGCACGCCGGCCTCGAGGATCCGGACGGCGGCCTCCGAGGCGCGAATCGTGCGCAGGTGACGTCCGACCGAGCGATAGGCCTCGGGGCCGAGGTCCTTCGCCCGGAGGAACTCCGCGAGGTAGCGGTCGCCGATGTCGCGCTCGCGCTTGGCGGTCGCCTCATCGGGCTTGACGCGGGCGTAGTGGGCGATGCCGACGATGGCCTGGATGAGCGGGCGGTTGGAATGGAAGAAGGCCGGGTCGGCGGCGGAAACCTGCTGGTGCTGGGCGATCACCTGATCCGGCAGGCCGGCGTTGAGCAGCGCTTCTAGGTGCAGCGCCGCGAAGGTCGCGCTTTCGAAACCGCGGGCGGCGGCGACGCTCGTGAGGGCGGCGGTGAGGCCGTCGTAGCCTTTCTCGGCCGCGTAGTTGGCCAAGGCGATCATGGCCCCTGAGTTGGTCTCGAACTTGGACTTGATCGTCTGCAGCTCCTTTTCGTATTCATCCTTCAATCCGAGCCTGTCCAGTAGCTGCAGGCGCTGGATATGAGGGAAGGGGGCCTTTTCGTTGAGCGAAATCCGTTCCTGGTTCACCGAAAGGGCCATCCGGGTCTGTCCGAGTAGGATATGGAAGCGGGTTTGCTGAGAGAGGATGGCATCACGGGCGGTGGCGTCCTTGACGGCACCTCCTTTGGTTTCCAAGAGCGTGAGGCCCTCTTGGGTCTTACCGCCGTCGAAGAGCGCCTTGGCTTTGAGCAGGAGACCATTCGGGAAGTTGTCCAAGTTATTGATGGTGATCGTTTTGACGCAATCAGGATACTTGCCGGCCCAGTACTGGGAGGTCGCCGTTGCCAGCGCAATGGCCTCGCGCGTGGCCTGGGGTAGGTCCTTGCCGACCCGGAGGAGCTTCAAGCCTTGATCCATCACCTCGCCATCGCGTTCCCTCAACTGGAGGAACTGGAAATAGCGTTCTAGGTAGTCCCGACCCAATTTATCGTTAACTTCGAGAAATTCCAGGCCGTGACGCATGGTCTGAATGGCGTCATCGGTCCGACCCATCTTGCCGTGCAAGAAGTTGGCGTAGAAGAGTTTAGCCTTTGGGTTGGCGGGGTTGCAGCGCACGGCGATCTCGGCCAGGCGCAGGGTTTCGCTCGGTTTATCTGCCGATTGGGCCTCCATGGCCCGGTCGAGGAAGAAATCGGCCAGTTTGGAAAGGTGCTCTTGGCGGATTTGGAGGGCCTTCTCGGGCTGATCCTCGATCTTGGACAAAGCGAGTTGGACGAACTGGCGCAGCAGGGGTTCCTTGACCAATTCCGCCTTAATATAGGTCTTGCGGGCGTAGGAAGACACCAACTCGGGGGCCTTACCTGCCGGTAAACCCGTCAAAAAGATGATTTCCCCGTCCGAATAGTCCTCTTTGGCGGTCGGAGCCGGCTTGCTGGCCGCCGCAGGCGCAGGCGAGGGAGGGACCGGGGCCGGAGCAGGGTCAGCTGCCAGACCGAGGCCCGGGAGTCCTAGGGCTAGGGCTAGCGCGAGCAGCAGGTGCGGACGGGACATAGACCCGGACTTTGGTCGTTAGGAGGAAATTGTCCCGCATAAAAGATGGGTCGGCGCCCTCGGGTCACACCCCTCGTAAAGAAACCTTAAAACCAAAGCACTTTCCGCTTGCATGAGGGGCTTCGACCCCTATGCCCAAACACTCTTTTCCCTATTTACCGAGGTCCATGCCTACCATCAACCAACTCGTCCGCAAACCGCGGATTCAACCCAAGGCCAAGTCCAAGTCGCCGGCCTTGAACAACTCTCCCTTCCGCCGCGGCGTCTGCGTTCAGGTCATGATCCGCACGCCGAAGAAGCCGAACTCGGCCCAGCGCAAGTGCGCCAAGGTGCGCCTGACGAATGGCCAGGAAGTCATCACCTACATCCCCGACGAAGGCCACAAGCTCCAGGAGCACTCCGTCGTCCTCGTCCGCGGTGGCCGCGTGAAGGACCTGCCGGGCGTCCGCTACCACATCGTCCGCGGCCCCCTCGACTGTTCCGGCGTCGAGAAGCGCCGTCGCTCCCGCTCCAAGTACGGCGTTAAGCGCCCGAAGGAAAAGAAGGTTTAATCCGTTTCCGCACCCAACTCCCTTAGACCATGTCTCGTCGTCGCAAAGCAGCCAAGCGCGCCCACCTCCCGGACGCCCGTTACGGCTCCCCCCTCGTCAGCCAGCTCATCAATGTCGTGATGAAGTCCGGCAAGAAGTCCATCGCCCAGGGCATCGTCTACGGCGCGATCGAGAAGGTCAGCGAGAAGCTGATGAAGGGCAACCCCGTCGAGCTGCTGCTCGGCGCCCTCGAGAACTGCCGCCCGAAGTTGGAGGTCAAGAGCCGCCGCGTCGGTGGCGCCACCTACCAGGTCCCCGTCGAGGTCAGCCACGAGCGCCAGAATAGCATCGCGTTGCGCTGGGTCGTCGCCGCCGCCGCCGGCCGCAAGGGCACCACGATGTCCGAGGCGCTCGCCGCCGAGGTCGTCGATGCCTACAACAACACCGGTAACGTCGTGAAGAAGCGCGAAGAGACGCACAAGATGGCCCAGGCCAACCGTGCCTTCGCTCACCTGAAGTGGTAATCCGTCCCCTTCCGACCCCCGCCTGATTCCCGGTCCCGACCATGGCCAAGCTTTCCGATCTCAACTCCCCGTCCCGCGCGTTCCCCCTCGAGCACACGCGCAACATCGGCATCGCCGCGCACATCGACGCCGGCAAGACGACGACCACCGAGCGTATCCTCTTCTACACCGGCGTGGTGCATAAGATGGGCGAGGTGCATGACGGCACCGCCACCACCGACTGGATGGAGCAGGAGCGCGAGCGTGGTATCACCATCACCGCCGCCGCGATCTCCGCGGGCTGGAAGACGAAGGAAGGCTATTTCGCGGACATCGATCACCGCATCAACATCATCGACACCCCCGGTCACGTGGACTTCACGGCCGAGGTGGAGCGCTCGCTCCGCGTCCTGGACGGCGCCGTCGCCGTCTTCTGCGCCGTCGCCGGCGTGCAGCCCCAGTCCGAGACGGTCTGGCGCCAGATGAACAAGTACGGCGTCCCGCGCGTCGCCTTCGTCAACAAGATGGACCGCACGGGTGCCGATTACTTCGGCGCCGTCGACGACATCCGCACCAAGCTCAAGGGCAACGCCCACCCGCTCTTCATCCCGATTGGCCAAGGGGAAGACTTCAAGGGCATGATCGACCTGATCAAGAACGTCGCCTACCTCTACGACGAGACCGACCCGAAGGGGATGAAGTTCGATACGATCGAGATTCCCGAAGGCCAGAAGAAGGAAGCCGCCGAGTGGCGCACCAAGCTCATCGAAGGCCTCGCTGATTTCGACGACGTGCTCGCTGCCAAGTACCTCGACGGTCAGGAAGTGACCATCGACGAGATGCGCACGGGTATCCGCAAGGCCACCCTCTCCCTCAATTTCATCGGGGTCATCCCCGGTTCCGCTTTCAAGAACAAGGGCGTCCAGATGCTCCTCGACTGCGTCGTCGACTTCCTCCCTTCCCCGGTCGACATGCGCCCGCAGAAGGCGTTCATCGACGACGGCGACACGGAAATCGCGATCGGTCCGGACGACAAGGCCAAGGTCACCGGCCTGTGCTTCAAACTTTGGTCCGACCCGCACGTCGGTCAGCTCGTCTTCTACCGCGTCTACCGCGGCCAGTTGAAGAAGGGCGAAGCCCTCTACAACCCGCGCACCCGCAAGAACGAGCGCATCTCGCGCATCGTGCTCCTGCGGGCGATGGACCGCGAAGAAATCGACGTCGCCTATTCCGGCGACATTTGCGCGATCATCGGTCCGAAGGATATCGCCACCGGCGACACCCTCACCGCCGAGGACGACCTGATCCTCGAGAAGACCACCTTCGCCGAGCCGGTCATCTCGATGTCCATCGAGCCGAACTCGAAGGGTGACCAGGAGCGTCTCTCCATCGGCCTGCAGCGTCTCGCCCAGGAAGATCCGACCTTCCGCGTCACCTCCAACCCGGAGACCGGCCAGACCCTCATCTCTGGCATGGGTGAGCTCCACCTCGAAATCATCGTCGACCGCCTTAAGCGCGAGTTCAAGGTCGAGGCCAAGTCCGGCAAGCCCCAGATTTCCTACCGCGAAACGATCAACCTCGCCTCTGAAGGCGTCGGCAAGTTCATCCGCCAGTCCGGTGGTCGCGGTCAGTACGGCCACGTCGAAATCAAGTTGGAGCCCAACCCCGTCGTCGGTCGCGACCCGGAGTACAAGGCGGAGCAAGTCATCAACGAAATCGTCGGTGGCGTCATCCCCAAGGAATTCATCAAGCCCGCCACGGAAGGCATCCTCGAGGCCGCGAACAACGGCACCGTTGCCGGCTACCCCGTCATCAACTTCACGGCCCGTATCGTTTTCGGTTCCTTCCACGAAGTGGACTCGAATGAAATGGCCTTTAAGATGGCTGGCATCTTCGCCTTCAAGGAAGCGATGAAGGAAGCCAAGCCGATCCTCCTCGAGCCGATCATGAAGGTCGAGGTCGTCACCCCGGAAGAATACCAGGGTGACATCATGGGCGACTTGAACCGCCGCCGTGGCCAGATCCAGGGTATGGAGACCAAGGCTGGCCTCTGCAATATCGACGCCCGCGTCCCGCTGGCCGAGATGTTCGGCTACTCGACCGACGTCCGCTCCCTGTCCAAGGGTCGTGCTTCCTACTCCATGGAGCCCGGCACCTACGAGCCGGTCCCGGCTCAAATCCTCAAGCAGGTCGTCGAGACCTCCTCGCGCGCCCCGGCCCGCACCTAATCTCCCCCCAACTCCCTTCCCGATGGCCCGCACCAAAATCCGCATCAAGCTCAAAGGTTTCGACTACCGCATGGTCGACCAGTCCGCGAACGAGATCGTCGACACCGCCAAGCGCACCGGCGCCCGCGTCACCGGCCCCGTGCCGCTCCCGACCTCGATCGAGCGCCTCACGGTCAACCGCTCCCCGCACGTGGACAAGAAGTCCATGGACCAGTTCGAGATCCGCACGCACAAGCGCCTGATCGAGATCATGGACCCCAATTCCCAGACCGTGGACGAGCTGAAGAAGCTGAATCTGCCTTCTGGGGTTGACATTAACATCACCGTCTAACTCCTCAACCCTTCCACCTTAACCCTCAACCCAACGCAGGCTGCGCCAGCGCCCCTCTTCAGGACCAAGACTTCCGCAAGGAAATCCCAAGCCTAATGCAGGTCAGCAATGACCAAACGGCCCTCACCGGCCACCTGCCTCTTAGAAAAATGAAACACCAGCTACTCGGTAAAAAAATCGGCATGACCCAGGTCTACGACGCGGAGAACAACCTCGTCCCTGTCACGGTCGTCCAAGCGGGCCCTTGCCCCGTCACGCAGGTCAAGACCAAGGCCACCGACGGCTACAACGCCGTCCAGATCGCCTTCGGTGCCCAGAAGGAGAGCCGCCTCTCCGCGGGTGAAGTCGGCCACCTCCGCAAGGCGGGCGTCGCTCCCCACAGCCATCTCCACGAGATCCGCCTCGCCGACGACGCCAAGGGCGACGTCGCCAAGGTCGGTGACGTCATCACCGTCGAGAAGTTCACCGCCGGCCAGATGGTCGACGTCATCGGTACCGTCAAGGGCCGCGGCTTCCAAGGCGTCGTGAAGCGCTACAACATGGACGGCCAGCCGGACTCCCACGGTCACATGATGCACCGCCGTATCGGCTCGATCGGCATGCGCCAGACCCCCGGTCACGTCTTCAAGGGTAAGCGCATGCCTGGCCACATGGGTCAGGTGCAGCGCACCGTCCAGAACCTCCGCGTCGTGCAGGTGCTCGCCGAGAAGAACCTCCTCCTCATCAAGGGCAGCTTCCCCGGCGCCAACGGCGAGGTCGTCCTCGTCCGCCCGGCCAAAAAGGCCATCGCCGCCAAGTAACCCCTCCAGCACCTCAGCGATATGAAGCTCAAAGTTTACAAGTCCGACGGCACCTCCTTCGCCGAGAAGGAGTTCGACATCCCCACCTTCGAGGGTGACAAGGGCGTCGCGCTGCTCAAGCAGGTCATCGTCTCCTACCAGGCCAACAAGCGCCAAGGCACTTCCAAGACCAAGGATTACGGCGAAGTCGCCGGCTCCGGCAAGAAGGTGCTCCCGCAGAAGGGTTCCGGCGGCTCCCGCCACGGCGACAAGCGCGCCCCCCAGATGTTCAAGGGTGGCGTCGTCTTCGGTCCGCGCCCCCGCGACTGGTCCAAGACCATCACGACCCAGGCCAAGAAGATCGCCTTGCAGCGCGCCCTCTTCGAACTCGCCAAGGACGGCGGCCTCTCGGTGATCGAGAAGTTCGAGGTCGCCCAGCCGAAGACCAAGCTCTTCGCCAAGGTCCTCACCTCCGTCTCCCCCGAAGGTAAGCGCCTCCTGGTCGTCGACAGCGCCTGGTCCGAGCCCGTGCTCCGCGCCAGCCGCAACCTCGAGCGCGCCATCTTCTCCAACTCCTCCAACCTCAACGCCTTGGACCTCGTGCGCACGCCCCGCGTCCTGATCAGCGAAGCGGGCCTCAAGAAGGTCCTCGAGCGCACCAAAAACTAAGGACCCATCCAATGAAGCCTGCTTCCGACATCATCAGCCGCCCGATCCTCACGGAAAAGGCCTCCGGCCTGGCCGAGGCCAACAAGTACGTGTTCGAGATCCTGCCCGGCGCCGACCGTGCCCAGGTCAAGGCCGCCATCGAGGCCTCCTTCAAGGTCACCGTGCAGAAGGTCAACATCCTCATCCGCAAGGGTAAGGTCCGCCGCAGCCGCCTCGGCGGTGGCGCCATCTACCAAGAGACGACCTCCCGCCGCGCGATCGTGACCCTGAAGAAGGGCGACGTCATCTCCCTCGCTTAATCCCGGAGCCCGCATCCCACCATGCCTCTCATCACTTCCCGCCCCATCACTCCCGGTCAGCGCTTCCTTGTGCGCGTCAAGACCGAGGGTCTTCACCGCGGCCGCTCGGTACCCAAGCTCACCGAGAGCAACCACCGCGCCATGGGCCGCAACTGCTACGGCCGCATCACCTCTCGCCGCCGGGGCGGAGGCCATAAGAAGCTCTACCGCAAGGTCGACTTCCGCCGCGACCGCATCGACGAAGTCGCGACCGTCCTCCGCATGGAGTACGATCCGAACCGCACCTCCCACCTCGCCCTGATTGAGTACGCCGACAAGTCCCAGGCTTACATCCTCGCTCCGGACGGCCTCAAGGTCGGCGACAAGGTCGTCAGCACCAACACCGCCCAGGAACAGCTCACGCCCGGCCTCTCCCTGCCGCTGCGCCTGATCCCTCCGGCCACCTTCATCCACTGCATCGAGATCGAACCCGGCAAGGGTGGTCAGCTCGCCCGCTCCGCCGGCGGCTTCGCCCAGCTTCTGGGTCTCGAAGACGATCGCGTGATCCTGCGCATGCCCTCGGGTGAGCAGCGTTACCTCAACGCGGATGGTCGCGCGACCGTCGGCATCGTCGGCAATGTCGACCATCACAACGCCAGCCTCGGTAAGGCTGGTCGTAACCGCTGGAAGGGCCGTCGCCCGCGCCAGCGCGGTATGTCCATGAACCCGGTCGACCACCCGAACGGCGGTGGCGGCGGCAAGAAGAAGGGTGGTGGCGGTCGCCAGCACCTGAAGTCCCCCTGGGGTCAGCTCGCGAAGGGTTTCCCGACGCGCACCAAGGCGAAGGCTTCCAACAACCAGATCATCGTCCGCCGCAACGGCCGGAAGGTGAAGCAGGTCTAACCCCCGCACCGCACTCTCACCATGGCACGCTCTCGCAAAAAGGGATTCTTCGTCGACCCGCACCTCGTCGACAAGGTCATCGCCGCCCAGAAGGCCAACAGCCGCAAGCCGATCAAGACCTGGTCGCGCCGCTCGACGGTCACCCCCGATTTCATCGGTCTCAACCTCGAGGTCCATAACGGCAAGGCCTTCGTCGCCGTCTATGTGACGGAGAACATGGTCGGCCACAAGCTCGGCGAGTTCGCGCCCACGCGCACCTTCCGCCAGCATACCCAGCCTTCCCGCAAGGAAGCCCAGTAATCCTCCTCGTGCGCGCCGCCCTCTCCATGCTCCTCTTGCCCGTCGCCGCCTTCGCGGCCGGCGCGGCGGCGCTTGGTTCGGCGGAAGCGGACGGCAAGGGTGCCGTCGTCCAGGTCCTCGCGGGCCGGGACGCCGACCTGGTGGTCGTGTCCGGCGGTCATGATCGGGGCTTCCGCCCCGGCGCCGTCTGCACGGTGAGCCGCGACGGCCGTCCTTTCGGCACCGTCGTCGTCGCCGAGTCCGCCCGCGCCCGCTCGGTCGCGCTCATCCTTTCGCTCGACCCCGCCGCCGACCCGGCCGCCGCCCGCATCCTGCCCGGCGACATCGTCGCGACCCGCGCCAATCCCCGCATCTAACCCTCTCCCCCTTTATCATCGTCATGGAAGTCCACGCCACCACCCGTTTCGCCCGCATGTCGCCCCAGAAGGTGCGCGAAGTCGCGCGCCAGATCCAAGGCCTCCCGGCCGAGGAAGCCATCCAGCTGCTCCGCTTCATCCCGCGCAAGTCCGCCCGCCTCCTTGGGAAGACCCTCGCGAGCGCCATCGCGAACGCCGAGAATAACCACAACCTCTCCAGCAGCGACCTCGTCGTCGTCTCCGCCACGGTCAACCAAGGCCCCGTCCTCAAGCGGTCGATGCCCGCCGCCCGCGGTTCCGCCCACCCCATTCACAAGTCCATGAGCCACATCCGCGTGGCCCTGGCCTCCGCCACCAAATAATCTCCGCACCCACATGGGCCAGAAAGTAAATCCGATCGGCTTCCGTCTAGCCGTCCGCCGCAACTGGGAATCCCGCTGGTACGCCACCAAGCGCGACTTCCCGGCCTTCATCCTGGAGGACTACCGCATCCGCGAGTTCCTCAAGGAGAAGCTCCGCCAGGCCGCGGTGCCCCGCATCTTCATCGAGCGCGCCGGCCAGAAGGTCCGCGTCCGCATCTGGACCGCCCGCCCGGGCATGGTCATCGGCCGCAAGGGCGACGACCTCAAGCTGCTCCGCGGGGAGATCCAGAAGGTCGCCGGCAAGGCCCGCATCGAGGACATCATCCTCGAGGTCAACGAAGTGAAGCGCCCCGACCTAGTCGCCCAGCTCGTCGCCGAGAACATCGCCCTTCAGCTCGAGCGCCGCATCTCCTTCCGCCGCGCCATGAAGAAGGCCGTCCAGACCACCATGACGAACGGCGCCGATGGCATCCGTATCCGCCTCGGCGGTCGTCTCGGCGGCGCCGAAATCGCCCGCGTCGAGTCCGCCCGCGTCGGTCGGGTGCCGCTCCACACCCTCCGCGAAAACATCGACTACGGCTTCACCGAGGCCCGCACGCTGGCCGGCAAGGTCGGCATCAAGTGCTGGATCTGCGCCAAGGACTCCGAGTTCTAAGCCACCCTCGTCCACCTCCGACCTTAAACTAGCTCACCATGGCCAATCTCCAACCCGCTCGCACCAAGTGGCGCAAGCACCGCAAGGGCAAGATCCGCGGCAACGCGACCGCCTGCAACACCCTCGACTTCGGCGATTTCGGCATCCAGTCCCTGGATCGTGCCCGCATCCCCGCCAACCAGATCGAGGCCGCCCGTATCGCCATCTCCCGCGCCCTCAAGCGCAAGGGCAAGATGTGGATGCGCATCTTCCCGCACACCCCGGTGACCCGGAAGCCGGCCGAAGTCCGCATGGGCTCGGGTAAGGGCTCCGTCGAGTACTACGTCGCCGTCATCAAGCCCGGCACCATGATGTTCGAGGTCGCCGGCGTCACGATTTCCGTGGCCCGCGAGGCCATGCGCCTGGCTGACACCAAACTCCAGGTCCGCTGCCGCTTCGTCGCCCGCGAAGAACTGGAAAAGTATTGATGCCCCCGGCTTCGCCCACCCATAACTGACCCTTTTCACCGATGTCCAAGTACCAGAAAGACAAGCCCTCCGCCGCCTCGGCCCTCCGTCCGCTGGCCCCCGCCGAGCTCCAGAAGCGCGTGCGCGAGGCCCGCGAGGAACTGCTGCAGCTCCGCCTCCGCCAGGCCACGGGAGCGGTCGAGAACTCCGCCCGTTTCCGCGCCCTCCGCAAGGAAGTCGCTCGTTGCCTGACCATCCTCTCCGGTCAGGCCCAGCAGAAGTAACCCACCTCCAACCCACGTTTCCCGATGTCCGAGTCCCGCTCCAACCGCAAGACCCTCACCGCCCTCGTCGTCTCCCGCACCGGGGACAAGTCGATCAAGGTCAACTTCCAGTACACCGTGCCGCACCCCGTGTACGGCAAGGAGGTCAAGCGACGCACCGTACTGCACGCCCATGACGAGAAAAACGAGTGCAAGACCGGCGACCGCGTCGAGATCATGGAGACCCGCCCCCTTTCTAAGCTGAAGCGCTGGCGCGTCATCCGCGTCGTCGAAGCCGCCAAGATCGCCGCCCCCGGCATCGACTAACCAGTCCCGGCCCACCTCCCGACCCACACTCTCATGATCCAGATGCTTTCCCGGCTCGACGTAGCCGACAACACCGGAGCCCGCAAGGTGCGGATGATCCGCCGCCTGGGCCAGCTGACCGACACCGCCGGC
>JBEELT010000059.1:0-11302 GCA_041167995.1 Verrucomicrobiota bacterium | reverse complement strand
GCGCACGCGCCGTCCGTTCGAGTCCTGCCTCAAGGACGCCGGCCTCAAGATGAGCGAGGTCGATGAGCTCGTGCTCGTCGGCGGCATGACCCGCATGCCCAAGATCATCGAGATCGCCCGCGGTCTCGCCGGCAAGGAGCCCCACAAGGGCGTCAACCCGGACGAGGTCGTCGCGATCGGCGCGGCCATCCAGGCCGGCGTGCTCAAGGGCGACGTCAAGGACGTGCTCCTGCTCGACGTGACCCCGCTGACGCTCTCCATCGAGACCATGGGCGGCGTGGCCACGGCCATGATCGACCGCAACACCACCATCCCGACGAAGAAGTCCCAGGTGTACTCGACTGCGGCCGATAACCAGCCGGCGGTGGACATCGTGATCCTGCAGGGCGAGCGCCCGATGGCCAAGGACAACAAGAAGCTCGGGACGTTCAAGCTGGACGGCATCATGCCGGCCCCGCGCGGCACCCCGCAGATCGAGGTCGTCTTCGACATCGACGCCAACGGTATCCTCCACGTCTCGGCCATCGACAAGGGCACGGGCAAGGAGCAGAAGATTTCCATCACCGGCTCCTCGGGTCTCTCCAAGGAGGAGGTCGAGAAGCTGCGCAAGGAAGCCGAGCTGCATGCGGCCGACGACAAGCTCGCCCGCGAGCTCGTCGAGGCTCGCAACCAGCTCGACGCCGTGATCTTCCAGGCCGAGAAGCAGCTTAAGGACAATGGGGACAAGTTCCCCGGCGACACCAAGGCCCGCACCGAAGCCGCCCTCAAGGAAGGTCAGGAGCTCCTGAAGAAGGAGGGCGCCACCGCCGAGGAGTTCGAGAAGGCGCGCGAGGCCATCTTCACCCCGCTCGGCGAGGCCGCGCAGGCGATCTACGCCGACGCCGCCAAGCAGGCCGAGGCCAACGCGGGCGCTCCGGGCGCCGACGCCGGTCCCGCCCCCGAGGGCAAGAAGAAGGCCAAGGACGGCAAGGTGGTCGACGGCGACTTCGAGGTCGTCGACGAGGACAAGAAGTAAGCCCGGCTGAGCCGCTGACCCACGGGGTCGGGATCGCGAGGTCCCGGCCCCTTGTATTTTAACTAGAAATCGGCTAGCGAAGGGCAACCCGACCACCCTTCGCCTGTCCATCCTGCTGTCCGCCATGAACAAGTCCGCCGTCGCCCTCCTCCTGCTCTTCTTCTTCGGCTGTATCGTCGTCGTCTCCGGCCTCGTCACCGGTCGCCCGCCGGCCCCGGTCGAGGCTCCTGTCGCGACCCCGCGCACTTCGGCCCCCGAGCCGTCCGTCCGTCCCGCCAAGCGCGAGAAGCCGGCGCCGGTCGTCGCGGCCCTGGCGAAGCAGGAACCCGCGGCTGCCGCGGTCATGGAGGCCCGTTTCACCGACTTCCGCGAGGAGGGCCGCCGGCTGCGCCAGCTTCTCAGCGAGTCTGACCCCAAGGCCGGCCAGGCTTTCGTCAACGCCTCGCAGAGTCCCGACTACCGGGCCCTGACCGATCGGCGCCATGAACTCGAGCGCGCCTGGACGCGCGCCTCCGAGGCGGAGAAGGAGGCGATCCTCGCCGAGATGAACGCGCTCCGCGAGCGCACCACCGGCATGGTCATGATGGAGTTGGCCAAGCTCAATGCGGCGCCGGCCGCGGCGTCCGCCCCGTTGCAGCGGACCGAGCCCGGTCGCTTGACCCTCGGAACGGACGTTGTCCCGAACGGCCAGCCAGCGGCCCCGCCGGCTCCGCCCGTGGTCATCATGTGAATCGGCTTCGGCTTCGTACCGCCAGTCAACCCTTGCCCAGCGGGGTTCCGTCCATACGCAAGAGGGTGTGAATTCCTCGGAGCAACTCTTCCAGCGCGCCCTCGCGATGATCCCCGGCGGCGTCAATTCCCCGGTCCGCGCCTTCCGCTCGGTCGGCGGCACCCCCTTCTTCACGAAATCGGCGAACGGCGCCCGTCTGACGACGGCCGACGACCAGGAACTCGTGGATTTCGTCCTGACCTGGGGGCCGGCCATCCATGGCCATAACGACCCGGACATCCGCGCCGCCATCCGCGGGGCCCTCGACCGCGGCACCAGCTTCGGCACCCCGAATCCCCTCGAGGTCGAGATGGCCGAGCTGATTCTCTCCTGCGTCCCTGCGGTCAAGAAGGTCCGCATGACCAACAGCGGCACCGAGGCCACGATGTCCGCCATCCGCCTCGCCCGCGGTTACACCGGCCGCAACAAGATCATCAAGTTCTCCGGCTGCTACCACGGCCACGTCGACTCGCTCCTCGTGAAGGCCGGCTCCGGTGCGCTCACGCAGGGCAATCCTGACTCCGCCGGCGTGACGCCTGGCACCGCAGCTGACACGCTCGTCGCGGAATACAACAACCTCCCGGCGCTCGCCGCGCTCTTCGAGGCCAACGCCGGCCAGGTCGCCGGCCTCATCGTCGAACCCTTCCCGGCCAACGTCGGCCTGATCCTCCCGGATGCGGGCTTCCTCGCGGGGCTGCGCGAGCTCTGCTCAAAGCATGGCGCGGTCCTGATCTTCGACGAAGTCATGACGGGTTTCCGCCTTTCCCTCGCGGGCACCCAGGGTCTGCACGACGTCGTCCCCGACCTCGTCTGCATGGGCAAGATCATCGGCGGCGGCCTGCCGGTCGGCGCCTTCGGCGGTGAGGCCGAGATCATGGACAAACTCGCGCCGCTCGGCCCGGTCTACCAGGCCGGCACGCTCTCCGGCAACCCGCTCGCCATGGCCGCCGGCCTCGCCGCAGTCCGTAAGCTGAAGACGCTGGACCCGTTCACGCGCCTCGACGTCCTCGGCCGCAGCGTCCGCGATACGTTGCTTTCCGCCGCGCAGGCCAAGGGCATCCCGCTGCAGGTCCCGCAGGTCGGTTCGATGTTCTCGCTCTTCTTCAACGCGGAGAAGGTCCGCAACTACGACCAGGCCATCGCCTCCAACGGCGACCTGTATCGCAAAGTCTTCCGCACCGCTCTCGACAAGGGCGTCTACCTCGCGCCCTCGCCTTACGAGACCGCGTTCCTGTCGACCGCCCACGAGGGTCGGGACATCGACAAGGCCTGCGAAGTCCTCGACGCTGCCGTGCGCGCCCTCTGATCATGCCTAAGCTCGCTTTCATCGGTTCCGGACGCATGGCAGGCGCCATGGTCCAGGGGCTTCTCCGTTCGGGCGCCTGCGCTCCGGCCGACATCACCGTCATCGGAGGTAATGATTCGACCTCCGCCGATCTCTCCAAGGCCACCGGCGTCCGCGTGGCTTCCACGCCCGCCGAACTGCTGGCTGGGGCCGACGCGGTCGTGCTCGCCTGCAAGCCGCAGCAGTTCGCCGATCTGGATAAGTCCTATGCCTCGCTGGCGCAGGGTAAGCTCGTGCTCTCCATCCTCGCCGGTACGCGCCTCGCGACCATCGGCACTTTCTTTTCGTCCGCTCGCAATGTTGCCCGCGCCATGCCCAACACCCCCGGAGCGGTCGGGCATGGTATCAGCGCGCGTTGCTCGGCGACCCCGCTCGCTGCGGCCGACGCCCAGATCGTCGACGCGATCCTCTCTGGTCTCGGTCCGGTGATCGAACTCCCGGAGTCCATGTTCGACGCCGTCACCGCCGTCTCGGGCAGCGGCCCGGGTTTCTTCTTCGAATACGTCGCCGCCTACGAAGAGGCCGCCGTCGCCCTCGGCTTCACGCCCGAGCAGGCCAAGTTGCTCGTCCGCCAGACCTTCAGCGGTTCACTCGCGCTCCTCGCCGCCACTGGCGAGACGCCCGTTAACCTCCGTATCCAGGTGACCTCGCCGGGTGGCACGACCAAGGCCGGCCTCGACGCCCTGGAAGCAGGTAAGTTCCGCGAGATCGTCGCCTCGGCCCTGCTCGCCGCGCGCAAGCGTGGTGAGGAGTTGGGGAAGGCTTAGGTTGGCGCGGTTTATCGCTGTCCGGCCGCGGGCCGCTCCGGAGGTCACCAGGTCTGTTCGACGGTAATCGGGCCTTCGAGCGGTAGGCGGACGAAGGACCGTCCGGCGAAGCTGGGTTCGCCGTCGAAACCGTTCAGCGGCCGGTGCTTCTCGCGCGTCTCGAGCAGGCGAAGGTTGGTCTTGGACGTGATCGCCAGGTCGAAATGTAGGAAGGCCCAGGCATCATAGCGCTGGCCCTTCCAGGAAGGGCAGTAGGACTCGACGACGACCTTGCCGTCAGCAATCTGATAGCGGCCGACGTACCACTTGGCGACCTCGAGCTTCAGCAGCACCGTGTTCATGAGCGAAGCGGCGGGCGTCTCGACGACGCCCCCAGCGTAGCTGGCGTTGGTCAGCACCCGCCCGTCGGGCAGGAACAGGAAAGCGAGCCGCTTCTCCGACGGCGCGTTGCCCAGCGGCGGCCGGGGCTGCGAGATGTAGAGCCGCGGTTCATCCGCCGTCGCCTCCCCGGGCGCGGGCGCCGCGATCGTCCAGAGGCCGGCCGGCGGCAACGTGAAGCCACGCTCCGTGGGGGCCGGGGCGGAGCCGCAACCTACCAGGAAGGCCGCGAGGGAGGCGAGCAGGGCGAGGCGCATATCCGGCGGACGATGCCCGTCCGCCGGCTTTTGACTACTCTTATCAGCGGTTCCAGGGGGCCCGGGCCAGGAGGAGGCCCATGCCGCACCAGTCCGTGATGCCGGCGAAGACCAGGCCGGCGCCGATGAAGCCGCTCAGGCCGTAGAACCCAGGGTGGAAGAAGGCGCCCAGGAGGACACCAGTGAGGACCATCGCGCCCGCGGCGATGCGGACCTGACGTTCGACGGAGATCATCCCGCCAGCATCCTGATCCATCGGTAGGCCGGCCTGCCGGCAGGCGTTCGTGCCGCCCTGGACGACGAGCGTCCGGAGGCCGCTGGCGGCGAGCTGCTTGGCCGCCGTGCGTGCCCGGCCGCCCGAGGCGCAGAGGAGCAGCACGGACTTCGGTTCCTGGCCGACGAGCAGGGCGCGCACGGCCTCGCCCGTGATCTGCTCGAGGGGCAGGTTGATGGCCCCGCGGACTCGGCTGGAGCGGAATTCGGCGGGTGAGCGGACGTCGAGCAGCAACGCGCCGGCGCCGGCCTCGGCGAGGACGTTCAGGGGGTGCAGTTCGTCGTGGCTGTCGCGGCCGAGTGTCCCGGAGGCGCCGCAGGCTTTGACCGTGCCGCCGGCGGCGGCCGGCGCCTCGATCGTCGCGGGCCGATGGAGGGCGAGGTCGCGGACATAGGTGGCGCCGCTGACGTTGTGGGCGTCGAAACCATGCTCGCGGAGGAGACGCGTACCGACGTGGGCTCGCAGGCCGCTGTGGCAGACGACCGCCGTGGGCTTGGACCGATCGAGTTCGCCCAGCCGCGCCCGCAGGTCGTTCAGCGGGATGGGGTGGGCGTGCGGGGCGCCGAGGAGGGTGAGTTCGGCGCGTTCATCGGCGTCGCGCAGGTCGACCACCTGGTAACCGGCCAGGTCGGCGTCGGGCGGGAGCAGCGGGGCGAGCCCGTCCAGGTCGTTCATCGCCGCGAAGGCTGCCATGTGCAGCGGATCCTTGGCGGAACCGAAGGGCGGGGCATAGGCGAGGTCGACCTGCGCAAGGTCGCGCACGGTACCGCCGAAGTGCAGAAACGAGGCGACGACATCGAGACGCTTGTCGATGCCGGCGGCGCCGACGGCCTGGGCGCCGAGGATGCGGCCCGTGCCGGCTTCGTAGACGAGCTTGAGCGTGAGGGATTTGGCGCCCGGGTAGTAGCCGGCGTGGTGGTTGGCGGTGATGTGCACGGCCCGGGCCGCGAGGCCACGCTTGAGGGCGGACTTCAGCGAGTCCCCGGCGATCCCCGCGCCGAGGCCGAAGACCTTGATGATCGCGGTCCCCCATGCGGAAGGGGCGGGGGCGGATTTCCCGGTCGCGGCGTGTTCGCCGACCAGGCGGCCGGTGCGGTTGGCGATGCCCGCGAGTGGGACGCGTCCGCGGAGGCCGGTGGGGCCGAGGCGGTATTCCGCGGCATCGCCGACGGCGTAGATATCGTGGTCGGCGGTACGCTGGTACTCGTCGGTCAGGATGCCGCCGGTCGCACCCACGCCGAGGCCGGCGGCGACGGCGAGCTGGTTATAGGGACGGACGCCCAGGCCGAGGATGACGAGATCGGCGTCGACGGTGACACCGTTCTCAAGCAAGACGCCCGTGGCCGCGCCCGCCGACTCGCGGATGGCGGTGAAGCCCGCCCCCGAGATCAGGCGGACACCGTGGCGGAGGAGTTCGCGGCGGAGGGGTTCCGCCATCTCGCCGTCGAGGGGCGGGAGGACCTGGCCGATTTTCTCGATGAGGGTCACGTCGAGGCCGCGTTCCTTGAGCTGCTCGGCGACTTCGAGGCCGATGAAGCCCGCGCCAACCACGGCAACCTGCTTGACTGAAGGCAGCTGGGCCAGGATGCGATCCATGTCCTCGATGTTGCGGAGCGAATGGACGCCGCGGGCGTGGACGCCGGGCACCTCGGGGATGAGCGGGGCCGCGCCGGGGGCAAGGATCAGCTTATCGTAGGATTCCTCGTATTCCGTGCCCGCAACGTGGTCGCGGATACGGACGGTCTTCTTGGCGCGGTCGATCGCCATGGCCTCATGACGGACCCGGACTTCGATGTTGAAGCGCTTCTTGAATAGTTCGGGCTTGGCCACGAGGAGCTTGGCGCGGTCCTGGATGACACCGCCGAGGTGGTAGGGGAGTCCGCAGTTGGCGAAGGAGACGTAGGCGTCCTTCTCCAGCATGATGATGCGGGCCTTTTCGTTCATACGACGGGCGCGCGTGGCGGCCGAAGCGCCGCCGGCGACGCCGCCGACGATGAGGATCTTGGGGGAGGGGGTCATGAAATTATTTCGCGAAATGGGAACGGATGCAGCTGAGGATCGTCAGGCAGCCGGCGTGGGCCACGCGGTAGCGGGCGACCCGGCCGGCCCGGTCGGCGGCCACGAGGCCGTGGGCGCGGAGGCGCATCAAGTGCTGGCTCACGGTCGCCTGCGGGCGGCGGAGTCTCGCGGTGAGTTCGGAGACCTCCAACGGTCCCTTTTCGAGGGCTTCGACGATGCGGAGCCGATCGGGGTGCGAAAGCGTGCGGAGGGCCGCGGCGCAGTGCCGGAGGATCTTTGGGTCGAGCGGCGTCGCTTTTGACATATTCAAAAGTTTGAATGTATTTGGCCGGGTTGGCAAGAGGAAAAAAGGGGGTGGCGGTTAGCGGTTGGCGGCTGGAGGCCGAGGCAAGGGGCGGCCAGACCCGGCCAACCGATCGACAGGTCAACGCAGGTTGGCTTTCTTCTCGGCTTTTGCGACGAGGGCGAAGATGCCCAGGGCCATCGCCACCAAGCCGGTGTAACAGACCCAGTCCGGCAGGCCGAGGAGTTCGGGGAGGCGGAGTTTGCCGTAGGCGCCAACCGGCAGGACGTTCGCGGCGACCCAGTCGAAGCTCAGGGCGTAGGCGATGCCGCCGACGAGCATGCCGCCGAGCCCGGCGAGGGCGTCCATCCGTCCGGTCGCGAGGGCGGCGAGGCCAGTGCCCGGGCAGTAGCCGTAGAGGACCATGCCGACGCCGAAGATCGCGGCCCCGAGCCCGACCGCCAGGAGGTTCAGCGGCTTGATGTGGAACTGGGCCAGGTCCTGGCCATGGAGGAGCGCGATGCCGACGCCGCCGACGGCGATGGCGGTCAGCATGACCTTGAGCACCGTGAAGTCGCGGAACTGGAAGAGGCGGACGATCACGTCGAAGTCGGTCAGTCCGCCGCGGTGCAGCAGGAAGCCGAACAGCGCGCCGAAAAGGACGGCGGCTCCGAGGAGTTCGGGGCCGGTAAGGAAGGCGAGGGGGAGGGCCATGGCGTTTATTTCGGGGGCTTCAGGCTTGGGTGGACCGGCCGTAGAGCAGTCGCGCGGTGAGGATGCCCGAGGCGAACATCACGATGAAGAAGAGCCAGCCGCTCACGGCGAGCTGCAGGCAACCGCTGATGCCGTGGCCGCTGGTGCACCCGTCGGCGAGGCGCGCCCCGTAAAGCGCGAGGAAGCCGCCCACGAAGGCGGCGATCAGCCGCTTGGGCTTCGAGGTCCCGAAGCGGGCGCGCCAGACCGAGGAGTCGACGGTGAACTGGAAGGCGCCGCCGAGCACGGCGCTCAGGAAGGCCCCCAGCATCGTGCCGACGAGGAAGAGGGTGCTGTAATCCCAGGCCGGGATGGCCGACTTGGCCCAATAGGTGTTTTGGGCCACGCCTTCGGCGCCGAGGAACGGCACGGCGCAGGCCCCGGCGGCTTGGGCCAATCCCGTGGACATCCCCAGCGGTTTGTTGGCCAGGGAGAAGGTGAGCACGCTCAACAGGCCGATCAGGGCGCCGACGAGGTAGGGGTTCCAGCGAGGGGTCTTCATGGGGTGCTCATACCATGAAGGATGAATGATGAGGGATGAAGGATTAATTTAGCGGTTGGCGGTAAGCGGTTGGCGGTTGGGAAGGCAAAGAGGCAAGGGGAGACCCGGAACCAGAAAATTAATCCCCAGCCAATGATCCTGTCTCCGGTTTCCCTTTGAGTTCTCCGTGTGTTTCCCGCCACCCGAGGCCGCCACCCGCGACCCGAGAACTTAAACTCTAGGGCAGCACGCGGTGCTGCCCCTACCTCGATACGGCTATGTCGTGACGCGGTCCCGACCCTGCCTGATGCCTCTCATCGATCCAGCCCTCGATTCAGCACTCAATGCAGCCATCGACTCAGCCATCGACTCTGGCCAGGGGCTCAGCCCAGCCGGTTCGCCGCGCTCACGAGGGCCTTGAGGCCGGCGAGTTCGATGTTGGCGTCGACGCCGCAGCCCCAGACGGTGCGGCCATCCTTGGCCTGCAACGAGACATAGGCGGCCGCGGAGGATTCCGAGCCGGCCGTCAGCGCGTGCGAACGGTAGTCCTTGAGGGAGAAGTTCGCCCAGCCCTTCGAGGCGAGGGCGTGGACGAGGGCGCTGATCGGGCCGTTGCCTTCCCCGGTGAGGGTGAGGGCCTGACCGTCGCGACGCACCTCGGCTTGGCAGCGCACGGCTTCCTTGCTGACGGGCGTCGAACTGAACGCGACGAGCTCGAGGGGCGCGGCGACGTTGACGAAGTTCGCGCGGAAGCAGTCGTGAATCTCCTTCGGGGAAAGTTCCTTGCCGAGCTTGTCCGCGTGCTTGCCGATGAGGTTGCCGACCTCGGGGTGCATGAGCTTCGGCAGGTCGAAGCCAAATTCGCGGTCGAGCACGTAGGCGACGCCGCCCTTGCCGCTCTGCGAGTTGATGCGGATGATGGCCTCGTAGGAACGGCCGATGTCCATTGGGTCGATGGTGAGGTAGGGGACGTCCCAAGGGGCGTCGGCACCGATTTTGCCGCGGCGGTCCATACCTTTCTTGATCGCGTCCTGGTGGGAGCCGGAAAAGGCCGTGAAGACGAGGTCGCCGCCGTAGGGATGGCGGTCGTGCACGCTCATGCGCGTCACGCGCTCGTAGACCTCGCGGATGCGGCCGAGGTCGCGGAAGTCCAGGTGCGGGTCGATGCCGTGCGAGAACATGTTCAGCGCGACGGTCACGATGTCGAGGTTGCCGGTCCGTTCGCCGTTGCCGAAGAGCGTGCCTTCCACCCGGTCCGCGCCGGCCATGAGGCCGAGCTCGGTGGCGGCGACGCCGGTGCCGCGGTCGTTATGCGTGTGCAGGGAGACGATCGCCATCGAGCGGTCGCTCAGGTGGCGGCAGAACCACTCGATCTGGTCGGCGTGCGTGTTTGGCGTGCCGGCTTCGACGGTCAGCGGGAGGTTGAGGATGACCGGTCGCTTCGCCGAGGCTCCCCAGGCCTTGGCGACGGCCTCGCAGACCTCGAGGGCGTAGTCCGGCTCGGTGAGGACGAACGTCTCGGGGCTGAACTCCAGCTGCCACCGGGTTTCCGGCAGCGCGTCGGTGAGCTCGCGGATGAGCTTCGCGCCGGTGACCGCCATCTCGAGGACCTGTTCCTTGGACAGGCCGAAGACGATCTCGCGCTGGGCCGGGTTGGTCGGCGTGTAGAGGTGGACGATCGCGCGGCGGGCGCCCTTGAGGGAGTCGATCGTGCGGCGGATGAGGTGCTCGCGGGCCTGGACGAGCACCTGCACGGAGACGTCGTCGGGGATGAGCTTTCGTTCGATCAGCTCGCGCGTGAAGTTGAATTCGGTGTCGGAGGCGGAGGGGAAACCGATCTCAATCTCCTTGAAGCCGATGCGGCAGAGCTCCTGGAAGAGCTCGTGCTTCTCCGCCACGTTCATGGGGATGGCTAGCGCCTGGTTGCCGTCGCGGAGGTCGACCGAGCACCAGCGCGGGGCGCGCTCGATGCGGGCGTCGGGCCAGCGGCGATCGAGGAGACGGACGGTCTCGAACGGGCGGTATTTCTTCCGGGGCGATTCCATGCGATCGAAAGGAGAGGGTGGGAAAAGGCGGGTGCGGTGGCGAGCGTGGTTTGCCCCCCTGAAAGCAAAAAGCCCGCCCGGGAGTCCGGGCGGGCTTTTTCGCAAGGGAGCGAGACCCGGACTTAGGCGTCAGGCTTGGTCTTCGGAAGCTTGGTCACGCGCTTCAGGTCCTTGACGGTGCCGCGCTTCTTGAGCAATTCCACGCGTTCGAAACGCTTGAGGACGTTGCGCTTGGCGCCGGAGGAGGAGGCGCTGGCTTTGAAACTGTTGTGCTGGGTCATGGCCGTAAGGTGGGTGAGGTTTCGAGCAAAGGCGGGCGGACCCCGGGGGCAAGGGGAAAAGACGGTGAAATCCGTCTTTTAACCCGCCCTTTCGGGGCTAGCCGGGCGGGCCCCTCAGGCCAGGATGCCTTTGACCGCCTTGCCGTGCACGTCGGTCAGGCGGAATTGGCGGCCTTGGTAGCGGTAGGTCAGCGCCTCGTGGTTGATCCCGCAGAGGTGGAGCAAGGTCGCCTGCATGTCATGGATGTGCGCCGAGTCCTTGGCGACATTCCAGCCGAACTCGTCGGTCTCGCCGTAGACGTGGCCCTTCTTCACTCCGCCGCCGGCCAGCCACCAGCTGTAGGCCCGGCCGAAATGGTCGCGGCCCTTGTAGCCCTGCCCCTGCTGGTTCTGGCCGAACGGGGTTCGGCCGAACTCCCCGCCCCAGATGACGAGGGTGTCGTCGAGCAGGCCGCGTTGCTTCAGGTCCTTGACCAGGGCGGCGCTCGGCTGGTCCGTGTCGCGGCATTGCATCTCGAGCTGCGTGAAGAGGTTGTTGTGCTGGTCCCAGCCCGCGTGCATGAGCTGCGTGAAGCGCACGCCGCGCTCGGCCAGCCGGCGGGCGATCAGGCAGTTGTTGGCGAACGTCCCCGGCG
>JBEELT010000058.1:0-11450 GCA_041167995.1 Verrucomicrobiota bacterium | reverse complement strand
GGGCGCGGAGTTTCATCCATGCGGGGTTGCGGGCGCCGCCGCCCGCGTGCCGCACCGAGCGCAAGACGGGGCCGCCGAGTTCCCGCAGCCTCGCATAGCCGAGACGTTCGACCGCGGCGAGTCCTTCGAGGATCCCTTGCAGGAAGCGCGCGTCCTCCGGCGGGCGCGGGGTCATCCGCGGGGCGAGCGTCGCATCGGCGATCGGGAAACGCTCGCCGGTCGCGGGCAACGGGTAGTAGTCCAGCCCGGTCGGGGTTTCCGGATTCGTCCGGGCGGTGAGGGCGGTTAGTTCCTCCGGTGACCAGAAGCTGGCCAGCGTGCGGCCGCCGCAGTTGGAGGCCCCGCCCGCCAGCCAGCGATCGCCGAGCCGGTGGCTGTAGATGCCGTACTCGGGGGCGAAGATCGGCCGGTCGCAGAGCAACTTGATCACGAGCGTCGAGCCGAGCGCAGTGGCGCCTTCGCCGACTTCCTGGGCGCCGCTGGCGAGGAAGGTCGCGCACCCGTCGGTCGTGCCGGCCGCGAGCGGGATGCCGACCGGGAGTCCGAGTGCATTGGCCGGTGCCGAGGCCAAAGTGCCGATGGGGGTGCCGACGGGTACCACCGCGGGGAGCCAGACCGGGTCGAGGCCGAATTCCTTCAACCACGCGGGCCAGACGCGCGCCACGGGGTCATAGCCCGTCTTCAGGGCGTTGTTTTCGTCGGTGACGTAATCGGTCGCCCCGAGTTGACGATTTAACCAATCGGCTTGGTGGATGATGCGATGCAGGCCGGGTAGGTCGACCCAGTCCAGCGCGCGCGCCGCCGGCGAGGTCGCCCCGTGCGCCGCGCTCTCCCGCGGGGCCAGCGCCCGGATCCGGGCCGCACGATCGCCCGTGTCGGCATCGTCGTAAAGGCGGGCGGCCGCCAGCGGTTGGTTGCTGGCGTCGACCGGCACGATCGTGCCCGAGGTCCCGTCGACCGCGAGGGCGCGGGCCCGGGAGAGGTCGACCTGCTGGCCGAGCTCGCGCAACGCGACCTTCACGCCGACCCACCAGTCATCCGGGTGTTGCTCGCGGCGGGCGCCGAGCGCCAACGTCGGCGGTAGTTTCGCGGTGCCAAGCCCGAGGACCTTCCCGTTCACGTCGACCGCCGCGGCACGCACGCCGCTGGTCCCAAGGTCGATGCCGATGACGAAGCCACGCATGCGGCTTTATTGAGGGGGCAGGCGGGCGGGGGCAAGGACTGAGGAAGGTGTCGGCGGTAAGCGGCTGGCGGTTGGAAAAGCAAGCAGGGCGACGGGAAGCCTCCCATGTCATGGGCTTTCGTAGCTATGCTTTCTTCCTAACCGCCAACCGCTAACCGCTTACCGCTCGTCACTTGGGATTCAGTTCATCCCAGCTCTTCAGGCCGCAGGTCTTCAGGTAAGGTTCGGCGGCGGCTTTCCACTCCGGCGTATTGGCGGCTTTGAGTAGATGCCAGATGGGGCGCTTCTGGTCGGGTTCGGCGATCGTTCCCGGCTTGTTGCTCCAAAGGCCGAAACGTAGGCCGTTTTCAAGGGAGTGATCGACGTGCCGATGGTAGTGGAAGGCGTCGACGGAATCGCCGAGGCGCACGACTTTTTCCCAGGCATAGGCATAGGCCGCGGCCTGTTCGGCGAGCCCTTCGGGGCGCCGGGGTAGGTCGAAGCCCTGTTCGGTGAAGCTGAGGCGTCGGGTTTTGCCGGCGTAGAGCATCTCGGTCGACGCCAGTTTTTTGGTGAGCACCTCGAGGTTCTTGAAAGTCACTTTCGGCGTATTGTCGTCGAACGTCACCTTATCGAGCCAGGTACGTGGGTCGCGCAGATTTGAAGGGTAGGGGTGGAAGGCCAGGTTCCAGTCGAAGTCGCCGCGCTCACGCGCACGCTGCGCGAACAGTTCGAGGAGGGTGCGACCCGGGCAGGCTTGTAGCGGATCCTTGTGACCCTTGGCCGTCCAGCTGTGCGTCATCGAGATGTATACGCGGGCGTTGGACGAATGGCGACGCAGGGATTCCCAAGCGAGGCGGACCTGGTCTTCGTATTGAATGGCGACCTCCTCGGCTGTCGCCGGCCCCATCTGATGCCACTCGTTATGGGCGTTTACTTCATTACTGACGATCCAGCCCCAGACGCGTCCGTGCTTGGCGTCGGCCGACGACCAGCGTCGGGCGATGAACTCGGTGAGGGCCTTGTAGCAGGCGCGTCCTTCGGGGGTGACCGTATCGGAGGCCATCGTTATGCCTTTGGACGGGTCGGCCTTGGGGTGGACGGTCAGCTTCCGGATGCGTTCGTCGGGCGAGCGCGAGGTGGTGACGATGAGCGAGACGACCACGCCCTTGTCGCTCATAGGTTTGATCTGACGATCCAAGGACCCGACGTAATTCTGGTTGATCGCGAACGTGAAGCCGTCGGCCGAGGCGGTGAGCTGGCCGGGCTTGGCTTCCTTTTCGGGCGCAAGCAGGGCGTTGAGCCTGATATTCAGGTTGGCGTGATGGATTCCTAGTTCCAGGGCGTCGGGCACCATCTGGACCTGCAAGCCCTTGGCTGAAGGGGTGGTCGGGTAAGGGGTGCGGTCCGGTTCGGCCAGCAGCACGCCGCCTAGGGCAAGGAACAGGAGGGCGGTCGTGCGCATTTCTGACCGACACCGACGGGCCGCTCGGGTTCCCGGGTCGGAGGGTCGGTTTTCTGTTTACGCCCCCCTGGTTTCGGGGATGAATGAACCATGCCCCGTTTCCTTGCCCTGCTCATGCTTTGCGTCGCGGCCTTCGCCGCCGACCGCCCCCGCCCGAACATCGTCTTCATCTATTCCGACGACCATGCCTACCAGGCGATCAGCGCCTACGGCGACGACCGGAAACTCATCCAGACCCCGAACATCGACCGGATCGCCCGGGAGGGCATGCGGTTCGACCGGGCGCTCGTGACCAATTCGATCTGTGGCCCGTGCCGCGCGGTGATCCTGACTGGCAAGTATTCCCACCGGAATGGTTTCTACAACAACACGAACTCCGTCTTCAACGGTGCCCAGACGACGTTCCCGAAGCTGCTGAAGGCCGCCGGCTACCAGACCGCCATGATCGGCAAGTGGCACCTCAACAGCGACCCGACCGGGTTCGACTTCTGGCAGATCCTCCAAGGCCAGGGCATCTACTACAACCCTCCGATGAAGACCGCCGGAGGCATCGTGAAGACTTCGGGCTACGTGACCGACATCACGACCGACGTGTCGCTCGGTTGGCTGGCCAAGCGCGACAAGACCAAGCCCTTCCTGCTCATGTGCCAGCATAAGGCGCCGCACCGCGAGTGGTCGCCCAACCTGACCGACCTGGGTTGGGACAAGGGCCGCGTCTATCCCGAGCCGGCCACCTTGTTTGACGACTACAAGGGCCGCGCGGAGGTGGTCGCCGACCAGGACATGACCTTGGCGAAGACCATCAGCCTGCTCGACATGAAACTGGTTCACCCGCCCGGCATCACCCCTGAGCAGGCCAAGGTCTGGGATGCCTACTACGGCCCGATCAACGAGGCCTACCGTCAGGCCAAGCCCCAGGGCCGCGACCTCGTCAAGTGGCGCTACCAGCGCTACATGCACGACTACCTGGGTTGCGTGAAGTCGGTCGACGACAATGTCGGCCGCGTCCTGAAGTACCTCGAGGCCGAGGGCCTGCTGGAGAACACCATCGTCGTCTACTCGGCCGACCAAGGCTTCTACCTCGGCGAACATGGCTGGTTCGACAAGCGCTGGATCTTCGAGGAATCCGTCCGCACCCCGCTGCTGGTCCGCTGGCCCGGCGTGACCAAGGCCGGTTCCGTCGACAAGTCCCTTGTCGCCAACGTCGACCTGGCGCAGACCTTCCTCGACATGGCGGGCGTCCCGGCCCCGGCCGACATGCAGGGTCGCAGCCTGCGGCCCGTGCTCGCGGGGCAGGTGCCCGCCGACTGGCGCAAGGAGTTCTACTACCATTACTACGAGTACCCTGAGCCGCACCACGTCTCCCCGCACTACGGCGTGATCACCGCCGACCATAAGCTGGTGCGCTACTACGGCGTCGGGAAGGATGCGGTCGACCTCTTTGACACCGCCAAGGATCCCCTCGAGCTTAAGAGCGTCGCGGGCCAGCCGGACTACGCCGCCATCCAGGCCGACCTCGAAGCGCGGCTGAAGCGTCTGCGCGCCGAGCTGCAGGTGCCCGACGTCGACGACCCGGACGCCACCGGCGAGCGCACGCACCGCGAGCGGCAGGCTAAGGCGGCGAAGAACGCCCCCAAGAAGAAGGCCGAAGGCGCGAAGTAGGCCCGAGGTTTCGGGTTGGCGAGGCTCGCGGGCGGGGTAGAACGACCCCATGACCCTGCGCATCGTCCTGCTCGGACTGCTGTCCCTCTCCTCGCTCCTCGCCTCCGTCCAGGAGACCGAGGCCCTGCGCCTGGCCGAAGGGCGGCGGATGGCCGTGGGCCGCGAGATGCGCACCTGGTCCTTCGCGGCGTTCCCGGCGCCGATGGCGGACTGGCCGAAGGAAGTGAAGGGCGCGTTCGTCGAACTCCGTTGCGAAGACCATGAATTCTCCTCCGCGGCGCTGATCCTGCTCCGGGACGACTACCGCCTGCGCAGTTATCCGGCCAAGTTGCTTTCCCCGGCCGACCGGGCCCTCGCCGAACAGCTCGAGGTGAAGCGCCGCCAGCAGATTTCCCCGAAGCCCCGCACCGAGTACCCGCTGGTGATGAAGGGGTACACGAAGGAGACGGCGGACGTCACGGTGAGCCCGCATTTCGCCTTCTACACCGGCTCCGACAAGGCCGGTTCGGGGAAGAAGGCCTTCGCGCCCGGTTTCCTGGAGCGCCAGAAGGTCTGGTTCGAGACGGTCTGGACCCACCTGGATGAACTCGGCGCCCCGCTGCCGATGGCCGGCGACCGGTCCCCCCACAAGCTGAACGTCTTCATCACCGGCACGGGGCTCGCCAAGCACAAGGAAGGTTTCGCTTTCGGTGGAGCCGACGTGATCATGCACCCGGGCGCCCTCGGCGACGGCAGCAGCGTGGTCATCCACGAGTTCACCCATTCGGTGCAGTATTACTCCAAGGGCTTCCGCGATTCGCCCCTGGTCGGTTGGTTCTGGGAGTGCCACGCGAATTGGAGCACCCAGCAGTTCATGCCGGCCTACCCGCCGGTGCTCGGGCACTACGCCGAGCGCGCCCATTACGAGCTCAACTCCAGCCGCCATAATTACGGTTCCTGGCCGTTCCTGCAGGTGCTTGCGGAGGATCCGCGCTTCGGCTGGTCCTTTCCCTACGATATCTGGCCCGCCTGCCGGCGCAATGAACGCGACGGCGCGTTGGAGGATCCGTTCCAGGCCATCATGCGCGTCGGCGTCGAGCGCAAGGTCTGGAAAGACGGCGTCGAAGGTTTTGGCGACACCATCGGCGAGCTCGCCGCCCGCATGGTCGGCTGGGACTTCCAAAACCAATATTTCCACCTCAAGGAAATCCGTGGCCTCGAGTCCCAAGTGGGTCGAGTGTCCAGCTTAGGCGCCGTGTTGGAGAAAGGCGCGGATGGCCGGTGGGCTCCGCTCTATTCGCAGGCGCCCAAGCAGTATGGCGTGAACATCGTCTGGCTGGATCCGCATGTAGGGGCTAAGTCCGTCGAGGCCGACTTCGAGGGCTTCCGTGATCCGACGGAGTTCGCCGACTGGCGGGTGACCATGGTGGCGGTGGACCCGCAAGGACGTTGTCGCTATAGCCCGACGGTGCGCTCGGGCCGCGTGTCGTTGGAGGTGCGTCCCCAGGAGCGCCTCGCCTTGGCCATCGCGGCGACCCCGACGAAATACGTCCCGCAGGAGTTTCGACCCGGCTTCGCCGTGAAGCGTCGCTACCCGTATGCGGTGGCCCTGACGGGAGCCGAGTGCGATGATTTTCCCATGCTTCGCGACTTCCCGAAGGTCGCAGGAGCGCCGCATCCCAATGGTGGCGGCTTTGTGGCGAAATCCGCCCATGTGGACACCACCGCTTATGTCGCCAAGAATGCCATGGTCCTGGACGCCGCCAAGGTCACTGGACGGGCGCAGGTGCATGGCCATGCCGTCATCCGTCAGTCCGCTCGGGTCGGCGACGATGCCGTCGTCAGCGGTTATGCCCGCGTCGGGGATCGCGCCCAGCTCGGCGGGCATGCGCATGTCGGCGGTTATGCGAAGTTGTCGGGCAAGGCGCGCTTGGGCGGCAATGCGCGGCTGCAGGAATTCGCGACCCTCGATGGCGATGGCGCGGTCTCGGGCGACGTGATGATCCGTGGCTTCGGGGAGGTCCATCTCTCGCCCACCACCGAAATCGCCGGCACGGCGATGTTCGCCGAGGACCTTGAAGTCCATTTCACCGGCTGCAAGTCGGAGCGCTTCGACCGCGGCCTCTTCTATGGCTACCTCAACGCCGACTTGCTGAGGAAGCCCAAGGAAGTCGCCGACAACCGCGGCCTCTACGCTCATTGGAAGTTCGACGGCTCGCATGCCCCTATCGTGCGCGACCTCGTGGGTGATGCGGATGGGGTACTGCTCCCGGGGGCCGACAAGTGGCGCGGTGCTATGCTGGCGCCGCCGGCCGGTATCCGCGTCGACGGCCATGTCGTTGATGCCCGCAACCTGGCGGTCGACGCGAAGGTGTTCCTTCCGGCAGGGAGCCTGAGGGACCAATCCTGGGTGCTCTCCGCCGATAACACGGAAGAGCAATTCAGCGTGGGCGTGTCCAAGCAGGGCGCCCCATGCTTCTTCCTCGGGAATGCGAGGGAATTCGTCTACCTCGCGGCTCCCGCCAAGATGCCGACGGACCGATGGGTGCGGCTCTCCTTGACCCTCAAGGACGACATCGCCGCCTTGTACCTCGATGGTCAGAAGGTCGGCGAGAAGCCCTTGGGCCAGCGTAGCGTCGTCGAGCTTTGGGCGCGGACGACCAAACTCAATCCCGCCTCAGGCCCGGTGACGACCATCGGTCGAGGCTTCCCCGGGCGCATCGCCGAGATCAAGGTCACCCACACGGGCGAACTGCCTGGGTTCGACGAAGCGCCGAAGGGCGCGAAGTAACCTTTACTTCGCCGCCTTCTTCTTGCCCTCGCCGCCCTTGGCCTTGGCCGCGTTCGGGTCATGGTCGGGGTTGGCCGTGGGCAACTGGGCGTCGACGGACTTCAGCCAGGCGTCGAGCTGCTCGCGCATCGCCTTGGCGCGGGTCGCCTGGGTCGCCGCGAGGTCCTGCTTCTCGCCGATGTCCTGCGACAGGTCGTAGAGCTCGTCCCGATTGTCCTCGTAGAAGTGGACCAGCCGGAAGTCTCCCTTGCGGATCGCGCTGTAGGGGGTCGCGCCACCCGGGTGGTAGTGCGGGTAATGCCAGTAGATCGCGTCGCGGTCGAGTTTGCCGCCGCGCAGCAGCGGGGCGAGGCTCCGGCCGTCGACGACGGAGGCCAGCGGCTTGACGCCGGCCATCTCGAGGACGGTGGGGTAGAGGTCTAGGGTGATGGCGGGGGTGGCCTCCACGGCGCCCGGCTTGTTCACGCCCGGCCACAAGGCGATCAGCGGGACGCGCACGCCGCCCTCGTAGGCCGAGCCTTTGCCCGCGCGGTAGGGACTGTTCTCGGTGATCGGCAGCAGACCGCCGTTGTCGCCCGTAAAGATGATGACCGTGTTTTCGTCGAGCTTCAGGCGCTTCAGGTTGGCGCGGATGGTGCCGAGGGCGTCATCGACGCTGCTGACCAGCGCCGCGTAGGTCGCGTTGCGCTGCTTGAGCGTCGCGTCGGCCTGCACCTTCGCCTTGAACTTGTCCACCACCTCGGGCTTGCCGGCGATTGGGGTGTGGACGGCGTAATGGGGTAGGTAGAGGAAGAACGGCTTGTCCTTGTTGGCTTCGATGAACTTCACGGCCTCGGCCGCTTCGCGGTCCGTGAGGAACTCTCCCTTCGGCCCTTCGGGGAGGGTGGGGATGTTGTAGGGCGCCACGTAGGCGGGCGGCTGGCCGCGGTGGTAGCCGCCGACGTTGAGGTCGAAGCCGTGCTTCTCGGGGTAGTAGGCCTGGTCGCCCTCCTTGAGCCCCGGCGTGAGGTGCCACTTGCCGATGCTGGCCGTGGCGTAGCCGGCGGCCTTAAGCTGTTCCGCCAAGGTGATCTCCTCGAGCGGGAGGAATTTCTGCCACGCCGGAATCTTCAGCTTCGCCTTGGGCTTGTCGTGACCCGCGATCCAGTCGGTCAGGTGCAGGCGGGCCGGGTACTTGCCCGTCAGGAGCGCCGCGCGGGTGGGGGAGCAGACCGTGCAGGCCGAGTAGCCGTCGGTGAAGCGGACCCCGTCCTTGGCGAGCTGGTCGATGTGGGGCGTGGCGTAGAGGCGGCTCCCGTAGCAGGCGGCGTCGGTCTGGCCCATGTCGTCGACCAGGATGACGATGACGTTCGGGGGGCGGGAGGGGGTGCTTTCCGCGGCGACAAGGCTGCCTGTCGAGAAACTCAACCATAGGCTCAGTAGGTAGCTTTTAAGCAGGGCGGGGCGCATGCCTCCGGCCTAGGGGCGGGCGGCCCGGGGCTCAAGTGAAACCGCCAAAATGGGGTTGTCGGTCGGTCCGAATGCAATAGTTTACACCTCATGTACCCCCGCTTGCTTTCAGCTTTGGTCGCCGCCGGTTTGGCCCTCTCTCTTGCGGACGCCCAGCCCGCCCCGGCCGGTGCTGCGACGACGACGAACCCGAACGTCTCCTCGACCAATAACGGCACGAACGCTTCCCGGCGTACCGCCGACAAGACGACGCGCGTCGAACGCGATCGCGCGGCCGACGAGTCGGGGGTCGAGCGGGTTGGTTTCGACCGCGCCTGCGGCAACCACAAGCACCTTTACTTCGACCGCTCCAACCGCGCCCACTTCATCTGCCTCGGCGCCCAGTCGCAGGTCGGTCCGGACACCACCCCCTACACCGCGACCGCTAACCAGCCGCTCGCCAATACCTTCCTGCTGCACTCCCGCCCCGGCGCGGCCAAGGTCATCTTCTTGGACTTCAACGGTCATACCACGACGGGGACCTCTTGGAACAATGCCTACGCCGCGGGAGCCCCGATCGTCACCCCCGCCTTCGACTCGGATGGCGCTCCGGCGACCTTCTCCGATGCCGAGCGTGCGGTCATCCAGGACATCTGGCGCCGCGTCGCGGAGGACTTCGCGTCTTGGGATGTGGACGTCACGACGGAGGACCCCGGCATCGAGAAGCTCCGGCGGACCACCTCCTCGGACATCGCCCACGGCGTGCGCTGCGTCATCGGCGGTTCCAGCACGCAGTGGCTAGGGGCCTCCGCCGGCGGCGTGGCCTACGTCGGATCCTTCGGCGGCCTCGTCTCGGCGACCACCACCGTCAACGACGTCCCCTGCTTCGTCTTCCCCCAGCAGTTGAGCAATAGCGGGCGCTTCATCGCCGAGGCCGCCTCCCACGAAGTCGGCCATACCCTTGGCCTGTACCACTCCGGCCAGACCACCGGCGTCGAGTATTACACCGGCCATGCCGATTGGGCTCCGATCATGGGCGTCGGTTACTACAAGAACGTCGTCCATTGGACTCGCGGCGACTACCCCCTCTCCAACAATACCCAGGACCAAGTCGCGTTGATTTCCGGCCGCATCCCCCGCGTCCCCGATGAGCATGGCTCGACCGCCACCACCGCGGCCGTGGTCTCCGGGGCCAATTTCACCGCCGGTGGCATCATCGCCGATCGCGCCGATCAGGACTGGTTCCGCATCACCGCCGGCGCCGGCACCGTGAACATCTCCGGTCTCGTCGCCCAGCCCTCGCCCAATCTCAACCTCTCGCTCTCGCTGGTCGACGCCAATGGCCTCGTCCTGGCGCAAGGCACCGCGGCCGGCCTGGGCGCCAACCTCTCCGTCCCCGTGGTCGGTGGCACCTACTACATCGTCGTGGACGGCAAGGGCAGCACCAACGATCCCCTCACCGGTTACACCGACTATTCTTCCCTGGGTCGCTTCAGCCTCTCGGGCAGCTGGCCGTCCGCCGTCGTCGTGAACCAGCCCCCGGTGGCCTCCACCGCCGGCACCAGCCCCGCGCTCTCCGCCAACGGTACGATTTCCGGCACCGCGCCTTTTACGGTCAACTTCGTCGGCAATAATTCCAGCGACCCGGATGGGCTCATCGCGGGCTACCTCTGGGACTTCGGCGATGGCACCACCTCGATCCTGTCCAACGTCACTAAGACCTACCAGGCCGCCGGCAACTACACCGCCCGCCTGACCGTCACCGATAACGCCGGCGCCACCGCGACCGCGACCTTGCTGATCGCCGTGGCCGCCACGCCTCCGTCGACCATGCGTTACGTCAACGTCGCGGCCATCACGATGTCCTGGGTGAAGAGCAGCAGCACCTCGGGTTACATCACCGGCACCGTCACGATCCTCGACCACGCAGGCAAGCCGGCGCCCAACGCGAACGTGACCATCGCCGCCAGCGGCCTTGTCTCCGGTACGGTCACGGCACGGACCAACTCACGCGGTCAGGTCACGCTCAACACCCCTCGGCTCTCCACCGCCGTGAAAGGTACCCAGACCTATACCGTTACCAACGTCGTCCTGACCGGTTACATCTACGATCCCACCAAGAATAAGGTCACCAGCGCGACGTTGACGAGGTAAGGGGCGGTATTGGTTGACCCGTTAATTGGTTGAACGGTTGCCCAGAGGGGGTACCTGTGTCCTCTGAGGCATTCCTCATGCCTTCCCCTGGCCCTGGTCCTGACCCTGGCCCTAATGGCTCTAGACGCATGGCCGACCGGGGACGGTCAGCCCTACCGCCTCAAGCCAACACTCCCTTGACGACGTGGGCTTCCTCGACGCCGGTGAGCTTCACGTTCAGTCCGCGGAACTTGAAGGTGAAGCGCTCGTGGTCGATGCCCAGGCAATGCAGGATGGTGGCGTGCAGGTCGCGGAGATGCACCGGGTCCTTGGCGATGTTGTAGCCGAATTCATCCGTGGCGCCGTGTTCGTGGCCGGCC
Organism: Verrucomicrobiota bacterium; assembly: GCA_041167995.1. GTDB lineage: Bacteria > Verrucomicrobiota > Verrucomicrobiia > Opitutales > UBA953 > UBA953. Next base: position 450 of record JBEELT010000058.1, on the reverse strand, counting down.
TTCACGCCGCCGCCGGCGAGCCAGACGGTGAAGGAGCGGCCGTGGTGGTCGCGCCCCGCGCCCGGGTTGCCGAAGCCACCCTGGCTGAAGGCCGTGCGGCCGAACTCGGTCGCGAAGATCACCAGCGTATCCTCGAGCATGCCGCGAGCCTTCAGGTCCTTGATCAGCGCGGCCGTCGGCTGGTCGATGTCGTGGCACTGGTTGGGCAGCTGACGCGAGAGGGCGATGTGCTGGTCCCAACCGCGGTGGAAGAGCTGGACGAAGCGGACGTCGCGTTCGAGCAGGCGGCGGGCCAGCAGGCAGTTGGCCGCGTAGGAGCCGGGGCGGGTGACCTCGGGTCCGTAGGCCGCCAGGGTCTCGCGGGACTCCTGGGAGATGTCGGTCAGGTCCGGGACCGAGGTCTGCATGCGGAAGGCCATCTCGTAGGCCTTGATGCGCGTGATCGTCTCG
>JBEELT010000057.1:0-11462 GCA_041167995.1 Verrucomicrobiota bacterium | reverse complement strand
AACTCGTTGAGTTCATTCAAGCCATCGAGCATCTTGCGACGGGTCTCGCGGCTGACGCCCTCTGGGTCGCGGAGGTAGAGTACGGGATCGCCGGCGGAGCGGAAGGTGACGCCCGAGTATTGCGTCGGCAAGAAGCCAGCCGACCAGAGACGGGCAGAGATGGCCTGCACGTTGGCGCCCGGGTTGGTGTGGCGGGCATGGAGGACAACGAACGTGGGGAGGTCCTCGTTCAGGCTGCCCAGTCCGTAGGAAAGCCAAGAACCCATCGACGCCTTACCCGGCACCATGTTGCCGGTATACGAAAGCATATTGGCAGGCTCATGGTTGATGGCCTCCGTGTTCATCGTCTTGATGACGCAAATGTCATCTGCCATCTTGGCCGTGTAGGGTAGGATATCCGAAATCCAAGTGCCGCCTTTCCCGTATTGCTTGAAGCCAAACGCCGAAGGGGCAACGGGGAAACGGGCTTGTCCAGAGGTCATGCCCGTAATGCGCTGGCCATTGCGGATGGAAGGAGGGAGGTCTTCGTTGAAGCGCTTCTCGAGCTCGGGTTTCGGGTCGAACATCTCGAACTGCGACGGCGCGCCAATCATCGAGAGGTAGATGCAGCGCTTCGCCTTGGCCGGGAAGTGCTGGGCACCGGGCAGGCCGGCGGCGCGGGCTTGGCTGGCGAGGGAGTTGCCCAGGAGCGAACCGAGGGCAATGCCCCCGAGGCCCATGGCGTTCTGACGGAAGAACTGTCGACGGTTCTGGCGGAAGTTATGCTCGACGGCGTCAAAGGGATGCATGGCGGGATTATTTGTTAAGGGTTTCGTCGCGGTTGAACATCTGCGAGCAGACGAGCGTCCAAGCAGCCACCTCAATGGGCGGTAGCTTGGAATCAACCGGTTTTTCGCCGGCCTTCAGTAACTTGGCGGCCTCGGCAGGCTTGGTGGCGTAGTCCGCACGGAAGGCGGCGAGGGACTTGGCGAAGATCTGCTGCTCCTTGGGGGTGGCCGGACGGGACAGCAGGAGCAGGCTCAGCTGATCAATCCGCGCCGCATCGGTGGCCTGCTCCTTGAGGAGCTTTTCGGCGAGGACGCGGGAGGCTTCGACGAACTGGACGTCGTTGAGCAAGTTCAGCGATTGCAGCGGGCTGTTGGAGCGTTCGCGGCGCGTGCAGAAGACCTCGCGGGAGGTCGCGTCGAAGTTGAGCATCATGGGATGCGGGGCCGAACGCTTGAGGAACGTGTACATCGAGCGGCGGTAGAGCCCTTCGCCCTTATCAGGCGTGTAGAAGCGCGTGTTGCTCCCCGTCATCGCCACGTCGCTCCAGATGTTCTCGGGCTGGTAGGGGCGGGTGGAGGGACCGCCAACCTTATGGATTAAGAGGCCCGCGGTGGAGAGGGCGAGGTCACGGACGATTTCCGCATCCACGCGGTAACGCGGCCCGCGGGAGAGCAGGCGGTTCTTCGGGTCCTTCTCGAGTTTCTGTGGGGTGATCGCGCCCGACTGACGGTAGGTCTCGGAAAGCACAATCGTGCGGACCATCGCCCGCACGTCCCACTTCTGCGCCACGAACTCAGTGGCGAGCCAGTCGAGTAATTCGGGGTGCGAGGGTTTCTCGCCCATAATACCTACGTTCTCGGTCGTCTCGGCCAGGCCCGTGCCCATGAATTGATACCAGAGGCGGTTCATGGTGACGCGGGCCGTCATCGGGTTGCGGCCATCGACCAGCCAGCGGGCCAGGTCGAGGCGGTTGGCAGTCTTACCTTCGATTTTCAGGGCGGGCAGCACGCGGGGCGTTCCGGCCGGGACGGTCTCGGACGGTTGCGTGTATTCGCCGCGAATCAGCAGCTTGGCGGTGGCGGGGGTCGCGTTCTCCTTCATGATGAGCGTCATGGCGCCGCGGTTTTTGACCGCGTCGAGTTCGGCCGTGGTGGCTTTGATTTTGGCAACGACCGACTGGTCGGACTTATCGATGCGACGGTCGTAGTAGCTGCGCAGCAGGGCCACGGATGCGGCCGGGGCCTTGGCCCCTTCCTTGCCGACGGCGGCACGGAGTTCGGGCACCTTGCCTAAGGTGGCGACGTCCCCGGCTTCAACCAGGGCGGGGATGATGTTCGCGGAAGCGAGGACGATACCGGTCGCCCCGGCCTTACTGCGGGTACCGTAACGGAAGGGTGTCGTGGTGCGGATGGTCGCGTTGGCGGGGAGGGTATTGGTGTCGACGATGTTTTGCTGCAGGTCGCCATCGATGTAGAACTTCACGCCGTCGGCCTTACCTGAACCATCATAGGTCACGATGACTTCGACTTCCTTGTTCACGGGGATGACGCCGGCCGAGCGGACCTTGAGTGCCTGGCCGGGCCAGGTCTGGATGATGTGCATGGCGGGGTTGCCGTTCTCGATCCAGAAGTCCCAGCCACGGTAGTTGTTGCCTTCATCCATGCGCGCGAGCACGGCGCCGTTAACCGTCTTGGTCATCTTGAGGCGGACCTGCACGGCCCAGGCTTGGTTCTTCTCGAAATCACCGAGCGTCGCGTGCTCGTAAGCGGAGGAGCCATCCAGCACGAACCCGCCTTGCTTTTTGTTGTAAGCCGGCTTGCCGATGGCCTTCGCCGTCAGCGCCGGGCCGCTCGGCGTCTTAACCGTCAGGGGGGTAGCGGCGTCGAACTTCCAGCCCGCCGGTAGTTCCTTCGCTACGATGGAGCCCGGGTTGGCCTGAGCGCGCCACGTGGCGAATTCCTTGTCGGCCTTGGCCTTGCGGGCGGCGTCATCCTTCTTGAGGGCAGCGAGCACGGTATCCAATTCGGCCTGCTTTACGCGGTCTTCGGGCCGAGCGACCAGCATGGACGGCGGGTGGTTGGCGTTATTGCCGTCGAGGGCGGACATCGAAGTATTCCGGAAGAACGCGGCCATGGCGTAGAATTCCTTTTGGCTGATCGGGTCAAACTTGTGGTCATGGCAGGCCGCGCAACCGCTGGTGAGCCCCAGCCAAACCGCGCCCAAGGTCTCGACCTGGTCCTTGGCGTAGTTCGTCATGACCTCTTCGGAGATGGCGCCGCCCTCGCCGGTGGTCGGGAGGCAGCGGCAGTAGCCCGTGGCCACGATCTGCTCGAGGGTGGCATTGGGCAGGAGGTCGCCGCCGATTTGTTCAATGGTGAAGCGGTCAAACGGCATGTTCGCCTTGAAGGCATTGATGACCCAGTCGCGGTAAGGGTAGATATTGCGAACGTTGTCGATGTGAATGCCGTGCGTGTCGGCGTAACGCACGGCATCCAGCCAGTGACGGGCCATTTGCTCGGCGTGCTGATCTGTCTTGAGCAGACGCTCCACGGCTTTGGCGTAGGCGTCGGGAGAAGGGTCCGCTAAGTAGGCCCGTAATTCTTCCGGGGTGGGCGGCAGGCCGGTGAGGTCGAGGTTGAGTCGGCGGAAGAGCCGTTCCTTCGCTTCGGGTCCATTCGGCTTCAGGCCGTTCTGGGCGAGAGTGGCGACGACGAAGGCATCGACGGGAGTCTTGGCCCAACCGCTCTTGTCGGCGGGCGGAGTCGGACGCTGCGGCGGCAGGAAGGCCCAGTGCTCTTCATACTTGGCGCCTTCGTTGACCCAGCGACGAATGAGTTCGATCTCGGCCGGCTTCAGCTGCTTGTGCGACTCGGGCGGCGGCATCACCTCCTCCGGGTCTTTGTTCAGGATCCGCTGCAGGATCGGCGATTTGTCCGCGTTACCCTTGATGATAACCACGTCGCCGCTCTTCGCAGGTTGGAAGGCGAACTCGGCACGGTCGAGGCGGAGCTTAGACTTGCGCGAACTAGCGTCAGGCCCGTGACAGTGGTAGCAATACTCGGAAAGGATGGGTTGGATATCGCGGTTGAACGAGACAACGTCGGCGGACACGAGGGCGAGCGGCGCCAGGGCGAAGAGGAGGGGGCGGGGCGACATGAGGGTCAAGGGGTCCGACCAATCTGGGTGTACCTGGGTTCCATGCAATCCTGCTGATGGGTTAGCCGAGGGGGTTGGCCGGGGGCGATTAAGCCTTGGAGGCGTCTGCGGAAGCCCTACGTTGGGCGGTCATGAGCACCCCGCTTCCTCGCCGTCAGTTTGTCTCCACCCTGGCCGTCGGCGGCCTGGCCTTGGCCGCCGCCCCCGCGCTCCTCCGCGCCGACCCCATCCCCGCCAAGGTCAAGGTCGCCCTGATCGGTTGCGGCGGCCGCGGGACCGGCGCCCTCGCCCAGTTCCTGGCCGCGTGCAAGGTGCTCGGCGTTGAAGGCGAGGTCGTCGCCCTCGCCGATGCCTTCGAGGATCGCGCCAAGCGCCTCAACGAGACCTACAAGCTGCCCGCCAACCGCGTGTTCGTCGGCTACGACGCCTATCAGAAGGTCATGGCGACCGACTGCGCGTTCGTCCTCATGGCGACCCCGCCGGCGTTCCGCCCGGTGCACTTCGCCGCCGCCGTCGCCGCCGGCAAGCACTGCTTCGTCGAGAAGCCCGTCGCCGTCGACCCGGTCGGCGCCCGCGCCATCATCGCCTTCGGCGAGGTCGCCCGCGCCAAGGGACTGGCCATCGTCGCCGGCACCCAGCGCCGCCACGACGCCTCCTACCTGCGCAACAAGGCCCTCATCGACGCCGGCGTCATCGGCGCGCTCCGCGGGGGCGTGGTGCAGTGGAACGGCACCGTGCCGTGGGTCCGTCGCCGCGCCCAGGGCGAATCCGACGCCGATTACATGAACCGCAACTGGCTCAACTTCACCGAGCTCTCCGGCGACCATATCGTCGAGCAGCACATCCATAACGTCGACGTCGCGATCTGGTTCCTCGGCCGTCCGCCGGTGAGCGCCCTCGGTTTCGGCGGTCGCGCCCGGCGCGAGACCGGCAACATGTTCGACTTCTTCAGCGTCGACTACGATTTCGGCGATGGCGTGCGCATCCACAGCCAGTGCCGCCAGATCACCGGCACGGCCGGCCGCGTGGGTGAGTTCTTCACCGGGGCCGAAGGCTCCTGCTACGGCGCCGGCAAGGTCTTCGCCAAGCAGAAGTACGAGACCCCCGTCATCAAGCTCGATACCGATGACTCCATGGTGCAGGAACACGTGGACCTCATCCGCGGCGCCTACAACGGCAAGCCGCTGAACGACGCCCGCCAGATCGCCGAGACCAACCTCGCCGTGATCATGGGTCGAATCTCCGCCTACACCGGCGAGATGGTGAAGTTCGACGACCTCCTCAAGCATGAGAAGTCGCCCTACTTCAACCTGACCGCCGGCGTCAGTCCGCTCGATTTCGAGAAGGGTACCGTCAAGCTGCCCGCCGAAGTCCCGCAGGTGCCGGGGAAGGCTTAACAAGGTCGGAGCCCTCAAGGGGTGGGGCAGCAGTGGAGGTAGGCTGCGTCACGGCTTGGCATTGCCCCGCACCCTTACCGTGTTCGCCATTCGGCAAACGAAAAGTCACCCCCGTCGTACCTTGGGGAGGAGAGCGGCGGCTTCGGACCAGCTTACTTCGTGCGGGGCGCGCTTGGAGGCCGCGGCGATGGCGCTGGTGACGCCCGCGGCTTCGCCCATCGCGACGGCATTGCCGGTTACGCGGTAGCTCGCATGGGCGATGAAGTCACCGCTGATGCAACGGCCCGCCATCATCAGTCCGTCGACGTCACGGGCGATCAGGGCGCGAAGGGGGATGTCGTAAGGCCTCACTTTCACGCCGGCGTTGGAATAGGCCGACTTCTTGTTCTCCTCGGCCGTAAGGGCATGGATGTCGACGGGGAAGGTGGCACGCGCGACGGAGTCCTCCTGGCGTCGTCCTTCGATGAGGTCTTCCTTGGTCATCAGGTAGCGTCCCTTGATGCGTCGGCCATCGCGGACCCCGATCTGCGCGGGCGTCGCGACGATCTGGGCACCGGCCCAGGCGCCGCCGGACTTGCGCAGCTTACGCACGATGTCGTTCACCTCGGAGCGGGCACGCATCGTCGCTTCGGTCACCTGGGCGGCGTCAGTGGCATTGATGCCGTATTCATGGTTCGCCATCAGCAGGACGAGGTTGTCCTTGATGGGGAAGAGCGAGGCCTTGCCGTAGCTCGGCGTGACGCCGGCAGCGGCCAGCGCGGCCTTGAACTTGCCAGGTCCGACGTGCTGGCCGTTGCCGCCGACCGGATGCAGCTGGTCGGCCAGGGCCTTGGCGTTCTCGACCGTCACCAAGGCGTAGAGCGTCATCGGCTGGCACGGGCAGGATTGTTCGCGGCCCAGCTCAAATCCGCAGCCGGCACGGGCTCCCAGATCGCCGTCGCCGGTCGCGTCGATGAAGACCGGGGCGGCCCAGGCCTGGCGTCCCGATTTGGACTCCGTGACGACCGCCTTGAGCGTGCGGCCTTCGCGATGAGCGGCGACGATGCGCGTATGCAGCTGGACCTTGACGCCCGCGGCGACGCAGAGTTCCTCAAGGATCAGCTTCATCTCTTCCGGATGGTAGGTCACACCGTTGACGCCGTCGCCCTCGATGGCATCACGTTCGCGGAGGCGCCGCACCAGTTCTTGGTTGAAGCCAGGCTTGTCGAAGTCGAGCAGGTAGCCGAGGAGCGAGGACGTCCACACGCCGCCGAGGGAACCATGAGTTTCGAAGAGACGAACTTTCGCGCCGGCTCGGGCGGCGGCGATGGCGGCGGTCACGCCGGCGGGGCCTGCGCCGCAGACGATGATGTCGCAGTCGGCGATCAGGGGGACGTCCCGCTCGGCCTCCGTGAGCCAGCCCGGCTTGGGTGAGGCGGCGTGCACCTTGGTCAGGGCACCCAAGGCGCCGAGTCCGAGCAGGGAGGCGGATAGGAAACGACGACGGGAGGAGGTCTGGTGCATTGCGAAAGGATGATACGGTTATGTACTGTGCCAACAAAAAGCCCCTCCTGAGAGGGGCTTGGTGGACGGCTGAAAATCAGCGCTTACTTGACCGGCGAGTAGTCGGTCGGCACCAGGAACTCGGACTTCACCCCGTCCTTGATGGTGAGCGAACCGCCGGCCTTCTTCTCGGAGGCTTCCTTGGCGGCGATCCAGGCCGGGTCGGCGCGGAAGGCGTCGAAGCTGGCCTTGGCGGCGTCGGCCGACTTGTGGGTGAGGAGGTAGATCAGCGTGTTGCCGGCCACGAGCGGGGACTTGGCGCCCTTTTGGTCGGCGGCGAGGTTCCAGTAGGTGACGTTCGTCATGCCGTGCTTCTCGAAGAGCTTGAGGGTGTGCTCGCGGAAACGGGCGTTCAGGTTATCGAGGCGACCGGCTTCGGTGGTGTAGGTGCGCAGCTCGAAGACGCCCTGGCCGTAGGCCTTGGGGGCCGCGAGCGCGGAGTAGTCGGTCGCGGTCAGGAAGGCGGCTTCCACCTTGGTGATAAGCTTGCCGTTGGCTTCGGAGGCCTTCTGGGCGGCCTTCCAATCCGGGTCGGCCTGAAAAGCCTTCCAGGACGCGTCGCGGGCGGCGCGATCGGGGTAGGCGAGGAAGTAGACGAGTTTGTTCTCGGTGTTCTTCACCGGGACGAAGTAGCCGAGGCTCGTCATGCCGTGCTTGGCGAAGAGCTTCAAGGTGTGGTCGCGGAAGCGGGCGTTGAGCGCGTCGAGCTTGCCTTCGGCGGCGTAGTAGACGCGCATCTCGAAGAGACGGGTGTCGGGCTCGGCGGCGCCCGCCGCGGAGGCGAACAGGCCGAACGTGAGGAGGGAGAGCAGGGTTTTCATGGAAAGGTTATTTCTTGAGGAAGGTGTCGACGTTCTCGCGGGTCACGACCTGGAAGGGGATCATGACCTCCTTCTCGAAGGGCTGCTTGGAGGCCAGCAGGATGGCCGTATCAATCGCGCCCCGGCCTTGGCCGACCGCGTCCTGGAAGACCGTCGCGTCGAGGCGGCCGGCCTTCACGGCATCGAGGGCCTGGGCGATGGCATCCACGCCGATGACGTACACGTCTTTCTTGAGGCCGGCGCGCTCGAGGGCGAGGAGGGCGCCCATCGCCATCTCGTCGTTATGGGCGAAGATAGCCTGGAACTTGCCCTTGTGGGCCTGGAGCCAGTTTTCGGTGAGCGCGAGGGCCTTGGCGCGGTCCCACGAGGCCGTCTGGTGGTCGAGCAGCTTGAGGCCGGGGTATTTGGCGAGCACCTTGCGGGCCCCGGCGTCGCGGTGCAGCTGGGCCGACTGGCCCATGATGCCATGGATCATCAGCACGTTGCCTTGGCCCCCGAGCTTCTTGGCGATGGCTTCCATCGCGAGGATGCCGGCCTGTTCGTCGTCCGAGCCGACGTAGCAATCGGGGGCCGCCTTGGTCAGGGAGTTGACGTTGACCACGGGGATCTTGGCCGCGCGGGCGCGCTCGACGGCCGGCGAGCTGGCCTCGACTTCGCACGGGTTGAGGATGATGACGTCGACCTTCTGCGCGATGAAGTTCTCGGCTTGGCTGATCTGCTTCTGCGCGTCGGCCTGGGCGTCGACGAAGACGAGCTTCACGCCTCGTTCCTTCGCGCGGGCCTGCACGGCGTCGCCGAGCCGGGCGGTGTACTCGGCGGACTGGTCGCGGGAGGAATAGCCGACGAGCCATTCGCCGGGTTTGCGGGGCTCGGCCTTCTTGCAGCCGGAGACGAGGGCGACAAGCAGACCGAGGGTGCCGAGGGCGATGCGTGGGGTAGGGCGCATGCCGGTTTTTACGACCGGGCCTGACGTCGGTCGAGCCAAACCGCTCCGACGATGATGACGCCCTTGATGACGGCCTGGTAATAGGAAGATACGCTGAGCAGGTCCAAGCCGTTGTTGATGATGCCGATGAGCAGGACCCCGAGGAGCGTGCCGACAACGCCGCCGACCCCGCCGGACAGGCTGGTGCCGCCGATGACCACGGCCGCGATGGCGTCGAGTTCGTAGGCCTGGCCGGCGTTCGGCTGGCCGGTGGTGATGCGGGCCGCCAGCACGACGCCGGCGAGGCCGGTCAGCAGGCCGCAGAGGCCGTAGGCGAAGAGCTTGATGCGCGGCACGGAGATCCCCGCGGCGCGGGCGGCCTGCTCGTTACCGCCGACGGCGTAGAGATGGCGACCTAGCCGGTAGCGGCCGAGGAAGAGCCCCGCGCCCGCAGTCACGAGGGCGAAGCAGAGCAGCGGGATGGGCACGGGGCCGAGGTCGCCCGCCAGGTCGGTCAGGGCGGGGGACATGTTCGCCACCGGCTTGCCGCCGCTGAGGATGAGCGCCAGGCCGCGCGCGATGGTCATCATGCCGAGAGTGACGATGAACGGGGCGATGCCGCCGCGGGTGACCAGTAGGCCGTTGACTAACCCGCAGGCGCCGCCCGTGAGCACGCCGAGCGCGATCGGGACCCACAGGGAGTGTTCGCCGGGCTGCGCGTTGAGGGCGCAGACGACCCCGCTAAGGGCGACCACCGAGCCGAGGGAAAGGTCTACGCCGCCAGTCAGGAGTACGAAGGTCACGCCGACCGCGAGGATGCCGTTGATCGAGACTTGGCGGGCGACGTTGGTGAGGTTCGACGCGGTGGCGAAGCTATCGGTCGTCGCGGCGAGCACGACGGAGATGAGCAATAGCACCGCGACGATGCCGAAGCGGTGAACGAGGTCACGGTCGAAGCGGGGACGCAGGGGAGAGGTCATCGGGGAATGGCGTGGCGGAGGATTTCCTCCTGGGTGGCGCAACGCGGGTCGAGCTCGGCAGTGAGTTCGCCCTGACGGAGCACCAGGAGGCGGTGGGTGAGGGAAAGCACCTCGGGCAGCTCCGAGGAAATCAGGAGCACGGCCTTGCCCTCGGCGGCGAGCCGGCCAATCAGCGCGTAGATCTCGGCCTTGGCGCCGATGTCGATGCCGCGGGTCGGCTCGTCGAGGATGACGAGGTCGGGACCGGGGAGGAGGGTGCGGGCGAGCAGGACCTTCTGCTGGTTGCCACCGCTGAGCTGACCGATCGGCTGCTCGCGGCCGCTGGTCTTGATGGCGAAGGCGCGGATCTGCTCATCGGCCGTCCGGGCCTCGCTGGCGGCGTCGAGACCGGTAAGGCCCGAGAAACGCCCGAGCGAGGAAAGCGTGAGGTTGGAGCGGACCGACATGGCCGGGAGGATGCCGAGCCCCTTACGATCCTCGGTGACCATGCCGATGCCGGCGGCCAAGGCGTCGCCCGGGGAGGTGAGGCGGACTGTCCGACCGTGCAGGCGAATCTCGCCCGCGTGGGCGGGACGCAGCCCGAAGAGGGCTTCGGCGATTTCCGTGCGACCTGCGCCCATCAGGCCCGCGAGGCCGAGCACCTCGCCGCGGCGCAGCGAGAAGGAGATATTCCGGTAGGCCGGTTCGCGGGTGAGTCCGGCGACCTCCAGCACGACGTCACCCGGGACGCCGACAACGGGCGGGAATACCTGGGCGAGCTCGCGACCGACCATGTGGGTGATGAGGGCGTCCGGCGTGAGTTCCGATGCGGCGCCCGTGCGGACCAGGCGGCCGTCCCGCAGGACCGTCACGCGGTCGGCGAGGCGGAACACCTCGTCCATCTTGTGCGTCGTGTAGACGATGGCGACGCCGCGGCGACGCAGCACGTCGATGGCCTTGAACAAGGCGGTGACCTCGTGGTCGGAGAGCGCGGCCGTCGGCTCGTCCAGCAGCAGCACATCCGTCTGGCGGGCCAGGGCCTTGGCGATCTCGACGACCTGGCCTTGGGCGACGGAGAGCCGGCGCATGCGCTGGCGGGTATCGAGAACGCAATCGAGTTTCCGGAGCCACTCGGCGGCCTCGCGGTGCAGTTCGGCTCGGTCGACCCAGCCAAGCGCGTTGACGGGCTCAAGGCCGAGCAGCAGGTTCTCCGCGACGTCGAGGTCGGGGATCGGCATGAGCTCCTGGTGGACCATCGCGATGCCTTGTGCGAGGGCGTCCTGCGGGGAGGCGAAGCGCACGGTCTTGCCGCGCAGGGCGATCGCGCCGCCGTCGGCCGGTTGCAGGCCGGCGAGGATCTTCATCAGCGTGGATTTACCAGCGCCGTTCTCGCCCATGAGCGCGTGCACCTCGCCTGGCCGGAACTCCACCGAGACGGCCTGCAGGGCCGGCAGGCCCCCGAAGGCCTTGGTCAGCTCACGGACGGACAGCATGCGGTCACTTCGCGGCCGGCACGTCGGCGAGGACTTCCTGCGGCCAGCCGGTCAACGGACGGATCTCGAGTCGGCGATACTGGCACTCCGCGGCCTCCGACTGGATCTGCAGTTTGCCTGCCTTCAGCGAGATCTCCTGTTCGGAACCTTTCTCGCGGTAACGGGAGTGGCGGATGACGTTCACGGTGCGGCCATTCAGGCGGAAGACGGCGTCGCCGGCGAAGGCGTAGACCTCGACGGTATTCCATTCGCCGGAAGGTTTCTCGGGGTAGTCGGTCCCGTGCCAGATGCGCGAGCGCATCGCGCGGAGCGGGGCGCCGGGGACGTAGCGGACGACCTTGCCGTCCTCGTCCTTGACGGCGGCGTCGACCATCGCGCCGGCGATCGGCCACCAGTCGCCG
>JBEELT010000056.1:0-11603 GCA_041167995.1 Verrucomicrobiota bacterium | reverse complement strand
CAGATCAGCATCAGCGCCGGCTCTTCCAGCAGCTGCTTGAGCGCCTGGAGGAACTGCGCGCCGTTGGCGCCGTCGACCACGCGGTGGTCGCCGGAGAGGCCGATCACCATGCGATGGCCCACCACGAGGCGGTCATGCGCGTCGACGACGGGCTTCTTGATGGTGGCGCCGACGGATAGGATCGCGGCGTTGGGCACGTTGATGATGCCGAAGAAGCCGGTGACGCCGTACATCCCGAGGTTGGTGACGGTGAAGGTCGAGCCGGACATCTCGCCCGGGGTGAGCTTCTTCGACCGGGCCTTGCCGATGAGGGACTTGGCCTCGACGGCGATGTCCTTCAGGGTCTTGGCGTGCGCGTCGCGGATGACTGGGGTCACCAGGCCGTCCTCGAGGGCGACGCCGAAGGAGAGGTGCACCGCGGAGTGCTGGCGGATGCTCGTGCCGGCCCAGGACGCGTTGACCGCGGGGACGCGTCGCAGTGCCTCGGCGGAGGCCTTGAGGATGAAGTCGTTGACCGAGAGCTTCACCGCGTCGGCGCCGCCGGCTTCGGCCAGGCGCTTGTTGAGCGACTCGCGCATCGCCATGAGCGGGGCCGCGTCGACCTCGACCTCGAGGTAGAAGTGCGGCACGGTCACCTTGGACTCGAGCAGGCGGCGGGCGATGGTCTGGCGCATGCCGCCGACCGGGACGTCGGCGTCGGGCTGGATGCCCTTGCCGTCGGCAGGCGGAGCCACGGCGACGTTCACGGCACCGGCGGAGGCGGCGACGGCCGGAGCCGAGGCGGCGGCGGCGACATCGCGGGCGACGACGCGGCCACCGGGACCGGAACCGGCGAGGGAACCGGCGTTGATCGCGGCCTGGGCGGCCATGCGCTTGGCGTAGGGAGAGACCTTGGCGCGGTTACCGTCTGACTGGGTCGCGGGCGCGGCGCTCGCGGCGGGCGCGGGCGGGATGCAGGGGATGCCGGTGGACTCGGGGATCGCGGGGGCCGCGGCCTTCGGAGCCGGGGCGGCCTGGCCGGGCGCCGGAGCGGCTTCGCCCTTTTTGCCGATGGCGCAGATGGGCGCGCCGACGGGCAGCTGCGAGCCGGCCGGGGCGTAGATCTTGAGGATCGTGCCCGGCACGGTGCAGGAGAGCTCCATCGTCGCCTTGTCGGTCTCGACTTCGCCCAGGATGTCGCCGAAGGCCACGGTCTGTCCTTCCTGGATGTTCCATTTCACCAAAGTACCCACCGACATCGTGTCGGAGAGCTTCGGCATATCGATAATTTCAGCCATCGGGTTTGAGAGGGTGGGGTGGGGCGATCAGGCGAGGACCTTGAGGGCTTCGCGGACGACGCGGTTCACGTCGGGGAGCTGCTGGTCCTCGAGGCGCTTGCAGTAGATCTGCGGGGCGTCGATCGAGGATACGCGGTGGATCGGGGCGTCGAGTTCGTCGAACGCCTTCGACTGGATGAGGTAGGCGACCTGGGCGTCGACGCCGCAGAAGGGCTTGTTCTCCTCGACCAGCAGGGCGCGGTGCGTCTTGCGGACGGAGGCGAGGATGGTTTCCTCGTCGAGCGGGCGGATGGAGCGGAGGTCGACGACCTCGACGCTGACGCCATGTTCCTGCTCGAGGATCTCGGCGGCTTTGAGCGAGGTGATGACGGCGCGGCCGTGGGCCACGATGGTGAGGTCGGTGCCCGTGCGCTTCACGTCGGCGACGCCGAGCGGCACGATGTAGTCCTCGTCCGGTACCTCGCCCTTGTCGTTATAAAGGATGGTGTTCTCCATCACGTACACCGGGTCGTTGTCGCGGATGGCGGCCTTCATGAGGCCCTTCGCGTCGTACGGGGTGGCGGGGCAGACGACCTTGATGCCCGGGTGGGAGGCGAGGATCGCCTCGGGCGTGTGCGAGTGGGTGGCCCCGACGTTGGTGCCGCCGTTGGCCGGGCCGCGGATGACGATCGGGCAGTTGATGAGGCCGCCGGACATGTAGCGGATGTTGCCGGCGTTGTTCACGATCTGGTCGAACGCGACGTACGAGAAGGACCAGAACATCAGCTCCATGACCGGGCGGATGCCGAGCATCGAGGCGCCGATGCCCAGGCCGATGAAGCCGGCCTCGGAGATCGGGGTGTCGACGACGCGCTTGGGGCCGAACTCCTTGAGGAGGCCTTCGGTCACCTTGTAGGCGCCGTTGAACTGGGCGACTTCTTCGCCCATGAGGACGACCTTCTCGTCGCGCTGGAGCTCTTCACGCATCGCGGCGCGGAGCGCCTCGCGGTAGGAAATGACGGGCATGGAAAGGCGGGCGGAGGGTTATTCGAAGATGATCGTGCCGCGGCTCGTGGTCTTGGGCCCGCGGTTGTCCTCTTCCCAGTAGATGTGCTTGGTGATGTCGGCTACGGTCGGGTCCGGGGAGGCGTCGGCGAAGGCGGCGGCCTCGTCGGCCTCGGCCATGGCGGCCTCGTTGATGGCCTGGACCAGCTCGGGGGTCAGGACCTTCTCGGCGAGCAGCTCATTCTCGAAGAGGAGGACCGGGTCCTTCTGTTCGCGGTACCCCTTGATCTCTTCCTTGTCGCGGTAGGTCTTGTCCGGGTCGGCCATCGAGTGGCCGTAGTAGCGGTAGGTGAAGATCTCGAGGACGGTCGGGCGGGATTCCTCGTGGGCGCGCTTGAGGGCCTCGGAGGTTTTGGCGCGAACCTCGTAGACGTCGTGGCCGTTGATCACATCCCAGTCCATGCCGTAGCCTTCGGCACGCTTGGCCAGGCAGCCGGGGTGGGCGGTCGAACGCTCCTGGGAGGTGCCCATGGAGTAGCCGTTGTTCTCGACGACGAAGATGACCGGCAGGTCCCAGAGGGCGGCGAGGTTGTAGGCCTCGTGGACGGCACCCTGGTTGACCGCGCCGTCGCCCATGTAGGCGAGGCAGGAGCCCTTGAGGCCCATATACTTGACGGCGTAGGCGAGGCCGGTGCCGAGGGGGGCCTGGCCGCCGACAATTCCGTGGCCGCCCCAGTAGTTCTTGTCCGGGGCGAAATAGTGCATCGACCCGCCCTTGCCTTGGGAGCAGCCCGTGACCTTGCCCGTGAGCTCGGCCATGCACTCGTTCATGCCCATGCCGACCATGAGGCCGTGGCCGTGGTCGCGGTAGCCGGTGATCAGGTGGTCGTGCTTGCCCAGTAGGGAGATGGTACCGGCGGCCACGGCTTCCTGGCCGACATAGAGGTGGAGGAAGCCCCCGATCTTGCCCTGCTGGTAGACGCGGATGCAGCGCTGTTCAAAATGGCGGATCCGGGCCATTTTGGTGTAAAGGGCGACCTTCTCCTTCTTGGAGAGTGCGGCGTTGACCGGGTGCTTGGCGTACTCCGAAGGCCCGGCGGGGCGCTTCAGGGATTCCGGATGGGTGAGGACAGCGGGCTTGGCCACGGTGGTTCGTTTGGGACGATTGGAGGGGTCTGGGCAGGAAGGTCAAGCCAAGGGGTGAAAACAGCCGATATCGCCGTAATTAGCATGAATCTAGGGGGTTCCTGCAGGGCCGCATCGCCAGAGACCCACCCGACTCCTCCACCGCCCATCGGCGACCCGGCGAGATCGTGCAAGACCAGCCCTCGCCACGACTCCCCGCGGGAACCTCGCCTCCTCTCGGCATCCTTAATAACCTTGACCCATCTGAGGGGCCGTCTCCCTTTTCCTTCCGCTTTGTTCCCCCAGGGCGCCCCCTTATCATGGAAGACTCCTCCGAGGCCCTCGCCCACGAATTCACCGTCCAGAACCGGATGGGCATCCATACGCGTCCGGCCGCCCAGATCGTGCGCCTCGCCAACCGGTACCCCGAGGTCGAGGTCACGGTCTCCAAGGATGACGAGGTCGTGAACGGCAAGAGCATCATGGGCCTGATGATGCTGGCCGCTGGGCAGGGGTCGAAACTGCGCTTCTCGGTGAAGGGGAAAGATGCTAAACTGTTCCTCGACGAGATGGACGCGCTGTTCATCCGTAAGTTCGACGAATCCTGATTCCCCTTCCGCCCATGTTAGCCCTGCTCGCCTCCCTTTTCGTCGTCGCCGCAGGCGAGCCCGCCGCGGGTCCCCCGACCCTCCCTGATGCCGAGGTGCCCCGTTACCTCCGGACCGGCGAGCTTTCCGAGTGGGGTAATGCCTTCCGGATGGTCGAGCAGGGCATGTCCCGCGCGCAGACCGGCCAGGGCATCGTCGGCTCCGCCACCACCCCCCGGATCGGCGAGACACCCGAGCAGGTGCGCGCCCGCGGCGAGAAGATGATCGCAGAGGGCAAGACCCTGGTCGCCCGCGCGCAGCCCTCGCTCACCCGGCTTCGCGCCCTCGCCACCACCCGTCACGCCGAGCAGACCAAGGCCGTGGCGCTCGGTCGAGACCTCGCGCAGACGGAGTGGGGCTATTCGCTGAACCTCGTCGCTATCCGCTTTCAGAAGCTCGCCCGTGATGGCGGCTTCGCCCAAGTGCATCTGGTGGGCGCCGTCACCCAGCTCGCCGACGGCAAGGTCGTCGCCTCTCCGGCCCTCGCCGACGGCTTGCGGGACGCGTGGGTCAAGGTGGACCCCAAGGGCCTCGCGCCTGCGCCCGCGGCCGGCTACGCCTTCCTGGTCAATCCCGCTGAGGGGACCACGGCCTTCGCCAAGGATTGGAAAAAGCCGGGCGGAGTTCACCAAGTCGCCGTGGCGTGGGCCGAGGTCTACCCACTGGCCACCGATGGCTCGCTCGCGCTGCTCGTGGTCAACCTCGCCGATGCCCACACGCTCCGGCTCGTCGGCTGCGAGGTGGCCCTGACCACGTTCGGCCCTGCGGAACTGCACGCCAAACCCCTCACCGGAGCCTTCGCCCTCAAGGATGAACGCAACCTGCTGCGTCGTCTGGTCGGCACCGCCGAGGCGCTCGCCGTTTTCGACCGGGAGGCCTCGCCCCTCGGCGTCGCGCTCCTCCGCTACATCAACCTCCGGAACGTCGGCCTATCCGTGCCCGTCGCGGAAGCGCTGGCGGCCGTCCTCGGCGGTGACCCCGCCTTGCCGGAGAAGATGCGGCTCACCTGGAAGGTCGCGCCGGCACCTTTGGCCGCCGACCCGGCGACCAAGGCCAAGCCCTCGCCTTACTCCCGCGCCTTCGACGTGGTCGCCGTTCCCGCCGGCGCCAAGCCGGCCGAGGTCGGCCAGCTGCTGCTGCGGATCGATGCGGCCGCGCCGGCGCCCGCTGTCCCGGCGACGCCCGTCAAGCCGGCCGCGAAGTGAGGTTCACCCCTTCTTCCGGGCCGCCTTCAGTTCCGCCTTCGTCTCGCGCTGCAGTTTCTTCACCTTCGTCGCCGCCAGCAGCTGGTGGGCCCGCGTCATGCGGTCGATGAACAGCACGCCCTGGCAATGGTCATGCTCGTGCTGGACGCAGCGCGCGAGCAGTCCCGCGCATTCGAGCGTGTGGGGCGCACCGTCGACGTCGCGGAAGCGGACCACCGCCCGTTCGACGCGCGGTACGTCCCCGGTGATACCGGGGAACGACAGGCAGCCCTCGGTGTAGACCTCGGCCTCGCCCGCCGGCACCGTCACCTCGGCGTTGGCGAACAGCATCGGCATGATCGCGTCGGCCGCGACCGGCCGGCCGTCGAGCAGCGGCGGGTGCTCCTCGTCATGGACGTCGGCCACGAACAACTGCAGCCCGAGGCCCACCTGCGGCGCGGCCAGCCCGATGCCCTTGGCCTTGCGCATCGCGACGAGCATCGCGTCGCCGAGGGAGCGCAGCGCCGGGCCGAATTCGCGGACCGGCTCGCCCGGCGTCCGCAGGACGGGATCGCCGTAGGTGCGGATGGTGAAGTCGGCCATGGCTTCTGGTTACGGGAACCGCGGTCGGGGGGAAGCGAAATCGATCAGGCGCCGCGGCCGTAATCGCCCTGCTCGCAGCGGCGGACGAAGTCCTCGGTGCGGCGGCGCAGCAGGTTCCACTTCTCGCGGAGTCGCTGCGACTCATCGGGCGTGATGCGCTCGTCGTCCGACGCGTCGACGACCTCGGCGATAAGCAGACCGAACTCGCGCACCAGGGCGTTAGCGGCGCGCGGCAGCGCGGTCGGGGCTTCGCCCGCTTCGTCGCGGACGAAGTGTCCGCCCGCGCGGTGCGCCAGCCAATCGACGATCCGCGTGTCGCCGGTCACGGCGAGCAGCTGGGCCGTCCGCTCGAGGGGGTTGGGCGAGCCGCTGCCGCGCTCGGCGGGCTGGCGCCACTTGTAGAGCATCGAGGCGGAAACCCCGAGCTGCTTGGCGATGCGGCCGTGGGCCTCGAGCTGTTCGTCTGGGCCGGCCTTGCGACCGGCGAGGAGGAGCGCGTCCTGGATCACCTCATGGGGTTGCTTGACGTGGGTCTGGCGGGAGGCCGGAGGCTTCTTCTTCATGTCTCGTTGCTACCCCAGGCGGGCTCGCCCCGCAAGCGGCCGTTCCAAGGTCGGCCGGATTTTGTAACCGTGGCCCGGCGGAAAAAGGTGGAAGAACGGGCCCTCCGTCCTAGCCTCGGGACATGTTGCTCGCCGCCGTCGCCACCGAGGCCCCATCCTTGACGCTCGCCACCAGCCTCGTCGTCGCCGGTCTCATCCTCATCGCCGCCGAGTTCTTCCTCCCTACCATGATCATCGGCTTGTTCGGGGCGGCCGTCTCCTTCGCCGGCATCTACCTCGCCGCCGAAGCCGGCTGGGTCACCTGCCTCCTCTACGCCCTCGGCTTCCTCGTCGTGCTCGGCCTCGAGTTCGTCGCGTTCCGCCGCCTGCTCCCCGCGACCGCCGCCGGCCGCGCGATGATGAACCAGACGACCAACGCCGGCGCCGCCGTCCCCGCCGCCGCGGGCTTCGCCGTCTACGTCGGCAAGACCGGTAAGGCCGTGACCGTGCTCGCCCCCTCCGGCACCGTCGAGGTCGACGGCGCCCTGCTCGAGGCCTATTCGCTCGACGGCTTCGTCGAACGCGCCGCCGCCGTCGTCGTCGTCGAAGCCGGCGCCGGCCGCGTCAGCGTCCGCCGCGCGCGCTGAACCTTCCTTCC
The DNA here is from genome assembly GCA_041167995.1 of Verrucomicrobiota bacterium. Classification (GTDB taxonomy): domain Bacteria; phylum Verrucomicrobiota; class Verrucomicrobiia; order Opitutales; family UBA953; genus UBA953. Next base: position 4,583 of record JBEELT010000056.1, on the reverse strand, counting down.
CCTTTCCCTTACCAACATGGATATCCCCAACGTCGTCATCTGGATCGCCGCCGGAGCCCTGCTCCTGCTCGTCCTCTTCCTGCTCTCCTTCCTCGCCGTCTGGGTGCGCGCCCGTCTCGCTGGCGCCGAGGTCGGCATCTTCGACCTCGTCGGCATGCGTCTGCGCGCCGTGCCTTACAGCGTGATCGTCGACGCCAAGATCGCCGCCACCAAGGCCGGCCTCTCGGTCGACGTCGAGAAGATCGATGCGCACTACCTCGCCGGCGGCAACATCGTGCAGACCGTGCAGGCGCTCATCGCCGCCCAGAAGGCCGGCCTGCACCTCGACTGGAACCGCGCCTGCGCGATCGACATCGCCACCCGCGGCACGAACAAGTCCGTGCTCGAGGCCGTCCTTACCTCCGTCAGCCCGAAGGTCATCGACGTGCCGAATCCGGCCAGCGGCCGCACCACCATCGACGCCGTGGCCAAGGATGGCATTCAGGTGAAGGTGAAGGCCCGCGTGACCGTGCGCACCAACCTCGACCGTTTCGTCGGCGGCGCCCAGGAGGAGACCATCATCGCGCGCGTCGGCGAAGGCATCGTCACGACCATCGGTTCCTCCGAGAGCTATAAGATCGTCCTCGAGAACCCGGACCGCATCTCCAAGACCGTCCTTGAGCGCGGCCTCGACGCCAACACCGCCTACGAAATCATGTCCATCGACATCGCCGACGTCGATGTCGGCGACAATATCGGGGCCATGCTCCAGGAAGCCCAGGCCAACGCCAACAAGAACATGGCCCAGGCGCAGGCGGAAATCCGCCGGGCGGCCGCCGTCGCCCTCGAACAGGAAATGCGCGCCCGCGTCGAAGAAATGCGCGCCCGCGTCGTCGAAGCCGAAGCCCAGATCCCACAGGCCCTCGCCGATGCGCTGCGTTCCGGTCGCATGGGCTACATGGATTTCCAGCGTCTCGAGAATCTCCGTTCCGACACCGACATGCGCAAGGGCATCGCCGGTGACGGTCCCGCGCCCGGCGCCAAGGCCTGAGCATGGATCTGGCGCTCGTCATCAAGGTCGTCATCGGCTTGGTCGCGTTCGCGGTCTGGGTTGCCGGCAAGATCAAGGGGTCGGCCGGCCAGCCGGCTCCGATCGCCGTGCCCCCGCCCGTGCCGCGGCGTGGGCGGCGCGTACGCAACGTGGTGCCGCGACCCGAGGAGGAGCCGGCCCCGCCGGCCCCCGTCGCCGCCGTTCATCTCGACGCTTCCTCCCTCGTGGTCACTCGGCCCGCCCGCGCGTTGTCCCGCATGCAGTTCCGTGGCTCGGCCGCGATGCGTCAGGCGATCGTCGCTCGCGAGGTCCTCGGTCCGCCGCTCGCGCTGCGGCCGCCGCGCGTCTGATCAGCGGCGCGGGGCGAACACGCGCGCCAGCAGGTAAGGCAACGCGCAACAGAGTACGATGCCGGCGCCCGACGGGACGCTGGGCACATGGTAGGAGAGGTAGAGCCCGGCGATGCCGCCGAGCACCGCCACCGCGGCGCCCCACGCCATCACCCCCGCCAACGTGCGCCCGAGCAGCACGCCGGTCGCTGCCGGAATCACGAAGAGGGCGGTCGTGAGCAGCGCCCCGACCAGCCGGACGCAACCCACGGCGCCGACGGCGACGAGCCCGAGGAGCACCGCGCGCATCAGGCCGGGCCGCGCGCCCAGCAACCGCGCGTACTCCTCGTCGAAGGATGCCAGCTCCAGTTCCTTGTGGAGGGCCCGCAGGCTCAGCAGCACCACCGCTGCGGTGAGGCCGATCGCCAGGAGATCCTCCGGTCCGACGGAGACGACGCTCCCGAAGAGCAGCCCGCCGAAGTCGCGCCACGAACGCGCCTGCTGCATCAACGCGATACCCGCGGCGAACATCACGGATAGCATCACGCCGATGGCGCTATCCTCGCTGGTGCCGCGTCGCGAGGCCAGCCAGGCCGTCCCGCCGGCGGTGAGCAGGGCCGCCGCGAGCGCCCCGGCGTAGGGCGAACAGCCTAGGAGGAGCGCCCCGACGATGCCCGGCAGGATGGAGTGGGTGAGGGCGGTACTCACGAACGCCATGCGTCGCAGCACGACGTAGGCCCCCAGGCAGGCGCAGGTCACTCCGCCGAGGATGACCGCGGCGAGGGCGCGGAGGAAGAAGTCCTCGCGCAGCGGGGCGAGCAGCGGTTCAAGCATGGCGGTGGTCGTGTCCGGCGCAATCATGGAGCAGGCGCAGCGCGCCACCGCGCAGTTCGAGCACCCGGTCCGAACGGCGCGCGTCGGCCGGGTCGTGCGTGGCCATCACCACGGTGAGGCCCGCCGGTCGTTCCGCCAGGAAGCGCTCGACGATGGCCCGGCTGGCGGCGTCCAGCGCGGCGTAGGGCTCGTCCAGCAGCAGCAGCTCCGCTCCCTGCACGGTAGCGCGGGCGAGTAGGCCGCGCTGCAGCTGGCCCCCCGAGAGCGCGTGTACGGGTCGCTCGGCGAGGTCGTCCAGTTCGAGCAGCCGCAGCGCCTGGTCGACATCGGCGTCCCCGTGGCGACACTCGTCGAACCAACCATGATGGGCGTATTTGCCCATCTGCACCAGCCGGCGCAGGGTGAGCGGGAAATAGGGTGTTAGGTCGGGCCGTTGCGCCAGGTAGGCAACGCGGCGGCGACCCAACGCAGGAGCGCGGCCCAGCACCTCGACCTTGCCCGCCCGGGCGGGCGTCAGCCCCGAGAGCACCCGCAGCAAGGTCGACTTACCCGAGCCGTTGGGTCCGACGAGCGCGGCGCGGCAGCCGACGGGAATCTCCAAGGCCACGTCGGTGAAGGCCACCGGCCCGTCGGGGCGCGCGGCGGCGGTCAGCCCCTCCGCCCGGATGGCGGGCCCGGCCGCCGGGGTTTCCGCGGCGGCATAAGGAAACCGCGGCAGGACCCCGAAGATCGCGCTATGGAACTGCTCCCAGAGACCGGCGAATCGGCCGCTCATGGTCGCGACAAGGCCTCCCGGAGTTTGCCCGTCTGATGGCGCATCATGCCCAACCAATCATCGCTTGGCTGGCCGGCGGGCGCAAGGGACTCGAAGTTCAGGGCCAACGGTGGGGATAGCCCAGCATCCTGACAAAGGCGGCGGGCGATACTCTCGTTCTGGCCTTCGTCCGTGACCAGCACCCGGATTTTCTCGGCGCGGATGAGCCCCAGCAGGCGGGAGTAATGCCGGGCCGAGGGGTCGGCGGCTTCCGCGGATGGGCTCTCCAGGATGGTCCCGACGATCTGCAGTTGGTAACGTTGCGCGAGGCGTCCCAGGTTCGGGTGCTGGGTAATAAGTTTACGCCGGTCTGCGGGGAGGGTGGCGAAGGCTTCCCTCAGTTCGGCATCGAGGGCCTTTACTTTCACAAGATATTGATTAACAACAACTTGAGTATTTACACCAGTAAATTTTCCTTGGATGGCGACCCCAAGTTTGGTGACAAAACCCATCACCAGCGAGGGGTCTGTCCAGGGATGCGGGTCGCCGGCTGCGCCGTCTTTTTCCTCCGATTGGAGCCAGACAGTGGAGGCCTCCCGCCGATGAGCTTTCACCCAGTCGGCCAACCAGGGTTCGCTGGCCGGGCTCAGTCCGACGATCAGTTGGGCCGCGGACAAGGCTTTGGCTTCGTTGGCGCCCAGTTGGAAGCCGTGCAGTTCGCTGCCTGCGGGCACGAGGGCTTGATGCCGGATAGCTTGACCAACGAGCACCTGGGTCCAGTCATCCACGATCGAGAAACTCGCGACGATTTGGGCCGGCGGGGGAGCGGCGAACAGGGCGGTTCCGACCAGTGCCCCGAGCCAAATCTGGAGGGTCAACTTTAGCATGAAAGATGAGTCAAACCAAGCAGACTCTCAGATGCAAGTTATTTGCAATAGAGGAATGTTCCCGGGGTGGATTTTTTGCGTTTGCCACTACCTTCTGTCTGAATAACTCCACTTGTCCCATGCCCCAGTTCCGAGCTGTTTTTGCCCTCCTCTGGGCGATGGTCATCCCGGTCTCCGTCTCTTTCGCTCAAAACGCCGCCCCCGCGGCCGCCAAAAACGACAAATCCCCCGTCTTCGTCCGCGACGTCAAGTTCGCCCAGACGGCCTTGGGCGGTCAGGTCAACAAATGGAACCGCATGCAGGTCGAATTGATGGCGGGCGACAACCCCGATCCGAAGGCCCTCAACAAGAAGTGGCTCGATAAGGTCAAGGTCACCGTCACCCAAGTCTACAAGACTGCCTCCAAGAAGCCGGAAGATTGGAACTACTACCGCGCCTCGGCGACGGTCCTCACCATCGAGGCCAACCAGCCCCGCTCCGTCCTCTTCTACCTGCCCGGGGACATCGTGAAGCGCGACGTCCTCCACAAGGAGCCCGATTACTACTACGTCCAGCTCGAGGTCGCCGGGAACGAAGCCCCGATCTTCGATGCCCGGGGCGTCCTGATCCCGACCCAAGCCCGCGCCGTGCACAAGGACATCGCCACCAAGGTGGCCTTCGACGCCGCCAAGGACGCCGCGGACCGCGGCGTGGTCAACACCCCCGGCATCCTGCGCCCGCAGTACCTGGTGGCATACTTTGACACCCCG